>JBKPSJ010000060.1:0-4405 GCA_046765875.1 Actinomycetota bacterium
GCTCAGCGTCTGGTCGACGACGGCGTCGCGTTCGGCCGGCGGCAGCGCCGCCAGCGGCCCGTCGATCAGCAGCATGGCGAGTCCGTGCACCATCGACCAGGCGCCGATCTCCGCGCCGAGACGCTGCTCCTCGGCCAGGAACCCGAGTCGCACCAACTCGTCGATCAACCCGAGCAGGAGTACGTGCGGGTTGTCCGGGTCATCGCGGTTGGCCGGGTCGTTCAGGTCCTTGCCCTCGACTCCCTGACAGAACGCGGTGCGGAACAGCCCGGGCTCGGCGAGGGCGAAGTCGACGTACCCGTAACCGATCGCCTCCAGCCTGGTGATCGCCGACTCGACCGGGTCCGGCTCGTCGGGCACCGCTGCGAGTCGTTTCCGCATCGCCGTGGACATCCGGGCCAGCGATGCGTGCTTGGCCGCCTCGAGCAGCCCTTCGTGCCCGGAGAAGTGCCGGTACGCCGCCGTCGGCGTGACGCCGACCTCGCGGGCGGCGGCGCGGATCGTCACCGCGTCCGGCCCGCCGCGCTCGGCCAGGCGGGAGGCCGCGTCGGCCAGCGCGTTGCGCAGGTCGCCGTGGTGGTACGCGGGACGTGAACTCATGACAAAAGATGTTGACACCCGTCAACATGCATGGCAAGTTAACACCCACAAAGTTTACATCTGTACACATCGCAGAGCTCTCATAGGAGTCGGACATGCTGCATCGCTTGGGAGGGTTCGTCGTACGACGAGCGCGGCTGGTCCTGGTCGCCGCGGTGCTCGTTCTCGCCGCCGCGGCGGTGGTCGGGGTAGGGGCGTTCGGGAAGTTGCAAGGTGGCGGATTCCAGGACCCGGGCTCGGATTCGACCCGGGCCAACGACATCCTGGTCCAGAAGTTCGGCGGCCAGAGCGACCTGGTGCTGCTGGCCGACGCCGGCCGCCCGGTCGACCAGGCCGGCGCGGCCGGGCTGCGGCTCACCGAGCGCCTCGCCCGTGAGCCGGGGCTGACCGATGTCGCGTCGTACTGGACGACCAAGGCGCCGTCGATGCGATCCGAAGACGGCACGAAGGCGCTCGTGGTCGCCTCGATCCCGGGAAGCTTCGACCACCAGCGCGAGGTGACCGACCGGATCAAGCAGACCTACGGCGGCAGTCACGACGGTCTGAAGGTCGACATCGGCGGCCAGTCCGGCGTGTTCCGCGACGTGAACACCCAGGTTCGCGAGGACCTCGCGGTCGCCGAATCGATCGCGATCCCGATCATCATGGTCCTGCTTCTGTTCGCCTTCGGCAGCGTGGTCGCGGCACTGCTGCCTCTGGTGATCGGCGTGATCGCCATCTTCGGCACCTTCGCCGAGTTGTCGCTGCTCGGATCCGCGTTCGACGTGTCGGTGTTCGCGATCAACCTGACGACCGGGCTCGGACTCGGCCTGGCGGTGGACTACGCGCTGCTGGTGGTCAGCCGCTTCCGTGAGGAACTGGGCAACGGCCTGTCGGTCGATGAGGCCGTGGTCCGTACGGTCGAGAAGGCGGGCCGGACGATCGTGTTCAGCGGCGCCACGGTGGCCGTGGCGCTGTCAGCGTTGCTGCTGTTCCCGCTGTTCTTCCTTCGCTCGTTCGCGTACGCCGGCATCGGGGTGATCCTGATCGCCATGGCGGCGGCGGTGGTCGTACTGCCGGCGGTGCTCGCGGTTCTCGGCACGAGGGTGAACGCGGGCCGGCTGCCGTGGGCCAAGGGGGTGCCGAGCACGGTGGCGCCGTTCTGGGGCCGGCTGGCCGGAGCCGTGATGCGCCGGCCGGGCCTGACCGCCGTACCGGTGCTGGCCGCGTTGCTGCTGCTCGCGAGCCCGCTGCTGCGGGTCGAGTTCGGAACGCCGGACGACCGGGTGCTGGCGTCGGCGAGCAGCCGGGTCGTGGGCGACGCGCTGCGCAACGACTTCGGCGCGGACGACACGAACGCGATCACGGTCCTCGGTGCGCAGACAGCGTCACCGGACGCGATCGGCACGTACGCCGCGGGGCTGTCGAGATTCGCGGGTGTCGAGCGGGTCGAGTCCAGCGCCGGCACGTACATCCACGGCATGCTCGCGGCAACCTCACCGGCCGATGCGCGACTGGCCCGCCCGGACGCGCAGCGGCTCGCCGTGGTCACGCCGTACGACGACCACTCCGACGAGGCGATCGCGGTGATGAAGCAGGTCCGGGCGACACCGGGTCCCGCTGGCATCGCCTTCCTGGTCGGCGGCCCGACGGCGGAGTTCGTCGACAGCCAGCACGCGATCGGGTCGCGGCTGCCGTTCGCGGCGGGGCTGATCGCGCTCACGACGTTCCTGCTGCTGTTCTTGTTCACCGGCAGCGTGCTGCAGCCGTTGCGCGCGCTGGTGCTGAACGTGATCGGGCTGTCGGCGACGCTCGGCGCGATGGTGCTGGTCTTCTCCGACGGGCACCTGTCGGGGTGGCTGGGATTCACGCCGCGCCCGTTGGACACCAGCATGTTGCTGCTGTTGTTCTGCATCGCGTTCGGGCTGTCGATGGACTACGAGGTGATCGTGCTGAGCCGGATCAAGGAGATGCACGACGCCGGTGCCGACAACCGGACCGCGGTGATCAACGGGCTGGCCCGCAGCGGGCGGATCGTGTCGCTGGCGGCGGTCATCCTCGCGGTCAGCTTCTTTGCCTTCGGCACCAGTTCGGTGAGCTTCATCCAGCTGTTCGGGCTGGGCGCGGGGCTCGCGGTGCTGATCGACGCGACGATGGTGCGCGGCGTACTCGTGCCGGCCGCGATGCGGCTGATGGGCCGCTGGGCCTGGTGGTCGCCGGCCTGGCTGCGGCAGGTATACGACCGGTTCGGCGTGTCGGAATCGGGATCGAAGCCCTCCGACAAGACCCCCGAACCAGAGCCTGCCCTGCGATAGCAAATACACGAGCAATAGTGACAACACGCGTGGCCCGGCTCTCGACGAGCCGGGCCACCGCTGTATGCGTGACGATGTTCCCAAGGCGTTCCCAAGGCGTCGCCGACCCTGGCAGGGTGTCGGAAACGCGCCCTCGCTGACCTGCCGACGACAAGGGTCTAGGTTGGGCCTTCGAGGGGATCACAGATGGAGGTGAGCGTGACCGACCTGTTGCCCGACCAGCACCACGGACTTCCCAAGAGCGATCCGCTGTGGTTCAAACGCGCGGTGTTCTACGAGGTGCTGGTCCGGTCCTTCAAGGACTCCAACGCCGACGGAATCGGAGACTTGCAAGGACTGACCGAGAAGCTCGACTACCTCGAGTGGCTCGGTGTGGACTGTTTGTGGTTGCCGCCGTTCTATCCCTCTCCGCTGCGCGACGGCGGGTACGACATATCCGACTACACCAACGTGATGCCCGAGGTCGGGAGCATCGCCGACTTCGGGCAGTTCCTGGAGGCCGCGCACACCCGCGGCATCCGGGTGATCGTCGACTTTGTGATGAACCACACGTCCGACCAGCACCCCTGGTTCCAGGCGTCGCGGTCGGACCCGGACGGCCCGTTCGGTGACTTCTACGTGTGGTCGGACACCGATGACCAGTACGCCGACGCGCGGATCATCTTCGTCGACACCGAGACCTCGAACTGGACTTGGGACCCGCTCCGGGGCCAGTACTTCTGGCACCGCTTCTACTCCAACCAGCCGGACCTCAACTTCGAGAACCCGGCGGTCGGGAACGCGATGATCGAGGCGCTCAAGTTCTGGCTCGACCTCGGAGTCGACGGGTTCCGCCTTGACGCAGTGCCGTATCTGTACGAGGAAGAGGGCACCAGTTCGGAGAACCTCCCCCGCACTCACGAGTTCCTCAAGCTGATCCGCAAGGAGGTCGACGCGAACTACTCCGACCGGGTGCTGCTGTGCGAGGCGAACCAGTGGCCGGCCGACGTGGTCGAGTACTTCGGCGACCGCTCCGACGGCGGCGACGAGTGCCAGATGGCGTTCCACTTCCCGGTGATGCCGCGGATCTTCATGGGCGTACGCCGCGAGTCCCGGTTCCCGATCTCGGAGATCCTGGCCCAGACCCCGGAGATCCCGGAAACCTGCCAGTGGGGCATCTTCCTGCGCAACCACGACGAGCTGACCCTGGAGATGGTCACCGACGAGGACCGCGACTACATGTGGTCGGAGTACGCGCAGGACCCGCGGATGAAGGCGAACATCGGCATCCGCCGCCGGCTCGCCCCGCTGCTGGACAACGACACCAACAAGATGGAGTTGTTCACCGCACTGCTGCTCAGCCTGCCCGGCTCCCCGATCCTGTACTACGGCGACGAGATCGGCATGGGCGACAACATCTGGCTCGGAGACCGCGACGGCGTGCGCACGCCGATGCAGTGGACACCCGACCGCAACGGAGGCTTCTCCACGGTGACGCCGGGCCGACTGGCCCTGCCGGCGGTGATGGACCC
>JBKPSJ010000061.1:0-2913 GCA_046765875.1 Actinomycetota bacterium
GGACAAGGATGCCGCGGTCACCCCGCTGGCCACTGAGTTCCTGGTCGAAGCCACCTCCGGGGGCACCTGCATCGTGCGGGTCGTGACCAGCGCGTTCGGCACCGGAGCCGATTGGGAGCAGGAGTTCTTCGACGAGATGGGCAAGGGCTGGACGCCGTTCTTCCAGCACCTGCGGCTCTACCTCACCCACTTCCCCGGCCAGACGGTCACGCCGTTCAACGTCGTCGCCGAGAAGAAGGGCAGCGCGGAGGTCGTGCTGTCGGCCATGCGCGACGCGCTGGGCGTTGCCGACGGGAACATTCAGGTGTCGGCACAGGGGCTGGAGGGCGAGGTGGAGGGCGAGGTCGACCAGCTGTCCGATGCCCACCACATGCTGCTGCGGCTCGGCGGCTCGGTCCCCGGCTACCTGGCGCTCTATGCCTACGACCGGGGCGACGGTGTCACCGGCGCCAACGTGTCGGGCTACCTGTTCTCCGACGACGCCCCGGCTTACGTCGATCGGGCCCGGGCCCAGTGGCAGGCATGGCTCGACGCCCTCACGGTCCCGGCCACCTGAGATCCACCGCGTCGCTTCGATGACAGCTCTCCAACCCGTTCGGACCCGCCGCTCCGCCCTCGAGACCCGGCCCCTATGGCTGGTCGGTCTGGCGGCGACGGTGGCGGGCGCGGCCTTGGATGATGTCGAGGAGCCGGCCCGCGGCCACATCGGCGATCGTGGTTGACCAGGCCTGGGTGCGCCAGGGTCCTGGGCGGGCGAAGAGCATCTCGTCGAGCCCGACCGCGGTCACGGCCCCGACCCGGGTGGGGTCCTCGACCAGCGGCGTGCCGTACGCGATCACGGCGTCGTTCATGGTGTGCCAGTCACAGCCCAGCTCGCGGGCGACCTCGGCCACGGTGCGGCCCTGTCGGCCGACCTGCAGCGTTGCCCACCGACCGGCCCGGTCGGTCATCGCCAGCCTCGGCGCAGCGATGCGGCGGTCCTGGCTGGTCCACGCCCGACCGGACAGGCCAGCTCGGGGCAGCACCCGCGATGCTTGTGCCACATCAGCCGGGCCGGCCGACCGAAGCAGCCCAGATCGACCAACTCGACCACGGGCAGTCCTTCACCCACGCAGCCGTGCCGCACTCGGCGCAGACGGGCCGCTCCACGCGCTGTTCGACATGCACACAGATCGCTTCACGGCGCTGGTCATCGACCGCGAGGACAACCACATCAGCCATGGCGACGAGGAGCGCGCACATGCGCGTAGCGTTGGGCTCCACAGGGCTCCGAAGGTTCGGTTGGCGTAGCAACCGCTGATTCTTCGGGCCCCTGTGCCGCGCCCGGTGGACCCCGCCCGTGGGCGGCCAGCAGCATCTGCCCGCCGGCGGCCAATTGAAACTGCCCGGACATGGCCATCTCGTCATGCAGCGTGCGGATGCTGAGTAGCTCGACACCCCGCCCGAACCGTCATCCACCGGCACTTCTGAGGCAGGGGTCCGGGGGTGCGGTCATGTTGGGATGTGGTAGCGGAGGTGTAGTACGCCGTTGTCGAATCGGTGTTCGTCGAGGAGCTCGAGGTTGGTGCGGATGCCCGCGGGCAGGGCCGGTTTGCCGCCGCCGAGGATCATGGGCCAGACCAACAGCTGGCATTCGTCGACCAGGCCTGCTGCGAAGGCCTGGGCGGCCAGGTTGGCCCCGCCGATGGTGAGGTCGCTGGTGGCTGCGGCCTTCAGTTCCTGGACTGCGGCGGGGTCGAAGTCGCGTTCGAGGCGGGTGGTGGCCGTCGACACCGCGGTCAGGGTCGTGGAGTAGACGATCTTGTCCGCTGCCTGCCAGACGCTCGCGAAGTCGGCCGTGAGGTCGGACTGCTTGGCGAGGGCAGGGTTGGTTTCCCAGCCGGACATCGTCTCGTAGAGGCGCCGTCCGTACAGGTACGTGCCTGCGGACCGCATGAGCTTGGTGATGAACACGAAGACGGCGTCGTCCGGCGGAGCCCAGTCGAGGGCGCCGTGTTCGTCCTCGATGTAGCCGTCGAGGGATGCGTTGGTGAGGTAGACGAGCTTGGCCACGGCGCTACACCTCGACGTCGGCCGGGGCGGCCTGGAGGTGGAGCAAGGTGGCGTCCAGCTTCTCGAAGGCCTCGAGCCAGCCCTGGTTGCTGGGCCCGGCCAGGTGGGCGGGAAGCCATTGGCGGATCTCGAGTCGGGTCCGTCCGTCGGGCTCGTCGTGGAACTCGATCCGGAACCTCGTCTCGAATGGCTCCAGGCCCTCCTGCAGCCGGCCGGAGACGTGCATGACGCCTTCGAGGAGGGCGCCGTCGGCAACGTCGGTCAGGTCGATGTAGACCTGGACGCGGAGGTCGGGCTCGGCGGCGGCGACCTCGGTCCAGCGTTGGAAGCCACCGGGGCGCACGTCGAAGGCGATCTCGTCCCGTGGCAGCGAGTTGCCGCTCGGCCCCCACCACGTCGCGAGGTGGTCCGGATCGGTGAAGGCCCGGAAGACCAGCGCTCGGGGTGCGTCGAACACGCGCGCGACGGCGAGCTGTGGCGTTTCGGTGTTCATCAATGCTCCTTCTTGTCGGCGCGCTCGGCGGCCTGGACCGCCGCGAGGTGAGCGTCGAGGCGGTCGAGGGACGAGTCCCAGAAGCGCCTGAAGCGATCGATCCAGTCGGCTGCCTCGCGAAGCGGGGCGGTCTCGAGGTGGCTCGTACGCCACTTGCCCGACCGCGTGCGCGAGATGAGGGCGGCGTGCTCGAGCACCTTCAGGTGGCGCGACACGGCCGGCATCGACATCGGCAACGGCGCGCTGAGCTCGGTGACCGTCACATCGCGCCCCGCCAGCTCGACGAGAATCGCCCGCCGCGTGGGGTCCGCTAGCGCCGCGAACACCACGCTCAGTTCATCGCTTCCTGCCACGTCGTTCCTCTCGAT
>JBKPSJ010000062.1:0-3339 GCA_046765875.1 Actinomycetota bacterium
CTCCATGCCCTGGCGGATCTGGCGATCGATCCAAGTCTCCCAGGTCATCCCCGGTGGCTTCCGTCCCGTCATGATGCCCCTCCGTTGCTCGTGAACAGCTTCACATGCGAGGCGGGGCGATTTCACCCCCTAGTGTCGCCAGCGATGCGGACGGCGTCCGCATCGCCCCCAATCCGCAATGCTCGTGACGCCGTCGCACCGGTTGATCGCTTCACCTCGCTCGAACACCGACAACGCAAGTCCAGGCACGGCCAGCCGATCACGCCGGCCGAGGACGTCGCCGACGGTTGTGACCACCGCCGCGGTCTTCACGACAAGCGGCTCGCTCGCGACAGAACGCCGGATGCGTGCGCGTCGACCTCGCGACCGATTGACGGGTGTGGGCGGCCACCGGGATCTGCCCGGTGGCGGCCAACAGACGCTGTCCAGGTAACGGCCATCTCGTCACACAGCCGGTGCGGTTCACGACCGACTTCTGGGATTCGGCCCGCCTGGCCGCTCGCACCCGGACGGGTCGAGCGAGGCACCCCATCACGCTGCCCGTCGATGGGCGCAGTGTCGACGAGAATGGCCATGTCGCCACGCACGCGACGCGCGCGGTGGTCGAGCACGGCAGACCTGGACCTGTGACTGTGTGGCGATGCCGGAAGGCCCCGCTGTTGCTGAAGTTCTCGCTGCGCACGTCCGTGAGCGATGTCCGAACGACGTCGACCTTGTCGCCTACTACGGGTCATGGGCCAGAGGCACCGCCTCAGCTGAGTCCGACCTCGACATCTTCTACGTTCCGGCGGAGGGGTGTGACCCGCCGCTGGCACAGTCGCTACTCGTCGGTGGTCGACTTGGCGACTTTTGGCCCTTGCCGTGGCCGAAGCTGCGAGGCTTCGCTGATGGCACTGCTCGCGGCTGGGCATTCGCTCCCGCAGTGGTCGCCGATGCCCGGCCCGTCTACGCACGATCCGACGAGGCAGTCGACCATTTGGATCGATTGAAGGCCCTGGTCATCGAGCTCCAGCAAGCCGCCGCGGCCCCACGCATGCTCGAGCGCGCCGTGGGCCAGTACGGCGAGTTGGTACGCCAGTTGGCGCAGCTCACAAGGTTCGGCCGGGCGAGCGTCGTCAGTGCGCGCGCCCACGCCTTGGCTGTGCTTGTCTCGGCGTGGGAGTGCCTAGCCCTTGCGAATCAGGTGTACTTCGATGAGGGGCCGGCCAAGAGCATCCGACTGGTAGATCGATTTCGATCGCGCCCGGACGACCTCGAGGCGTGTGTTGCCTCGCTGCTCCATGCGTCTACGACGGACCAAGTGCTGGTGGCCGCCGAGACGCTCGTTGCTGATGTCGGTGACGTCTTGCGCGTTCTGGAAGGGACAAGCCAGGCGCCGCCAACGCCGGGCCCGGCGACCATCTGGAGGGTCTATCCCGAGCTCCATGACGCGGTGCGGAAGGTCGTGGACGCATGCGCCCACAGAGACGTAGCGCGGGCAACGGTCGAGGCGTGGCTCCTCCAGCGCGAGGTCGATGCGACGTTGCTCGGCGGCGCTACAGGATCGGCGGGCAACCTCCGTTGCGCGCACGTCGACGCCGGCCCGGTGAGAGCGGCCCTTGGGCTCGTCGACCTGCTCGCGATTCCCGCGCTTGCCCTGGCGGATCTGGCCAACGCCGCGCTCGACATTGACGCGCAACTCCTAGCCGCCGCGAGGCAGGGCCGACCGCCCCGCCTAGAGACGCTCGAT
Organism: Actinomycetota bacterium; assembly: GCA_046765875.1. Classification (GTDB taxonomy): domain Bacteria; phylum Actinomycetota; class Actinomycetes; order Propionibacteriales; family Kribbellaceae; genus DASRHY01. The sequence continues at coordinate 1,730 of JBKPSJ010000062.1, forward strand.
GACTTGCGAGCCCACCTCCGCGAACGGTAGGTGGGAGAAGTTCAGCGGTGAAGCATCCCCTACCGCCGGGTGCGAGCGATGCGGTGAGCTCCGCGTGCTCGGCGCGTTCCAGTCCGAAGAGCGAGGGCAGGGCGTCGGTTCCTCGCCGGAAGAAGGTTGTCCCGCCAGTAGCCCCCCATCGACGGGGGGCGCCGGTGAAGAAGGACGGGCGTAACGGCGAAGGTTTTGTGACTACAAAGTTGGGGTAACCTCAATACTGTGTCGGCAAACGCGGATCGATCGATGACGCTGGTGGTGGCCCCGGAGCTGGGGCGGCGTGAGCGCAAGAAAATCCAGACCCGCGAGCTGATCGCGGAGACCGCCCGGAGGCTGTTCGCTGAGCGCGGGTTCGACCACGTCTCCATTGCCGAGATCGCCCGCCAGGCCGATGTCTCGGAGACGACCGTCTTCAACCACTTCCCCACCAAGGAGGATCTCGTCTACTGGCGGGTAGACACGTTCGAGGATGAGCTGCTGGCCGCGATCCGCCAGCGAACCTCAGGCGAGTCGATCCTCACAGCCTTCGGTCGCTTCGTGCTCGCACCGCGTGGGCTGCTCGCCCAGACCGACCCAGACGCCGTCGAACAGCTCGCTGATCTCACCCGCATGCTCACCGAGAGCCCCGCCCTGCTCGCCCGTGAGCACGAGATCATGGCGCGCTACACCGAATCCCTCGCCGCGCTCCTCGCGGACGAGACACGGGCACGACACGGTGACGTCGCCCCGTGGGTAGCCGCCAACGCACTCATGGGTGTCCACCGGGCGCTCCTCGCCTACACCAGAGCCCAGATCGTTGCCGGCAGGCGCAACCCCTCCTTGGTCCGGGCGGTGCGCACCCAGGGTCGCAACGCGCTCGCGACGCTCGAACACGGCCTGGGCGACTACGGCGTTCGGCGAGATCCGCAGCGCTGAAACAGGAACGGAGGAGCATAGATGACAACCCACCTCCCGCCGCGGGATGCCCCAGGTGCGGCCGGGATGGCGACCTACCCGGACCTCGCAGGCAAAGTCGCCGTCGTCACCGGCGGCTCCCGGGGACTGGGCGCAGCCACCTGCCGTGCGCTCGCCGCCAACCATGCAAAGGTCGCGGTCAACGGGCGAGACCAAACCGCCATCGACGCGGTCGTCGCCGAGCTCCGCAACGGCGGCGCCGACGCGATGCCGGCACCGGCCGACTGCACCGACGCCGCAGCGCTCGACGCGATGCGCGCCAACGTCGAGCAACAGCTCGGCCCGGTCGACGTGCTGGCCGCTTTCGCCGGCGGCGGCCGCCAGCCCCAACCGATCCTCGACATCACCGAGGAGGAATGGAAGGCCGACGTCGACCGCAACCTGACCTCCACGTTCCTGACCGTCAAGGCCTTCCTCCCCGGCATGATCGAACGCAACCAAGGGTCGATCATCACCATGACGTCCGCCGCAGCCCGCAAGCCGGGCGGGGCGCCCATCGCCTACGCGGCAGCCAAGGCCGGCATCATCGTGTTCTCCCAACAGGTCGCCAACGAGGTCGGACCGGCGGGCGTGCGGGTCAACTGCCTCTCGCCGTCGACCGTCCTCAACGAACACATGGA
>JBKPSJ010000063.1:0-4146 GCA_046765875.1 Actinomycetota bacterium
CACGAACCCTCAGTGCGCCATGGCGCCTTCCTTCGCCCGCTTCGGCAGCAGGAAGGTGACGGCCAGGCTGACGACGAATAACCCGGCAGCGACCAGCGTGGTCGCCTGCATCGAGCCGAGGAACATCCGCTCCGGCAGCAATTGGAAGAACAGGGTGCCGATCACCGCGACGCCGACCGCACCACCGAACTGCTGCATGGCGGTCAGCACGCCGGAGGCCGAGCCCGCGGCCTCGTTGCTCACCCCGGCCAGGATGATGTCGAACAGCGGCGCGAACACCATCCCTGCGCCGAGCCCGGCCAGCAGCGTCGCCGGCGCGAAGTCCCAGGCGGTGGCGCCGGGGCCGGCCAGGTGCAGCGTGATCCAGACGCCGACCATCCCGATCCCCATCACCGCGACGCCGATCTGCAGCGCCTTGCGCCCCAGCTTCGGCGCCAGCAGCCCGCCGGACAGCCCGGCGCCGATCGCGATGCCGACCGAGAACGGCACCAGCGCCAGCCCGGCGCGCAGCGGCGAGTAGTGCAGGCCGAGCTGCGTGAACAGGTTGAACACCAGCATGAAGCCCGACATCGCCAGGAAGAACGTCGTGATCACGGCCAGGCCGGCGACGAACGAGCGGTTGCGCATCAGCGACGGCTCGATCAGCGGATAGTGCGACCGGCGCTCGCTGCGTGCGAACAGCGCGAACATCGGCAGCGAGGCGGCCATCAGTACGAAGGTCCAGGCCGGCCAGCCGTACTCACGGCCCTGCACCAGCGGGTAGATCAGCATCGCCGAAGCGGTGGTGAGCAGCAGTACGCCGATCAGGTCGAGCCTGCCCGCGGACCGGTTCCGCAACTCCGGCATCACCCGTAGCGCGCCGATGACGGCGAACACGGCCAACGGGACGTTGATCCAGAAGATCATCCGCCAGCCCGCGTCGAACCAGTTGGCGTCGATCAGCACGCCGGCCAGGATCGGGCCGCCGACGGCTGACAGGCCCATGATCGGGCCGAACATCGCGAACGCCTTGCCGATCTCGTCGGTGGGGAAGACCGACTTGATGATGGCCAGGCCCTGCGGAATCATCACCGCGCCGAGCATGCCCTGCGCGAACCGGCTCGCGATCAGCATCTCCGGCGAGGTGGCCAGCCCACACAGCGCGGAGGCGATCCCGAACCCGGCGGCGCCGATCACGAACAGCCGGCGCCGGCCGAACGAGTCGCCGAGCCGGCCGAACGTGACCAGGCCGACGGCGAACGAAAGCGTGTATCCGGCGAGCATCCACTGCATGCCGGTGGTGGAGCCGCCCAGCTCCGCATGGATCGACGGGGCGGCGATGTTGACGACCGTGGCGTCGACCAGGTCCATGATCTCCGCGATCAGGACGAGGCCGAGGACGAACCAGCGCCAGCGGTATGGGGTGACAGACGGCGCGGCCGGAGCGGTGCCCTGCGCTGCGCCAGTGGTGACTGTGGTGGTCATCGCAGTGTCTCCTTGGAACGGTGTTCGAAGTTTACGAACACCGTTCTACAGACAAACACTGTTCGCGTCAAGTACACTGTTCGTCATGGATCTTCCGAAGGCACCATGGTTCGGTCCTCGCACCCCCGCCCGCAGGCCGGTCAAGCAGCCGCTCAGCCAGGAGCGGATCGTCGACGCCGCGCTCGAGCTGGTGGTCGCCGAGGGGTACGAGGCGGTGTCGATGCGCCGGGTCGCGCAGGCGCTCGGTACCGGCGCCGCCTCGCTGTACGCGCATGTCGCGAACAAGCAGGAGCTCGACCAGCTGATGCTCGACCGGGTGGCCGCCGGTATCGACGTACCCGAGCCGGATCCCGCGAAGTGGCAGGAGCAACTCGTCGACGCGATGCGCGCCACATTCCTACAGCTGCGGTCGTACCCGGGTCTGGCCCGGGCCGCGATCGGGCAGATCCCGCTCGGCGAGCACACCCTGACCAGTACCGAGCGGATGATCGCGATCATGCGCGCGGGCAGGCTGCCGGACCAGGTCGTCGCCTTCGCCGTCGATCTGTTGCCGCTCTATGTCTGCGCGGTCGCGTTCGAGGAGTCCGTGCAGGGCGCGTCGGAATGGGCGCAAGAGGACATCGAGAAGTTCGTCCGCGAGCTGTCGGCATACTTCGCATCGCTGCCGAAGGACCGGTTCCCGAACATCGTCTCGCTCGCAACCGCCCTCACCGCGGGTGGCGGCGACGACCGGTTCGAGTTCGGCCTGCGGGTGATCGTGGCCGGGCTCGCCTCGATGGCCGACTGACCAAGTACTCCGACTACAGGCCGTCGTGGAAGCCCTGTCGCCAGGACGGGTACTTCAGCGTCCAGTCCAGCTCACGCTTGGCCTTGGTGTTGTCCGCGCCGCGGATCTTGGTGAACATCGACACGCCCAGCTCACCCGCGGCCAGCCGGCCCAGCCACACCGGCACCCGCCGGGGCGGCTTCGCGCCGAGGATCCGGGCCAGTTCGGGCAGCCAGACCGCCGCCGGGGCGGGGTCGTCGTCGCCGATCTGGTAGATCCCGGGCGCGCCCTGCTCGACGGCCCGTACGGTGGCCGAGGCCGCGTCGACGAAATGGATGAACGTCCACACGCCGGCACCGTCGCCGATGATCGGCAGCTTGCGCTTGCGGATCTGCTCGACCATCTCGCCGTTCTTGCTGAGCATCGAGCCGGGGCCGTAGAAGCCGCCGTACCGCAGTGCCAAGCCCTCGATGGCGGCATCGCTTGTCACAGCCGCCTCGACGTGCTTGATAGCCGCCATAGTCTCGCGGCTCGCCGGAACCGGGTCGGGGTCCAGCGGATCCTCCTCGGTCTTGGTCGGCCCGCCGGTACGCGCCAGGTTCCAGGCCGCGAACGACTGGGCGACGATCCGCCGCACACCGGCCGCACGCGCCGCCGCCATCAGGTGGTCGGTGCCCTCGGTACGCAACCGGTTGGTCAGCGCGAAGCTCTCGTCGAACTTCTTGAAGCTGATGTCGCCCTTCAGCGCGGTCAGCTGGTGGACGATGACCTCGGGTGCGGCGGCGGCCACGGCGTCCTTCACCGCGGCACCGTCAAGCGCGTCCGCGACGACGACGTCCGCACCCACCTTGCGCAGCGCCGCCCGTCCGGTCTCCGAACGGGTCATCCCCGTCACCTGGTGCCCGGCGGCGATCAACTGCGGTACCAATACCCTGCCCAGCGCCCCGGTGGCGCCGGCAACCAGAACCTTCATCGTGTCCTCCCTGGTGTGTTCACCACTTGCGGACACGGGCCGGTCCCCGTTTGTGACATCCTCAGCCGCGCCGGCCGCTCTGCCGCGTGTCCTGCGGCATCGCCGCGATCACTACGTTCACCGATCCGTCCACCCGCACCCGGTCGCCGTCGAAGGTGCACTCGTAGGTGGTGCAGTACGGCGTACCGGTGAACCTGATCGTCACCACGAGCCGGCCGTCGACCCAGACCGCGCTGGCGGCGGCCCGGGAGCCGTCGATCTCGACGGCCTGGTCGCGCCACTCGCCCGTGCCGCACACGACGTCGGCGCGGGAGCCCCCGAACCCGACGGTGACGGTCACCTCGGGCCCGAGGTCGATCCGCTCCAGGCCGTTGTCGTCCGGATTGTCGACGGTGTACGTACGGCCGGCCAGATCGGCGGGCGTCTCCCCAGAGCCGGAAGGCGGCGGTAGCTCGAGCCTGGCCAGCCGATCGCGCAAGGCAGCCTCCACGCGGGATTCCGGAAGCGGTACGTCGCCGAGCGCGTCCGGCAGGACCGACCACATGATGTCGAGCATCTCCTGCATTTCCGTGGTGGCTGCGGTGGTGACGACGATCGTGTCGGACTCCGGCAGCACGATGCAGTACTGGCCGAACGCGCCGTCTGCCCGGTATCCGTGCCGGCTTCGCCAGAACTGATATCCGTAGCCCTGCTTCCAGTCCGGGTTGTCCTGGTTGTCGTTCGGCACCTGCTTGCTGGTCGCCGCGGCGAGCCAGTCGGCCGGGACGAGCTGCCGGTCGTCGTACCGGCCCTGGTCGAGCAGCAGCTGGCCGAACCGGGCCAGGCTCTCGGTGGTCAGGCTGAGCCCGAACCCGCCGAGGGTGATGCCCTCCGGCGAGCTGCCCCAGGTCGCCTCGGTCAGCTCCATCGGCCCGAACAAGCGCCTGCGGAGGAAGTCCAGCAC
>JBKPSJ010000064.1:0-7734 GCA_046765875.1 Actinomycetota bacterium
GTCAACGACCCCGTGACGGCTTGGCTCGCCGCGACACTCGGCCTGGGGTACATCGTGCTCGGCCTGGCAACCGCTCCCCGGATGCTACGCCTGCACGGCCGCTGGACCCGGGTACTCCTCGCCCCTACCGCGAGCGCCACGCTCGCGCTGCGGGTCCGGCAACTGTCCGAGAGCCGCTCGGACGTGGTCGATGCCCAGGCCGCGGAACTGCGCCGGATCGAGCGGGACCTGCATGACGGCGCACAGGCGCGGCTCGTCGCCATGGGCATGAACCTCGGTGCCGCCGAGAAGCTGGTCGAGGAGAACCCGGCGGCCGCCAAGGCGCTGCTCGCCGAGGTACGGGAGGCCTCCGCGAAGGCGCTCAGCGAACTTCGCGACCTGGTCCGCGGCATCCACCCGCCGGTGCTGGCCGACCGCGGCCTGGCCGACGCGATCCGCGCCCTGGCCTTGGACGGCCCGCTGCCCACCGAGGTCACGACGGATCTGCCCGGCCGGCTGCCGCTGCCGGTGGAGTCGGCGGGCTACTTCGCCGTGTCCGAGGCGCTGGCCAACGCGACGAAACACTCCGGTGCCCGAAGAGTCTGGATCGACCTGCGGTACGAGACCGGGCGGCTGCTGATGAGCGTGACCGACGACGGGCACGGCGGCGCCGACCCGTCCCGCGGTACCGGGCTGCTCGGCATCGAGCGACGACTCGCTACATTCGACGGAGTGCTCGCCCTGAACAGTCCACCGGGTGGCCCGACCATGGTCATGATGGAGCTGCCGTGCGCATTGTCCTCGCCGAGGACCTCTTCCTCCTCAGAGACGGGCTGATCCGGCTGCTCGAGGCGTACGGCTTCGAGATCGTCGCCGCCGTCGACAACGCGCCCGAACTGCTTCGCGCGCTGGTCGGCGAGCGTCCCGACGTCGCGATCGTGGACGTGCGGCTGCCGCCGACGTTCACCGACGAGGGGCTCCAGGCCGCACTGCGAGCCCGCCAGCGGGTGCCGGGCCTGCCGGTGCTGGTGCTGTCCCAGTACGTCGAGCAGCTCTATGCGCGCGAGTTGCTCGCCGACGGGTCGGGCGGCGTCGGGTACCTGCTCAAGGACCGCGTGTCCAACGCCGACCAGTTCCTCGACGCGCTGCGCCGGGTCGCGTCCGGCGGTACCGCGATGGACCCCGAGGTCATCGCCAAGCTGCTGGTCCGCAACGCCACGCCGCTGAGCAGGCTGACCGACCGCGAACGAGAGGTGCTCGAGCTGATGGCCGAGGGCCGGTCCAACACCGCCATCGCCCAGCGGCTCCACGTCAGCGACGGCGCGGTCGCGAAGCACACCACCAGCATCTTCGCCAAGCTGGACCTGCCGCCGTCCGACGACGACAACCGCCGGGTGCTCGCCGTACTCACGTACCTCAACGGCTGACCTCAGGCGTCGCGGAGCCGGAAGGCCACGGCCCCGGCGATGGCCGAGCCCGCGGCGTACAGGGCCATGACGCCGAGGCCGCGCCACGGTGAGATCGACAGCGTCTCCAGCCGGAGGGTTGCCTGAATGGCCAGGCCGGCGGTCATCGGTGAGACCTGCTCGATCCACTCGCGCCAGCGCGGTTGTGTGATGGCGATGGTGAGGATCGGTGCGATGTAGAGCAGACCGAGTACGAGCGTCACCGTGCCACCGGTGTGCCGTACGACGAAGCCGATGCCGAGGGCAACGATCGCGACCAGGCCGAGGTACAGCACCGTCCCGCCATAGGCTCGTAGCGTCGACCCGTCGCCCAGCGACAGCGCCGGGTAGCCCGCGCGCGGGATGAATCCGTTGCGCGCAAGGATTTCCCGCCCCGCGACCAGCGACAGAGCGACGCTGACCACCGCGGCCAGCAGGACGACGGAGACGACTACCGCGGCCTTGGCTACCAGTACGGTGAGCCGGCGCGGGCACGCAGCCAAGGTGGTACGGATCATTCCGGCGTCGTACTCCGAGGTGATCGCGAGCACTGCGAGCACGACCACCGCGGCCTGTCCGAGGTATACCCCGGACAGGCTGAGCCGGGTCAGGTCGAAGTCGCACGACCGGTCCGCGCGGTCGCAGTCCGGCGGCGTCAGATCCCAGCTGACGAACGCGCCGATCGCGGCCGTCAGCAGCGCCACGCAGAGCAGGATCCAGCCGGTGCTCTGGACCGTCCGCAGCTTGGTCCACTCGGCGCGCAGTGCTCGCAGGACAAGCATCACGCGTCCCGGCGGCTGAGCTGCCATTGCGCCAGGCCCAGCGCGGCAATGGCGTACAGGACCATCACGCTCAGCCCTGCCCACGGTCCGATCACCTGGCCGTTCGTGATCGCCTGCTGTACGGCGAGGCCGGCGATGGGCGTGAGCCGGCTGACCCAGATGTCGGCGTCGGGCGAGATGACCGGCGCGACGATCTGCGGAATCACGACGAGCGCGATGACGAACACGATCGCCCCTGTGGTTCGCCGCCGGATCACTGCTATGCCGAGGCTGAACAGCGCGAGCAAGGCCATGAAGGCGGCCGTGCCGAACACCGCGCGCAGCACCGGTCCATCGGTCAGCGAGACGTGTGGGTACGCCGGAGGGTTGTAGCCGCCGCCATGCAGCCCTGGTTGCGCAAGGGAGAAGGCCGCGACCGACGCGACCAGCCCGGTGACGAATACGGTCCCGGCGAGTACGACCGCCTTCGCGGCGAGCACGTTGCCGCGGCGCGGGCCGGCCGCCAGGGTGGTGCGGATCAGCCCGGTGCGGTACTCGGCCGTCATGAACAGCACCCCGAGCGCGATCACCGCGATCATCCCGAGCCGGACGCCGAACAGGCTGAGCATGACCACGTCGTCGTCACCGGGGGAGCGCCAGCTTGCGATGCCGTACCCGGCGATGTCACCGGATCCGGTGATCGTGAAGGTCCCGCCCGACCGGGTCATCCCATCGGCCACGCCGAGCGACGGGTTGACCTTCGACGGCTCGGTGGAGATGCTCTGGCCGCTCCAGTCGCCGGCCGGCTGGGTGCCCGTCACGGTCACGGAGTCGAACACCGCCGATCCGACACTCGACCGGATGGTCACGGCCGTCCCACCGCCGGTCCGCGTGGTCACGTATTGCGGTGCCGAGGCCACGAACAGCCCGACCTCGGCGTCCCGGGGCAGCGTCACGGTCACGCTGCCCACCGAGCGCCAGGTCTGGCCGTCGGACGATTCGTACCCGGTGATGACGTTGCCGGCGCGGGTCAGCTTGAGCCAGCGCGGCATCGCGACAGCGGGACCGGCGAGATCTGTGTCGAAGTTCGCCTGCATCCGGACGCCGTGCTCGGGCGTCAGCATGACCGCGGCGTACGGCGACCCGGGCGTGATCCCGGCCTTGACGAGCAGGCCGGCCTTCGCCCATTCGCCGCTGTTCCGCTGGCTGACCACCCGGGCGATGATCGTGCCGTCGCCGGACAGCGGCTTATGCACGACGTACGCCTCGTCGGAGAACCGCGGCTGCTCATTGGCATCGGTCTTCCCGGCCGACGCTCCGAGCAGTTCGAGCAGCACTGTGACCGCGACAGCCGCGATCAGGCACAGCGCCGTGCTGCGTACCGACCGGAACTTCGTCCACTCGCCGCGCAGGGCGTGCAGGAACGTGCTCATCACGCCTCCCGCGGCCGCGCGTGGGCGGCGAACTCGACCGCGTCCCGGGTCAGGTCCATGTAGGCCTCCTCGAGCGAGGCCCGGTGCGCGGCGATCTCGGTGAACGGCAGGCCGTTCTGGTTCAGCAGCTTGATCACGCCCTCGGACGTCAGCCCGGTAACGGTCACCTGGTCGTGGTCGGTGGCGGCGACCACGGCACCGGCGTTCGCGAACACGGTCATCACCCGGGTCCGGTCCGGCGTACGCAGCACAACCCGGTCCGCGGACGCGGCCGCCAGCAGTTCGCGAACCGTGGTGTCGGCGATCAGCCGGCCGCGTCCGATCACCACCAGGTGGTCGGCGCTGCCCTCCAGTTCAGCCATCAGGTGGCTGGACACCAGCACCGCCCGGCCCTCGGCCGCGAGCGACCGCAGCAGCCCGCGGATCCAGACGATGCCCTCCGGGTCCAGCCCGTTCACCGGCTCGTCGAACAACAGCACCGGCGGGTCCCCGAGCAACGCGCCGGCGATCCCGAGCCGTTGCCGCATCCCCAGCGAGAACCCGCCGGCCCGGCGTCGTGCCACCTCGGTCAGCCCCACCTGTTCGAGGACCTCGTCCACCCGCCGGGCCGGCAGGCCGTTGTAGTACGCCATCCAGAGCAGGTGGTCGCGTGCCTTCCGGCCGGGATGTACGGCGCCGGCATCGAGCAGGGCGCCGACATGCGTCAGCGGGGTGCTCAGATCCCGGTACCGTTGCCCGCCGACCAGTGCGCTTCCGCCGTCCGGGGCATCCAGCCCGAGGATCACCCGCATCGTCGTCGACTTCCCGGCTCCGTTGGGCCCGACGAACCCGGTCACCTGGCCGGGCCGGACCATGAACGACAGGCCGTCCACCGCGACGGTGGCTCCATACCTCTTGCGCAACTCCCGAACCTCGACGCTCGTCATGTCCCGAAACGCTACGGACGCGCGGGCCCGCCGTCGTCACGCAGCGGGACGCTCTTGCATCCCCCATGAGGGCTACGCCGCCCGGGGAACGCGGATCGGCCTGTTGCGGGCTGACAATGGTGTCGTGAGTCAGGCCCGCGAGCTGGTCGCGAGGAGCACGCGCTGGATCGGCGGTACCCGCGACGTGATGTTCGTCGTCACCGTCGTCCTTGTCGTGCTCGCGATCGTGGAGGCCGGCAACCGGGGCCGCACCACCGGGGCCGACGTGGGTACCGCGATCCTGCTCGGGCTGTGGGCCACGGTGCCTGTCGCCTTCCTGCCGGCCCATCCGGTCGCGGCGACGTTGGCCGTCACTACGGCCAACGTGGTGCTGATCGGCGGGACCGAGCGGCCGTTCGTCGCCGGTGTGCTGGCCCAGCTGATCGCGTTGCTCTGGCTCGGCCGGACCCAACCGCGAAGGGTGGCGCTTGCGTTCCTGCTGCCGTTCGTGGTCCTCGCGCTCGGCAGGCCGAGCCCGGGCGAGACAGTACTGCTCGTGCTGTTCGCAGCCGCCGTACTCATCGGCGGGGCCGTCCGTGACCGCGGTGACGCGGCCGCTTCCGAACAGGCCAGCCGGGCCACCGCCGACACGCTGCTGGAGCACGCCGCCCGCGGTGAGCGCGCGCGGATCGCACGCGAGTTGCACGACGTCGTCGCGCACCACATCTCGATGATCGCGGTCCAGGCCGAGACCGCCCGGCTGACAACGCCCGGGATGCCGCCCGAAGGCGCGAAATGCTTGCTCGCGATCGGGGACACCGCCCGCTCGGCGCTGACCGAGATGCGGCGGCTGCTCGGCGTGCTCCGCGAGGACGTCGGTCCCGTCGACCTCGGCGGCGAGCGCAGGCCGCAGCCGGGACTCGAACAGCTCAACGCACTGGTCGACGAGGCCCGCGCATCGGGCGGTGCCGGCACCAGGCTGATCGTGCAGGGCCGGGTCGTAGCGCTCGACCCAGGCGTGCAGTTGACGGCGTACCGGATCGTTCAGGAGGCCCTCACCAACGCACGCCGGCACGCACCGGGCGCCGCGGTCGACGTCGAGCTGGACTACTCATCCGAGGCGCTGCTGGTTCGCGTACGCGACAACGGACCGGGGCCGGACGCCACCGGTGACGGACACGGTCTGCTGGGCATGCGCGAGCGGGCAGCCATGGTCGGTGGCACCCTCACCGTCGGCCGGTCGCCCGGCGGCGGCTTCCTGGTCGAGGCCGTACTGCCGATCCTCGCGGAGGAGCCGTGATCCGGATCGTCGTGGTCGACGACCAGGAGGTCGTCCGGGCCGGATTCGGCGCGCTGCTGCGCACCCAGCCCGACTTCGACGTCGTCGGTACGGCGGCCGACGGAGCCACCGCTGTCGAGTTGTGCCGTGAGCTGCGGCCCGATGTAGTTCTGATGGATGTCCGCATGCCGGTCCTGGACGGCATCGAGGCAACGCGCCGCATCCTCGCGGAATCAGCGTCCGATGGCTCGCCGCGGATCCTGATGCTCACCACCTTCGATCTCGACGAGCACGTGTACGACGCACTTGCGGCCGGAGCGAGCGGCTTCCTGCTCAAGGACGTCACCGCCGAACGTCTCTTCGACGCCGTACGGGTGATCGCCGCCGGCGGCGGGCTGCTGGCGCCGACCGTGACCCGGCGGCTGATCTCCGAGTTCGCCCGGCAGCGACCACGCGAAACCGTGCGGCCCGTTGCCCTCGGCAACCTCACACCACGCGAGACCGAGGTGCTCGGCCTGATCGCCGAGGGGCTGACCAACCCCGAGATCGCCGAGCGGCTCGTGGTCTCCGACGAGACCGTGAAGACACACGTCAGCCGGCTGCTCGGCAAGCTCGGCCTGCGCGACCGCACCCAGGCCGTCATCGCCGCCTACGAGTCGGGCCTCGTCGTACCTGGAACCCGCTAGCCGTACCGTTGCGGGAATGCGGATCAGCGCGCGCAGCGACGCTTCCAGCAACTCCAGGCTCTGCCCACCAACCGCACCAAGCGCACCCGCGCCTGCAAGTTCCTCGTCCAAGACGTCACTCAACGCGTCCAACGCCGCCCCCATCGGAGCCCTCTGCACTCGACGCACGCGAAACGCCTGGCCGTTCGGCCAAGACTTGGTCGTTCGGCCAGGCGATTCACACGCGGGTCTCCGAAGGCCGGGCCGCGAGGGTTGTCCACAACCCCGCCTTGTTCGCACGACGGGAGCGGCGCCGGATGGGCTATCACAGATGTCATGGCTCTACCGGACGCGCGCTCGGTCAACACCTACGACGGGATACCGCTGGGTCAGATCCTGGCCGACGAGCGTTTCGCATTCGGCATGCTGCAACGCATTGTCGCCGCCGACAGCGGCGTGGACGCCGCCAACCTGTCGGCCTACGAGTGCTGCCGGGTCACTCCACGATGGGATGTCTTCGTTCGGATCTTGGCCGCGATGGGTCGCAAGCCCGTCATCTGCACCGAATCTCTCGACCAGAGTCTGGCCACGATCCGTTCTGTGGACGCGGCGATCGACGAGGTCCTGCGGTTCATCGGAGGCAGGCCCTACCGGCTCGAGGACGAGGCGGCAGCCTATGTCCTCGGCCGTATCGAGCGCATCGCGACCCTCGACGTCATTGTCGAAGACGATCCGACACGACTTGACGAACTCGCCGAGGGCGCGATTAAACCCTTCCGGCCCGTCTACACCCAGCGCGGTGGCGGCGTCGCACCCCAGCTTCGCTTCAGCCTGTTCGGAGGTACGGCGGTACTCACGGTTGTCCGGCAACTCCCGGGCACCGTCGAGGTCGCGTTCAACGGCCTGATGGTGCACGTCGCGCCGCTCGAGGAGATCACGCTGCCGGCAGCCTGACAGGCTGGATCGAAACGTCTAGCTGCCGCTACGCTCCCAGCCGCGGCGCTGGGGTCGTGGTGCCGTGGTGTCCCGGCTGCGATAGACGATGTACGGCCGGAACAGGTACGCGACGGGTGCGCTGAACGCGTGGACCAGCCGGGTGAACGGCCACAGCGCGAACAAGACCATGCCGATCACGGTGTGAAGCTGGAACGCGAACGGCGCTGCGCTCATGCTGTCGGCATCGGGCTGGAGCACGAAGATCGAACGGAACCAGGGCGAGACGGTCTCGCGATAGTTGTGCTCAGCCCCCACCACACCGGAACCGAGC
>JBKPSJ010000065.1:0-3795 GCA_046765875.1 Actinomycetota bacterium
GGCAGGGTCGATACTGATGTTCGCGGTCATCGCGTGAGTTCTCCTTCAGAAGCACTGTGAGAGGTCTTCCAAACGATCACGCGATGACCGCTTCCCATCCGTCTACGCCACGCCCATCAACGGGCCCGCCGTACACCACCCTGCTGGACGCCACTGAACACCGCTGGGTCGGGCACACACCGAACCTGCCGAGGTCGGTTGCGCTGCGACGTTGGTCGTCGCTGATCGGAACATGAATCGACACAATCCGCGGACTGGGACCGGGGTGGCTCGAAGGCCCCGGCGGTGATCATCCGACGTGCTGCCGCAGCCGGGTCTGTCGCGGCCCGCTCAACGAACAGTGTGCCTAGATCCCGGCACGGACCACAAGACCAAGCCTGGACCGCGCCGAACCCCGGACGGTGTGGGCACCGTGATCAGGATCGGGCGGCGGGCGCGACGCGTTGTGACTCGCGGCGGCGCGTTTGCCATCATGGCCGGGTCCGGATCCGGGCCCTGATTCAGCCGCTCGTGGCTTCTGCCGGCTGCTGCTCGACGAGTTCGCCCTCGATCATGATCTGGATCTCGTCGCTGACCACGAATCTGCCGTCCAGCACCACGTTGAAGCTCAGGCCGAACTCCTTGCGGTTGATCTGGCCGCTGGCGCTGTAGGCGATCCGATGTCCCAACATCGGATCATTGAACTCCCCGTACTTGACCACCTGCAGCGCCACCGGGCGGGTGGTGCCCTTGATGGTCAGGTCGCCGGTGAGCGTGTAGCGGTCCGTGCCTGCCGACACGACGCTGGTGCTCTTGAACGTCAGCGTCGGGAACTTGTCGGCCTCGAGGAAGTTCGACGAGCGCAGGTCGTTGTCCCTCGTCTCGTTGTGGGTGCGGATGCTGGACGCCTGAATCGTTACCTCTACCGATGACGCCTCCGGCTGGTCGGGATCGATGTCGGCGACCGAGCTGACCTCGGCGAAGTGGCCCCGCACCGTCATCATGCCCAGGTGCTTCGCGGCGAACTCGACCTGCGTGTGGTACGGATCCAGCTGCCAGTGACCCATGACGCATCTCCTTGTCTACGGAACAACCCTCATTGTCACCTGAGCAAAGCCAGGGCTTGGCTCATTGGGCGGAGCAGGTTGCGTACGTGGTCTCGCCGAGGATCGCGTCGTCGGCGGGGCCGCCACGGAGGGGTCCGGAACGTCGCGCTGCAGCAGCCGCTCATCCGCTGTGACAGGACGTTTGTAGCAGCGGTTTCGCCAGTGGTGCCACGCCACCAGGGCTCCACCCCTAGCCCTTCCCTAGCCCGGCCTCCGGCCACCGACGACATGCCGTACGACGTCACCGAGCACGAGGTTGATCGAGGCCTGATCAGGTCGGGGGAGCGCGAGTACGCACGTCAGGAGGGGCGCGGTGGCCGGTGGCATGCGTTCGAACGCATCGAACCACAGCGAACGGCCATGGTAGTGATCGTCTTTGTCGAGGACGTGGTCTACTGCCGCGGCATCGTGCCGAGCATCAGCCGACTGGCATCCCGTGTCCGCACGACCGGCCGCATGTCGCCTGGGGGCTTCCGGGCCCCAGCGGACGGTCGGTACTCGTGCTGTCAACTAGGGCGTGCCTGCTGGGGGTGGTGTGGGACGCACCGTCTTCAGCCGCAGTCAGACGCCCAGAGGGTCCCAGCCGCGCAAGTGCTTGACAGATTGGCGGTACTCCCACTCGATGGCGTCCTTGAGAAGGTGAGCAAGCCGGCCGCCGGTGGTGATGCCGGCGATGTCGGCCACACCGCGGCGTGCGCCGACCGAGACGACGAACCCCTTGTCATGGAAGGTGAATGCCTCCAGCGGCCTGTCGTCCAGCTCGGCGTTGAGGTTGCGGGCGACGGTTTCGGCCTCCTCCAGCGCGATCTGGGCCAGTGGCGGCAGCACATGGCCCGACCGTGGATCGACCACCGAGGCCACATCACCGGCGGCGTAGATCTCCGGGTGATCCAGCGCGCGCAGATGCTGGTCGACCTTGACCCGACCGTTGTGGCCGACGGTCAGCCCGGACCCCACCACGATCTCCGGCGCCTTCATCCCGCCGGCCCACACAAACACCCCACCCTCCACCAGCTCGCCACCGGTGAGCCGCAAGCCCCGTGCGGTCGCCTCGGCGATCGTCGAGCTGGTACGCACTCGGACACCCAGGTCGGTCAGTATCGCGGTGGCCCTGTCGATCAGCCCCGGGGAGGAGCCGGCCAAGATGGTATGGCCAGCCTCGACCAGGATCACGACTGGGCGGTCGGGCGCCAGGCGATGGCCGCGGGCCAGCTCTGGCAGCATCTCGGCCAGCTCGCCGGCCAGCTCCACCCCGGTGGCGCCACCCCCACCGATGACCACGGTCGCCAGGCGTCGCTGCTGGTCGGGATCTGCAGCAGTCGCGGCGGTGGCGACAGCGTGGTTGACTGCCGCCCACACGCGCTCGGCGTCTGCGACCGAGTACAGCGAGATGGCGCGCTCTGCCAGGCCGGGGATGGCGAAGTCGTTGGGCCCGCTGCCAAGCGCCAGCACCAGGCGGGTGTAGCCGATGGGTCCAGCCTGGGTCTTCAGCTGCCGGCCGGCCAGGTCGAAGCCGGTGATTTGCGTTTCCACAAAGCGGACCCGCCGGGCGAGAACGTCATCGAGCGGGACGCGGACGGCGTCGGCAGCCCGGGTGCCGCCAGCGACCCGTGGCAGCTCGGTCATCACCTGGTGGTAGTCGTGCCAGTCGACCAGCGTCAGCTGGACCCACAGGTTGTCGCGCAGCTTGGTTGCCAGGCGTAGGGCGACGTGCAGCCCCGCATATCCGGCCCCAGCGACCACGATCCGGTGGTTGCGCTTCGACGCACTCAAGGAACCTCCTCCTCCTCCGTCGCGTGCCCGCGTGCGATTCCTCTCCGCCGGCTGCTCACAGGCTCCTGCGCAGCCTCAACGCTACGCATCTTGCGTACCGGGCCGGTGACGCGGGCGTCACTTGGCCTCCAAGGTCGGCGTCCTGCATGCGCCCGTTTCACGCCCAAATCCATGCCCATGCGCCAACAGGACCGCAGGCTGCTGGCCGCACGGGTGCTGCCCACAGCACCTCGCGGGTGCTCCGCTGTCGCCCCCGACTCAAGGCCGCAGGGGTTGCCGGCTGCTCAAGTGGAGACGGTCGTCTTTGTTGCCGACTACCTTCATCTGAACTTCTATGGCGGACGGTTCAGTGCATACGTCTGGCCCAGCGTGACGGCGCACGTGCCCTGGCGCGCCAGGGAGGCACGGCACGACGCGCGTGGACCTCAGCGGGTTTCGCGGGCTCGACTTTGCCGCACGGACCACCCTGCCGCTGTCTGCGCTTGGTCAGCCCTGCCGCGTTCGCGCGTGGCTGGTGGCCCACTCGAGCGCGTAGTCGGCCACCTGCTCCCAGCCAGGCTCGACACCGGTGAAGTGCGAGCGGTCCGGAAACTCGTAGGTCTCGGTCGTCGCCTCGGAGTGGCGGTACTTCTTCGCGTTCGAACGGATCACCGCCGGCGGCATCAGGTGGTCCTTGCCGCCGACGATGAACAGCAGCGGAGCACGGTCGTCCAGGTCGTAGTCGACCCAGGTCTCTTGGTGGCCCGGCTTGAAGTTGGCGATCAGGCCGTAGGCCCATACCCAGTTGCCGGGCGCGGGGATGTGGAGGAGGTCGTAAGCTGCGTCGGATTCCTCCCGGCTGACCGTGTTGGCGAACGCGTAGTGGAACTGCTCCTTGGTGAAGCCCACCGCGCGGTGCCGGTTGGCCGGGTTCTTGAGGATCGGGAACAGGGACCTG
>JBKPSJ010000066.1:0-11555 GCA_046765875.1 Actinomycetota bacterium
CCTCGAGATCCTGCGGGCAAGCGTTGATCAGCGAGCCGAACAGTCTCGAGTGGACCCGTTGGTGCATCCAGACCGGTGCGGGCGTCACGACGAGCACCCCGTCGATGAGCTCGTAGCGGTGCCCGTCATCGGGCATCGCATCGAGGTCGGCCCGGGTGAACGGCCGGCCGGTTGGACCTGGGGTCACGGGCTCCAGTATGGACATCACGCCTCCTTGGTGTCATGCATCACAAGGTTGGCGCAATCCGCCGACGGCCGTCGGGCGTTATCCACAAGGGCTTTCGGCGTCAGAGGTGGGAGCGGAGGAAGTCGATGTCGGCCTTCTGACCGTTGTCCGCGTTCGGCGTCTCGACGACCGCCGGCGCGCCCGCCTCGCGGATCACAGTCACGATGTCCATCGGGTCGATATGCCCGGCGTCGAAGTTGCTGTGCCGGTCCGCGCCGGAGTCGAACTCGTCGCGCGATCCGTTGGCGTGCACCAGGTCGATCCGGCCGGTGATCGCCTTCACCCGCTCGACCACCGTCGCCAGCTCCTCGCCGCCGGCGTGGAAGTGGCAGGTGTCCAGGCAGAAGCCGACCCGGTCGAGATTCTCGTTCCCGGCGGACTGGACCGCCTCCCACAGCCGGTCGATCTGGTCCAGGTGCCGGGCCATCGGGTTGTCGCCGCCGGCCGTGTTCTCGATCAGCAACGGGATCGGCAGTTCCGCGCGTTCGATGCACTTGCGCCAGTTGTCGAACCCGATCGCCGCATCGTCCTCGACGTTCAGGTGACCGCCGTGCACGATCAGGCCCTTGGCACCGACCTCGGCCGCGGCGTGCAGGTGCTGCTGGAGCAGCTTGCGGCTCGGGATCCGGATCCGGTTGTTCAGGGTCGGGATGTTCATCGGGTACGGCGAGTGGACGTACAGGTCGATGCCGTCCGCCTCGGCCTGTGCCTTGAGCGCCTCGGCGCCACCGGAGTAGACGACCTTCGGGCCCTTCCAGCTCTGCGGCGGGCCGAGGAAGAACTGCACCACGTCGGCCCCGCGGTCGGCGGCCTCGGCCAGCGGGTCCTCCTGGTCCACGTGTGCACCGATCTTCACCATGCCCGCCACTCTAGTTGCGGAGCGCGGGGGGTGTGGGGGGTCGTCCCCCACCTCATGACTCAGCCCGGCCTCCGACGTTCCAGCCCGCAGACCGGGTCACGGTACGGGCGGTCTCGGCGGGAGGCTCGACCGGGCGGCCCTCGTACTCGGTGGACAGCACCACGTGGGTGTTGATCTCGCCGTGCTCGCCGAGCCGTTCGAACAGTCCCTCCAGGTGCTCCATCGAGGTCACCCGGACCTTGAGCATCGTGCACGAGTTGCCGCTCAGCTTGTGGATCTCGACCACCTCGGGCAGGTCGCCGGCCTCGGTGGTCTTGAGCAGGCACCGGCCCGGCGAGCAGCGCATCTGGACGAATGCCGCCAGCGGCTGGCCGGCCCGGCGTGGGTCCACCTCGGCGCGGTACCCGCGGATCACGCCGGACTCCTCCAGCCGGCGGACCCGTTCGGCGACCGCCGGCGGCGACAGGCTGACCCGCCGGCCGAGCTCGTTGTACGACAGCCGGCCGTCCTTCTGCAGTTCGGCGAGCAGCCGCCAGTCGGTCTGGTCGAGCTCCTTTTCCGATCGCAAGGTCATACCCCTAGAGAACCTTTCGATCCGCCGGTCGGCAAGAGGTGATGCCGTTGATCGTGCCTTCAACGAGCGGCCGCGCTTTCTTACCGTCGTACACATGACAAAGCCACTGGTCGCCTCAGCAGCCCTGATGAACGCCGCGATGGTGTCGGCGAGCGCGACGAGCACGATCGTCGTCGCCGACCTGGTCGGACCCGGTGCCGGTGGTCTGCCGAACACCGCCGGTGTGCTCGGCACCGCCGCCGGCGCGGTCGCGATCGGGCGGCTGACGCGCCGGCTCGGCCGCCCCGCCGCGCTGTGGTCGGGTTACCTGGCCTCGGCGGTCGGCGGTGTCCTCACGGTCGCCTCGGTCGTGTTCGGCCAGCTGATGTGGCTGTTCGCGGGCATGCTGCTGCTCGGCGCCGGAAATGCTGCCGCGCTGTTGTCCCGGTACGCCGCCGCCGACCTGGCCGCACCGTCTCACCGTGCCGCCGCGATGGCGACGATCGTGTGGGCCGGCACCGCCGGAGCCGTGGTAGGGCCGCTGCTGCTCGAGCCGAGCGAACATGCCGCCGCGGGATTCGGCCTGCCGTCGGAGGCGGGCCCGTTCCTGCTGGCGGCGATCGCGACCGCCGGGGCCACGCTCGTGATCAGCAGGTTCCGGTACGTTCCAGGCCAGCGTTCCAGGTACGTCGTACCGGCAGCCGCTCGGGCACGTCGTACGCGGACGATGCCGGTCCGGCTGGCGGCCGCGGCGATGATGGTCGCTCAGGTCGTGATGGTCGCGGTGATGACGGCTGTCCCGGTGCACGCGCACCACCACGGGCAGGGCATGAGTGTGCTCGGGCTGATGCTGTCGGCGCACACGTTCGGGATGTTCGCGCTGTCGCCGCTGACCGGCCGGCTGATCGACCGGGTCGGCTCGCAGCCGGTAGCAGTGGCTGGCGCCATGCTTCTGGCCGCCGCGGCGGTCGTCGTCGCGCTACCGGTGGGCGGCGGATTGCTGACGGTGACGCTGTTCGCGCTCGGGTACGGCTGGAACCTCTGCTACGTCAGTGGCAGCGCCGCCCTCGCCCGAGCCGGCAGTGGCGAGCAGGCGCAGAGCCGGACCGGACTGGAGGGCCCGCGGCTGGAGAGCGTCGTCGAGGCCTGGGCCTGGACGGTGTCGGCGGCGGCGACCGCGGCGTCCACTCTGCTGTTCAGCGCTGGTGGCGGGTTCCGGCTACTGTCCCTGGTCAGCCTGGTGCTGCTGATCCCGCTGCTGACCGCGCTTGCCACGCGGCGCGGGCCTGTGGACGACGATTCAGCGGTACGGCGCGACGCTGGTACGCTGTCTGCGACGCCCGGTCGTTAGGACCGGGCTCGTTTCTGATCTGATGGCGGCGATCCGATGCCGCAAGACGATCGGGAGATGCATCGCCCTCCTGTCACGGAGAGACCGTGACCGCCGAGTCCGAAGGAGGTGGAGCCGCGTATGCGTCGCTATGAGGTGATGGTGATCCTCGACCCCGAGCTCGAGGAGCGCACCGTCGAACCGTCCCTCGACCAGTACCTGAACATCGTCCGCGAGGACGGCGGCAAGGTCGAGAAGCTCGACATCTGGGGCCGTCGCAAGCTGGCCTATGACATCAAGAAGAAGGCCGAAGGCATTTATGCCGTCATCGACCTGACCGCTGAGCCGGCCGTGGTGAAGGAGCTGGACCGTCAGCTGACGCTGAACGAGTCCGTGCTGCGTACCAAGGTCCTCCGCCCCGACCAGCACTGACACCGGGACTGTCGGCGGCCTGCGTCAGGGTCGGTAGTGGCCGAGGACAGTCACACCCGAATCAGGTAGGAGGAACGGCAATGGCAGGCGAAACCGTCATCACCCTCGTCGGCAACCTGGTCGACGACCCGGAGCTGAGGTTCACGCCGTCGGGTGCCGCCGTCGCGAACTTCCGCGTCGCCTCGACGCCGCGGACCTACGACCGGCAGAGCGGGGAGTGGAAGGACGGCGAGTCGCTGTTCATCAGCTGCTCGGTGTGGCGCCAGGCCGCGGAGAACGTCGCGGAGTCGTTGCAGCGCGGTACGCGGGTGATCGTGCAGGGCCGGCTGAAGTCGCGCTCGTACGAGACCCGTGACGGCGAGAAGCGCACCGTGTTCGAGATCGACGTCGACGAGGTCGGTCCGAGCCTGCGCAACGCCACCGCCAAGGTCAACAAGACCACGCGGTCCGGCCCCGGGGGCGACTCCGGCGGCGGGTACGGCAGTGGCGGCAGTGGCGGCAGTGGCGGTGGCGGCGGCCAGCAGAACGACCCGTGGGCCACGCCGCAGGGCGGTGGCCAGGGTCAGGGCGGCGGCCAGCAGCAGAACGACCCCTGGGCGAACCAGGGCGGCGGCTCGATGGACGAGCCCCCGTTCTGATCACCCGTACATCAACAACACAGATGACCATTCCGGCTTGAAGCCGGGCTCTGGAAGGAAGAGAGCACCACAATGGCCAAGATCATTCGGAAGCCGAAGAAGAAGGTATGCGGCTTCTGCAAGGACAAGAGCCCGTACGTCGACTACAAGGACACCGCGTTGCTGCGCAAGTTCATCTCGGACCGCGGCAAGATCCGTGCCCGCCGGGTGACCGGGAACTGCGTGCAGCACCAGCGCGACGTCGCCACCGCCATCAAGAACGCTCGCGAGGTGGCCCTGCTGCCGTACACGAGCACGGCGCGCTGAGGGAGGCCGGACTGATGAAGCTCATCCTGACCCAGGAGATCGAGGGCCTCGGCACCCCCGGTGACATCGTCGAGGTCAAGGACGGCTACGGCCGCAACTACCTCGTTCCGCGCGGCCTGGCGATCGGCTGGACCAAGGGCGCCGAGAAGCAGATCCAGACCATCCGGCGCGCCCGCGACGCCCGCGCGATCAAGGGCAAGGAGCACGCCACCGAGGTCAAGGTCCAGCTCGAGCAGCTGCGGGTCAAGCTCGACGTCAAGGCCGGCGAGAAGGGCAGGCTGTTCGGCTCGGTCACCCCCGCCGACGTCGCGGGCGCGATCAAGGCGTCCGGCGGCCCGCTGGTCGAGCGCCGCGCGATCGAGATCGCCGCGCCGATCAAGACCACCGGCCAGCACGAGGTGTCGGTGCAGTTGCACCCGGAGGTCGCCGCGACCGTCAAGCTCGACGTCGTCGCCGGCTGACTCAACCGGTACCAAACGCAGAAGGCTCCCGCGTCCCAAGGACGCGGGAGTCTCGCATGTCGGAGTCACAGCGGCTCGGGGGCGGGCCAGTCGATCGGCTGCGGGTCGGTCGAGTCGCCACCTGCCGGAGCCTCGATGGACGGCCAGTCCGTCGGCTCCGGATCATCGGCGTACGCGACGCCGCGGGTCAGCAGCAGCGCCGTGCAGGCGAACACCGCCGCGATCCGCCGCCTCATCGCGAGCCCTTCGGCTGGGCCAGCGCGTACAGCACCTGCTCGTGGACGACGATCGCGTGCCCGGCGACGATGCCCCACGGGCGGGCCGTCTCCTCCGGCAGGACCTTCGGCTTGCCGCCGGGCTCGATCAGCGTCAGCCCGTTCGGGCCGCTGCCGTAGATCGAGGTTCGCTGGGTCGACACCGGCTGGAACCCGTCGAACTGGTACGTCTTCTGCTTGGCGAAGTCGATCAGGCAGGGGCCGAGCGCAGCGACCTTGCCGGACGGGTCGGGTACCCAGTCGCCGGGGGTCGACGACACCGTCGGCTTGCAGGTCGCGAGCAGGGCGCCGTTGTCCGCGTCGTGTACCGCGGGGATCCGCTCTTCGGGGTTCTTCGTCTTCCACATCGAGATCACCTTGCCCGGGCTGGCCATCACGATGTGGTCGATCGAGGTCGCACCCGGCGGCTTGCGCAGCTCGATCTGGCTCGCGCCCTCCTCCGGCTCCCCCCAGAACAGCGGGCCGTAGTAGCCGGCCATCAGCACACGCTTACCGTCCGCGTACAGGATCGTGGCCCGGCGCGGTTTGGTGGGGATAGGCACCCACTTGCCGCCGTCGATGACGTACACCGGGCCGTCCTGGGTGGTCAGCATCGGCGACGGGCCGAAGAACTGCACCTCCGTACCGGAGGCGAGCTTGGCCTTGCTCGGAAAGCCCCCGTCGACCGGCCAGTAGTAGAGCTGGCCCTCGGTCGGCGCCGCCACCACCGGCTTGTCGTCGACGGTGGTGAACACCGGTGTCTTGGTGCCCTCGGGGACATGATCCTGCCACAGCACCTGGCCGGCGCCGTTGAGCATCGCGATCTTGTGGTCCGGGGTGATGATCGCGACCTTGGTCTCGTCGGCCGAGACCGCCGGGCTGGTGCTTTCGGCCAGGTCCACCGACCAGGTCGCGGTGGTGGAGAAGCCGGGCGGGTACGGCCGGGCATCGAACACGTCCGGCTTGATGTCCGGCGACGGCAGGGTCGGCAGCGTCGGCGGACCGGTCGGCTGTGCGACCGGCTTGTCGCGGAACACGGCCAGGTACAGCACGGTCGCCGCCACCAGCACTACGGCGATTCCGGCCGCGACCAGGATCGGCCAGATCGGCTTGTGCTGCGGGCCTTCCTCGTCCAGCGCGTCGACCTGGCCGTCGGCATGGATGATCAGCGGCCAGGACGTGCCGTCGGCCTCGACCGCGGTGGCGCGGACCGGGCGGCCGAGCTGGCCGGCCCGTTCGGCGACGATCGCGATCGCCGCCTCGCGCGGGTCCGCGGCGACCAGCGGGTGGCTGCGGCCGGCGATCTTGACCTCGCCGTTGTGGGCGTCGTACAGGCGGATGGTGATCTTCGGCCACGACGGCGTGCCCCTGTCGGTCACCAGCTCTCCCTGTCCGCCTTGCGCTTCGCACCCAGGTTCCTGACCCCCATGCGAGGTAGAAACATCTTGTCGCGCCGACGGGTCACCGTGTGAGCACACAAATGCGTGCACAGCCGGTGCCTGCCGTCGGCGCGGTCGTGGTGCCCAGGGGCAGAATGCTACGGCCGTGGCGGGCCCGGGCTTCGGCGCCAGGTGATGGGAGAGGAGGACACCATTGACGCAGCCGCAGTACAACCCGTGGCAGCGCCAGCCGCAGACCGCTCCGGCGCAGTACCCGCAGCTGCAGCCGCAGGTGTCTCCATTCCAGCCGGCGCTCGGCCCGCCGACACCGCAACTCGGCGTACCGATCCCGGATGCCGCCGAGCGGATGCCGAAGTTCGCGATCCCCGCGGCGGACACGCTGTGGTGGGTCGGCGTACATGGCGGCGCGGGGGAGTCGACGATGGCGCGGCTGCTCCCCGGCACGATGGCGGCCGGTCACGGGTGGCCGATCCCTCCGCCACCGGTGCCGACACCGGTGGTGCTGGTCGCCCGGACCCACGCGTACGGCCTGCGTTCGGCGCAGCGGGCCGCGACCGAGTGGGCATCCGGGATCGTCAACGGTGTCAGCGTGCTCGGGCTGGTGCTGATCGCCGACGCGCCTGGGCGGCTGCCCCGGGTACTCGACGACTTCGCCGACATCGTCGGCGGTGGTGTCCCGCGGGTCTGGGAGATCCCGTGGATCGAGGAGTGGCGGCGCGGAGAGGAGCCCAACCCCGACAACACTCCCGACGAAGTATTCGAAGTTCTGGAGTCTATCTACGCGCTGCGTGCGTCGAACCCCTCGCAAAGTCCCCCGACAACGTACTGAGAGCGGCTGAAAGGTCAAACCATGATTGCGAAGCTCGTCCCCCTGCTGATTCCGATCGACGACCCGGTGAACAACACTCCGACCGCCCCGAACGCGGTGAAGGGCAACGTCGAGACCGTGGTCAACTGGGTGACCTGGATCGGCATGATGGTCTGTGTCCTCGGCATCATCATCGCCGGCACCATGATGGCCATCGGCCAGCGGCGCGGTGAGGGTGGCGAGCACGCCTCCCGGCTCGGCTGGGTGATCGCCGGCTGCATCGTGATCGGTGCCGCGTCCGGCCTCGTCGGCGCGCTGATCTGATCGGGACTCACGCGGACAGATGGGTTTGTTCAGCCGGGACGACGATGACGCCGGTGACGGTGGTGGCAGCCCCTTCGAGGGGCGTGGCTTCATCCTGTCGGCCATCGTCGTCGGCGCCATCGTGGTATGCGGGATCGCGCTGCTGCTGGTGACCCGCGACCGCGGCACGCAGGCGGCGACGCCGACAACCTCGCCCTCCGCGGTGGCGACCGAGGTTCCGACCGGCGAGCCGACAGAGCCGACAGGGCCGGCCACGCCGGACCCGAACCAGCCGTCGCAGACCGGGACTCCGCGGCCGACGACCTCGCACGGCCCGCAGCCGTGCAAGCTCCCCGCCGACTCCGAGGGCCTCAGCGAGGCGCCGGCAGGTGTGTCGTGGGACTTCGACAACGGCGTTCTGGTCCCGCTCCGCGACACCCTCGGCCCGGGGATCACCGACTCCGACGGGCTCAAGCGCTGCTTCCGCCATTCGCCGGCCGGAGCGGTTGTCGCGGTGCTCACCACGGCCGCCCAACTCCAGGATCCGCGGCACTACGTCGGAGGTGTGCAGCGTCGCGTTGCGCCGGGTCCCGGTAAGTCGCTGGCGCTGGCCGAGGCGCACCACAGGCTGGTGTCGCCGTCGCCGGACGACGAGCGCTACCGGTTCGGACAGCTCCAGTACGTGGGCTACAAGTTCATCGACTACACGCCGAACCGGGCGATCATGAACGTGGCGGTTCAGATCGGTCCCGGGACGGCGGACTGCGACCGGAAGTCCTGCGTCGGCGCCGTCTCGATCGCGGTGCGGTGGTCCGGCGGTGACTGGAAGCTCGACCTGCGGCCCGACGGCTCGCTCAGCCCCGACCCGGAGGTGCTGGCCTCCCTGGACAGCTATGTGCGCTTCCGGGGTGCGTGATGATCGCGCTGTGCGGCATCTTCAGCCTGATGTCCTGCATCCGGGACATCGTCGAGGGCATCGTCTCGTTCATCTTCACCGGTGTGTGGGACCTGCTCGAGGAGGCGCTGAAGGTCGTGATGACCGCCGCGGTGAAGTTCATCGTGGCGACCGTCGGAACGATCTGGATCAAGGTGCCGACGATCCCGATCGCACACGAGCAGAACGGCTGGTTCGTGCCGACCGACGCGGTCAACTTCCTGCAGGGCCGGGTGATGTGGCTGGCGATGGCGCTGGCCACTGTCGGCGTGATCGTCGCCGGCACGAAGATGGCGATCAGCCAGCGCGGCGAGGGTCTGCGCGAGATGCTCAAGAGCCTGGCGACGTTCCTGGTCGTCACGCTGTTCGGGCTGGCGGTCACCACTTTGCTGGTACGAATCGGCGACGGTTTGGCCGACGAGTTCATCCAGGACGCCACCCGTACCAAGTCGTTCGACCAGCGGATGAACGATCTGGTCAACGGGCCGTACCGGGACCTGACGCTGCCGCTGATCCTGCTCCTCGGCTTCGCGATGATCGTTGCCAGCATTATCCAGATCGGCCTGATGTTCGTACGCAACGGCATGCTGATCTTGCTGGTCGGCGCGCTGCCGCTGGCGGCTGCCGCGACGAACACCGAGATGGGCAAGGCCTGGTTCCGCAAGCTGACCGGCTGGCTGGCCGCGTTCGTGGCCTACAAACCGGTGGCGGCACTGATCTACGCCGCCGCGTTCAGGTTGTTCAGTGACGACACCGGTGGCCTGTCCGGCATGGTCCGGGTGACCACGGGCGTCACGATGATGGTGATGGCGCTGGTCGCGATGCCCGCGCTGATCAGGTTCGTCTCCCCGAAGGCGGCCGGATGATGACCGCCGCCTTCGCCACGTTCGCCGTCAAGCTGATCCCACTGTGCGCGCCCTGGAACGTCTTCTGCAAGATCGCCGAGAAGGTCGAGGAGGCCGCCAAGTGGGCGTTCGGCTTCCTCGTCGACATCGTCTACGACTTCGTCACCATGATCATCACCGAGGCGGTCTAGGTGGTGATGAAGACCGTCGGCACGTTGTGGCTCGACGTACCGAACCCGAACGTTTCCGACGGCAACAACCGGCCGACGCCGGTGATCGAGTTCATGCAGGGCCGGATCATGTGGCTCGCCGTGGCCTGCGCGACGGTCTCGCTGATCGTCGCCGGAATGCGGATGGCCTGGTCGATGCGCGGCGACTCGATGCGCTCGCTGGGCAAGAGCCTGCTGACGTTCACGATCGTCAGTGGTCTCGGTGTCGGCATCGTCGGGCTGCTGAACCGGATCGCCAACGACTTCTCGGACTGGATCATCGACGGCGCCAGCGGCGGGGACTCGTTCGACGCCCGTATCGACCGCGCGTTCGACGCGGACTACGGCGACGCCAAGCTGATCTTCGTCCTGTTCATCGGACTCGCCGCGATCATCACCTCGATCATCCAGATCGGGCTGATGTTCGTACGCAACGGCATGGTGATCCTGCTGCTCGGCGTACTGCCATTGGCGGCTGCCGCGACGAACACCGAGATGGGCAAGGCCTGGTTCCGCAAACTGGTCGGCTGGCTGGCCGCGTTCCTGGCCTACAAACCCTTGGCAGCACTCATATACGGCGCCGCGATGACGATGATGGGCTCCGCCGCGGGCTGGAAGGAGGCGTCGACGGGCGTCGCGATGATGGTGATGGCCGTGATCGCACTGCCCGCACTGCTCCGGTTCGTCTCACCGACAACGGGAGGCTGATGTGGTCGCGCTGTTCTGCTGGTTCGACTTCGGCTGCTGGGCCGACGTGATCAAAGACGCCATCAACGTGGTCGTCGAGAAGATCATGGAGATCATCTTCAGCCCGGTGATCGACGCGATCGCGGCCGCACTCGGCCAGATCCTCACCACGATGGCGACGTTCTGGATCGGCGTGGACACCCCGCGGCCCGGTGCCGGCGCGGCCGGCGAGACCGTCGACTGGTTGCAGGGCAAGTTGCTGTACTTCGTCTTCGTGGCGGCGACGATCTCGTTGATCATCGCCGGGATGCGGATGGCCTGGGAGCATCGCGGCGAGGCGCTGCGTGAGGTGCTGAAGAGCCTGCTGACGCTGATCGTCGTGATGGGCATGGCCACCGTGGTGGTCGGCGGCCTGAGCATCGCCGGCGACCGCTTCTCCGAGTGCGTGATCAACTCGTCGATCACCCATGGACTGCCGGACAAGCCGCAGCCCGGTGCCAACGTGCGGCTCAACCCGCCGCCCGCCGGCGGCGCCTTCACCGAGGGCTCCTGCGACCGGACCCCGGCCAGTGGCGCGGACTTCGGCCGCAACGTGATGCTGATGTTGTTCGCGGTCACCGTGCACGACGCCGTCACAGCAAGTCCGATGGGCATCATCATGGTGATCACGATGGGGGTGCTGGCGATCATCGCCTCCTTACTACAAGTGATGATGATGATCGTCAGGAACGGCATGCTGGTCTTGCTGATGGGCGTGCTGCCACTGGCGGCCGCGGCGACCAACACCGAGATGGGCAAGGCCTGGTTCAGGCGTTGCATCACGTGGCTGGTCGCGTTCCTGCTGTACAAACCCGTGGCTGCACTGGTGTATGCGGCGGCCCTGCGGCTGGCCAGCACCGATCCGCTCAAGCCCGCGCTGGCCGACCACAACCTGCAGGCGGCGGCCGAGGCGATCGTGTCGGCCGTCACCGGCTTCGTGATGATGGTGCTCGCGCTGTTCGCACTACCTGCGCTGATGCGGTTCCTCACCCCGCTGGTCGCCGCGACCGCGGGGTCGAACCTGATGCCGGCCTGGATCGGCGGAGTCGGCGGCTGGGCCGCGGGGCGAATGGCGAGGTCTGGTGCCAAGGGCGCCGACGCCGGTGGCGATGGGCCGTCTGGGTCTCGCAACGTACCGCAGACCAGTCCGTCCTCGGGTTCGGCCACCGGTGCCCAGGGCGCCCAGGGTGCGCAGGGGGCACAAGGTGCGACCGGTGCCGCCGGTGCCAGCGGGAGCGCCGGTGCGGCCGGCAGTGCGGGCAGCGCGGCGG
>JBKPSJ010000067.1:0-4384 GCA_046765875.1 Actinomycetota bacterium
GAGCAGGCCACTCGGGTGGCGCTCGGCGTGGACGGGGCCACGGTGTGGTTGTGCAAGGGCTTCTCGCGGGGCCCGGGCACCGCTGTGCGGTTCCACATCACGTCCGACGAGATCCGCGAGGAATGCTTCCCGTTACTCGGCAGCGTCGCATCGCGCGGTTTCCGGTACGCCGTGTCGTTCCACGGGTTCGTACAGCCGGAGCCGACGATCCTGGTCGGCGGCGCCGGACCGGCCTGGCTGAAGCTGTGGGTGGCGGATGCGGTCCGGCGGAGTGTCGACGGGTCCGGGATCAGCGTCCGGGTGGGCCGCAAGGGCGAGCCGTTCAACGGCGACGCGCCGGGCAACATCGTGAACAGGCTGACGCTCGGCGGGCGCGGCGGCGTACAACTCGAGCAGACCAGGGAGGCGCGCGCGGACGACCATCGCCTCGCTGTCGCCGACGCGGTGGCGGGCGTCTTCCGGTCGGTGCTGCGCCGGCGCTACCTGCTCATCTGGTGGTGGCGGCTGCGGGCACTCGTCACTCGATGACGGTGCGGTGGTCCTTGGCCAGGCCGTGCAGTGCGCACGGCTGGCGGGGTTCGCGGGGACACAGCACCCACATTTCCGACGCCGTCGCGCGATACATGCGGTACGTTGCAGCCCCGCTCACGTCCTCCAGCGTCACCTGTGAGCCGCCTCTGCTGGGCGGGCCCGGGTAGAACTCCAGCGCCCGGTCCAGGTCCGTCCCGGACAGCTCGGCGGCCTCACCCACGGCGTACACGGCTCGTCCGTGGTACGCGGGGACGGTCGAGTCGAAGATGACGAGGCTCACCCGCGGCCGCCCGGCGAGGTTGAGCGAGTGCTGCGCGTCCCGCTCGGACAGCCAGTAGAAGTCGCGGTCCGCGCCCGGCGCGAAGTACACCGGTGACGTCCACGGCCGGCCGTCGGCGTCGACCGTACCCAGCGTGAGGTACCGGTTGGTGTCGATGATGGTCTGTGCATGTGCGGCCAGCGTCTCCATCGCTGTGCTCCCTTCACGTCGGTGTGCCCGAGCCTGCCGGATCGGGCCCCACCGGAGCATCAGTGCCGACCACGGATCCACCACCGACCTCCGCCGCGGCGGGCGTGGTTGTGGGTTCGCGTGGTCTGTTGTGGGTTCCCGCCACGCGTGCGGTGCGCCAACCCACAACAGAGTGCGGGAACCCCCGATCCGACACGCGGGATCGGGGGCTCCTCGTTGGAGTTAGGTGGGTCAGCCGTCGTGGTCGGCTGCCGGGATGACGGCACCGGGGACGTCCGCCGGCGCGAAGATCTGGTCCTCGCCGGGGTACGGCACGGTCCAGTTGTGCGCCTCGTACCACGAGAAGTGGTTCATCTGCGCCGGATTGGCGGAGTCGGCCTTGGCGGTGGGGCCGGTGAACTGCTGCTGTGACCTCCAGTCGTTCCATTTCGCCGCGACCGCCTGCTTGTCAGCCGGCACCGCTCCGGTCGGAGCGGGTGCGGCCGCCGGGTTCTGTGCAGCCGGGGTGTCCGGGCCGCACGGGGGCAGGGTGCCGAGACCCGCGGTCAGCGAGGTCCGGTTGGGCAGAGCGGTGAACGGCGTGTTGTCGGCGTGCTGGGTGAACGCCCCACGCATCGGGCTGGCGGCGCTGTCCTTCTGGTTCATCGGCTGGATCCCGAGGATCTGCTCGATGGTCCGGATCATCGTGATCTGGGTGTAGTAGTGGCTGTCGACCTTGCCGTGCTGGGCCCAGGGGCTGATGATCTGGACCGGGGCACGGTGGCCGTCGACGTGGTCCACACCGTTCTGGGAGTCGTCCTCGACCACGAAGATCGCCGACTCCTTCCAGTACGGGCTGTGCGAGATCTCGTCCACGATCCTGCCGGTGGCGAGGTCGTTGTCGGCGACCTGGGCGGCACCGTTCGGCGGGCCACCGGTGTGGTCGTTGGACAGCCAGAACATGTTCAGGTTGGCCGGCCCGTTCTGCTTGAAGTCACGCTTCCAGATCTCGGTCTTGTAGATGTCCGGGACGCTGGTGTCGAACAGCGGGAAGCCCTGCACCGACACCTCGTTCAGCGACGGGATCGCCGAACCGACCTTGATGTGGTAGGCGGTGTCCTGTCCGGTCTCCCTCATGTTCTTCGTGTCGCAGTACAGGTTCTGCCAGGTCGCACCGGCCGGCTTCTGCTCGAACGACTGGAACTCGCCGTAGTCCTTGACCGACTTGCCGGCCGCTTCGGCACCGGTCCAGATGAAGCCGCTCTTCTGGTGGCCGAGCGCGTCGTTCTCGGTGTCATAGCTGCGGATGTACTCGCCGGCCGAGGACTCTGTGTACTCGGGGTCGTCGGCCTGCATCAGCCAGTTGTGTCCCTCGGCGGAGTTCGTTCCGGTGTCGTAGGTGTTGTCGTACAGCCCGAACTGCCGAGCCAGCGCGTGCTGGTTCGGCGTCACGTTCTCGCCGTACTGCGTGAAGGCCGGGTTGCCGTTGCCTTCCGGCATGTCTCCGAACTGCTGGTCGTAGGTCCGGTTCTCCTTGACGAGCAGGAAGACGTACTTGATCGTCGAGGGGTCGCCGAGCTTCAGCGGGACCGGCACCGGCTGGACGTCGCCGTTGCCCTCGGCCAGCGTGACGTCACCGCCGTGCCAGCCGTTCTGGGTGAAGACCTTGCCGGTCTGGCCCTTGATGTCACCATCGCTGGGCAGCTTGAAGTGGGTCAGGCTCGACGTCGTGTCGTGGGTGCCGTGCCGGTCGGTGGTGGCCCGCCGCGCGTCGATACCGCGGGTGTTCGATACGACCACCTCGTCGCCGACAGTGGTGATCTCCGCGGGGAAGTAGTCGGTCGGAAGCAGGCCGACGTAGCTGACCGGCTCCAGCGGGGCCGTGTACCGGTACACGGCGACCGCGTTCGCGCGGCCGAGCGTCACCAGCAGATGACCGTCGTCGGTCAGCGTGACCCCGTCGGGCTCGTAGCCGACCGAGGCCTCCGGCCACGGCCTGGTGGCGATGGTCTGGACGACCTTGTCGTTCGCCGTGTCGATGACCGACACGTCGTTGGTGGCGGTGTTCGTCACGAAGACCGCACCGTTCTTGGCGTACAGGGCGGTCGGGTGCAGACCGACGTCGATGCTGGCCGGCGCCGCCGTCGGGTTGGCCAGGTCGATGACGCTGATCGTGCCGGTGGTGGTGGCGGCGGTGACCTGGTCGGCCGGCACCTGGGTGCCGTACGAGTTGATCGTGGGCTCGCCGGGCAGGGCCGGACGTCCGCCCTCATTGCTGACGTAGAGCTTGGTCCCGACCTGGAGCATGTCGCGCGGGGCGTTGCCCACGGCCCAGCTCTGAACGATGGCGCCGGTGGCCGCGTTGATCGCGACCACGCGGTTCTGGCCGTTGACGGCGGAGTACACGGTGGAGCCGTCTGCCGAGAACACGGCCTCGCCCACCAGCGCCTGTCTGTTCGAGACCCTCGGGATCGAGACGAAGGTCGGGTTGGCGAGCGAACCGTCCGGGTTCACGCTGAACCTGCGGTAGCCGTCGGCCTGTCCGAGCCACAGCTGTGAACCGTCGGGGGAATACGTGGGGCCTTCCTGGCCCACGTCGTTACCGGGGATACGCAGGTTCGCGGCAGCGTTGTTGCCGATGAGCTGCTGAATCCTCCAGTTCTCCAGATCGATGATGGCCAGCGCCATCCCTCCGTCGGTGACGGAGGCGGCCATGTGCTTGCCGTCCGGGCTGACCGTGGACGACATGATCTTGCCGAGGTTGATGACCATGCGCTCGCCGTACGGGGCGATGAACTGGTCGCTGGACACGACCAGGCCGTTGTCGGTGCTCTGGCCGACTTGGTATGTCCCGAACAGATGCGTCTGGGCGGCGGCAGTGCCGGCGAGCGCGATGGCGATGGTGGTCGCACCCACCGTCACCACAGTTGCTCGTCGGCCTGCTCGTCGGCCTGCTCGTCGGCCGAGAAGGCCGGGGCGTTCCTTCTCGTCACGCCAGCGGCGGCGTGTTACCTGCATGGGGCTATCCCTTCGGGTTGGACGGAAGCAGTCCGACGTTGCCGTCGAACTGCCATAGCGGATTCGGCTCGTCACCCGCCGGGGTGCGGACCTGGAAGTAGCCGTTGACCTCCTTGGGTCCGTCCCCGTCGGCCACGAACCGGCCGAGTGGATTGATGTCGAGCTGGTAGATGGCCGAGCCCGCGGCCTCGACGCCGGGGATGTGCCAGGTCACGACGCATCGCCAGTCGTTGCCCGGTCCTCGGGCGGCGACCTGGTCGCCGCCCTTGGTGCACGCGGCCGAGGTCTGCAGTTGCGCCTCGGTGACGTCAGGCCGGGTGAGTTGCTTGGTCTGCAGGCGATAGAGATGCGCGAACGCCGTCGCGACGGACCGCTGCACCTTGTCCT
>JBKPSJ010000068.1:0-7252 GCA_046765875.1 Actinomycetota bacterium
GGCCCACTGTGAGCCCCACACCGGCCCCGCGCCAGTACGGGGCGTAGATAGACCGGAACCAGGCCCGCGAGACGATCCTGGGGCGTTCTAGGGGGCTCTCCGGCAAAGCCAGGGCCGCCCACCGTCCCGACATCACCCAGAACCGGTTCAGGAGGACCTTCTGCATCAGCGGGCATTCAACAGTCGGACAGCAGGGATGCACGGGTCGAGGCCCTCCTCGAAGGCCTCCTGCTCCTCCTCGGTCATCGGGACACCGTCGTGGGTCTCGCACACCGGCTCGGAGCAGAACCCGAGACCGATGCCCATCGTCAGCCAGTCCTCGAAGGTGATCATCGGCTCAGTCATCGTCATCGATCCTCTGCAACGGAGGAAGGGTCCCTCCGACCGAGCGTGCCCAGGCGTCCCCGGCGTCCGTACGTTCCGGCGAATGACGAGGAGGCTGAACCCCTTCACGCTCAGCCGCCACCCGGTGCGCCTCGTTCCACAGTCCGGTCGCGATGCCCTTGCGTCGGTGAGCTTCGTCCACGCTGAGCCCGCCGACACGCTCTGCGTTCCACATCAGGTCGCCGACCTCTTCGTCGCCGACCTTGGCAACGACCCTGTGCCACGCCCCACCATGCCCACCAGGAAACGTCCAGTCCTCCGTTCCGACGTACTCGAACTGCGGACCGAGGTGCTCGTCGGCAGCCATCAGGTAGGCCTCGGGCTCGACCAGCCTGAGGGCAACACCCGCCGCTTCGGCAGCCGACCACCGAGGCTGCGCGCCCATGCTTCCCCGGACTCGGTGCGATCGACCGAGTGCTTCGGTTCGACCACCCCCCGGGTCTCCCCGGCGACGCGATGGGCCTCATGCCACATGCGGGTGGCGAGGCCGCGCCGTCGGTGCTCGGGTTCGGTGGAGATGCCGAGGATCTCACCGGTCTTGTGCTGCCAGGACATCGAGCCGATCGGACGATGGCCGGGGTCGATGTCGGACCCGGCGTACTGGTTGCGCTCGGCGGGATGCGCCTGGGCCCAAGGCGTGGCGGCGTGCTCGGCGTTCCAGACCTCGACGGTGTGGTGCGGGACGCCGCCCATCTCCCGGTGGGTCGAGGGGTGGAACATGAACTGGAGCCCCAGGTGTTCATCGTCGTCAGCTGGCACGGCGCCTCGGTTCACGGACGAGGAACGGGACACCGGGACCACTGGCCCCGGCCATGAAGTCGAGCGGGTGGTTCTCCTTGACCTCGAAGCCAGCCTTCTTGTACCAGCCGTGCAGCTCCTCGCGGGCGTGGGCGTACAACGGCTTGCCCAGGCGGTCGGCGTCGGCGATCAACTGCGCTCCGATGGACGAGCCGTGGCCCTGGCCCCGGCGGTCCTCTTTCACATAGAAGTTGTTCACGTAGCCCCGGGGGTTGACGGTGAGCTGACCGTGCTCGGACTCGTAGACCGGCTTGAACTGGTCGGAGAGGTGCTCGTCGGCGGGCATCAGTCGGCGTGCCCTTCGTAGTACTTGTCCTCGGGAAGGACGATCGGCACCGCCGCTTCTGGATCGAACTGGCGAGCAGTCCAGTCAACGACATGACCACGGTGCAGAACGATGTGATGCTCGGTGCCATCCTTGAAGACCATCGAGCGCTCCGCCTTCTCCCCTCGCTGTCGAAGGTAACCGTGATAGGCGTCCGACACTGTTCGGCAGGAGCCACTAGCTCGCTGCGGGTCGACCATCTTCGCAGGGAAGGCGTTGACCTGGCTCCACGCTTCAGCGAACTGCTCCACCGAGAGGTGCCCGTCAGCTGACATCACGACCTCTTGCGCGGCTTCCAGCGCACGGTGGCCTTCTCGATCGAGGGCCCCGAGTAGCCCCACTCGATGATGTCGTTGCCCCCGGTGCGTACGTGCTCGGCCTTGACCTTGGCCCACAGCACGTGCTGGTCCTGGGACGGGTCCGACGGGTGGCGCCCGTGCTGCTTGGCGTACTCCCGGGAGGTCGTGATCCAGTCACCGGTGTTGATCGAGCGCACGCCCGGGGGCACCGAGCGGTAGACGTCGATCGAGCGGTCCGGGCGTCCCTGGGCCCGGCGCAGGGCGGTGATCGCCTGGGCATCGTAGGCCTCGCCGTGGCCGTAGTGCTGGGGCGTCTTGTAGACGTCCTCGCCGAACAGCTCGTGGAGGTTGTGGATGCCCGGGTCGGACTCGTCCACCATCGGCTGGTGGATGCCGCGGTAGTCGAACTGCGCTCCGAGGTGCTCGTCGGCAGGCATCAGATGTGACGCTTCCAGTCGGGGTGGCCCTTCTTGGCCAGCCGCAGGCGTGACGGGTGGATGTGCTCGGGCGAGAACTTGGTGGTGGAGGGCTGGCTCTCGTCGGTGTGGAGCTGGAGGCCGGTGACGTTGACCCGCCAGCGGTCGTAGCCGTAGTGCGAGGCGTCGTGCATCGACGATGAGTACTCCGAGGCGTGGGCCGGGGACAGGTACACGCCCGAGGGCAGGTCCGAGGCGGCGTACGGCGTCGCCGGGCGCAGCCCCTGGGAGCGGATCGACTCACGGTCGTTGAGGTGCGACTCGTGGTACATGAACTGCGGGCCCAGGTGGTGCTGGTCGTCAGCTGGCATCGCGGTCGGTGGCTCTCAGCTCCGGCGGGGGATCGTCGCCTTCACGCCCCGGGGCCGGAGCGAACGGATCATCTCGCGCCCTTCCGCCTTGGCCGCCTCGACCTCGGTGCGGGGGATGGGCTCTTCCATCGCGACCGAGGGCTTGAACCGCTCCCGGGCCGCCGTCATCGCCGAGTGGAGCCCCTCCAGGCCGCCCGGGGGACTGACCGGCAGGGGCGGCAGGAAGGTGATGTTGTTGCGGTTGGCGGTCTCGTGGGCCTCGGAGACCTTGCCCGCCTCCTTGAACCGGTCCACGACGCGCTGGCTGTGCACCGACAGGTCGTCCGACGGCAGGAGGTCGCGGCCGGTGGACTCCTTGGCCTGGCGCTGACCGAGGGCGAGCAGCGTCGGTGCCATCACCCGCGACGTCTTGGCCACCGTCCACAGGTGCACCTCGTCGCGCCGGGCGAAGCGGTCGTTCCAGCCCTTGAACTTGGTCTCCTCGTGCTCCTCCTCGGGGGTGGGCACCCGCTCCTGGCGAGTACTGACGTCCCAGCGGTTGGGCAGCGGCTTCTCGGGCGGGTAGTGGGACACGACCAACGTGCCGACGTCACGCGCCGGGGCCCAGCCGGGCTCCTCGGCCTCCTCCTCGGCGTTGGGGTTGCGGTACATCTTGTAGCTGGTCTGGGCCTCGTCGTCGTCCCACAGACCGCCGCCCTCGATGTGCTCCTTGGTGAACAGGTAGTTGCCGAGCTGGTGGTGGCTGAGCGACCCCTGGGCGCTCACCACAGCCCCCCGGAGCGTTCGGACTTGCCCACCGCAGCGACGGCGGCGTCGGTGTGCTGGGAGGTGGCGGCGTCGTCCTCGCCGTAGCTGAACCCGCCCCGCCAGTACGGGTAGGCGTTGAGCACACGGTTGATGTACCTACCGGCGGAGGCCGAGCGGCGGAAGTTCTTCCACAGGTTGCGGGGCACACCGTTGTAGGTCCACGGCGTGCCGTCCTTGAAGATCACGTGGACCTGCTCCAGGCCGCCGTCGTAGCGGCCCTCGGAGACACGGGACGACTCGAAGGCCAGCCAGCGCCCGGGCCGGGAACTCCGACCGGTGGCCAGCATCTCGTCGTCGCCGGGCTGGGGTACGAGGGGCATCACATCCTCCTGGACGCGGCCACGGCGCCGGAGCTACCGACGCCGTGGAGAGGATCGGGCATGGCCCGAGCGTAGTTGTGGGGTTCGGTGTGCCGCTGTTGCGGTCACCGCCAGCTCAGCTGGCCTTGACCTTGAGCTTGGGCTTGATCGGCGTCACCGTCGCCTTGGCCGCCGACTTGCGCGGCGTCCGGGACTTGGGCGCCTTGGCCGCCGACTTCACCGGCGCCTTGGTCGTCTCGACCTCGGCCTCGACGGTGGCGTCACCGTTGGTGGAGCGCACCCGGCGCCGACGGGCGTCGTAGTGCTTCTTGAACTTGAGCATGTCCTTCTCGGTCCAGATCGGGCCGCACTGCAGCTGGGCGATCGGGGTCGGGAAGTTGGTGTCACCGGCGTCGTTCATCTTCTTGCGGAGGTGCGAGAAGTTGGTCGGGCCGATCTCCAGGAGCTTGGCCGCCTCGGCGGAGCCGACCAGATCGGGAATGGGCATGTGGGTGTCCCTCCTCAGGGGGGTAGTGGTTTGTCGCCCACAACCCTAGCGCAACGACGATGTTCCCACAACGTCGATGACTTAGAACAACATCGACGTTGTTATCAGTCCCGGCGCTCCAGGTACCCGCACTCCGGGCAGTGCCAGAGGTCCTCGACCTCGTCGTCCTCGTACATCTCGGCGTCGCAGTTCGGGCAGTTCACGGGCTCCACCATGGCAGCTAGGCGAAGAACTTGGCGCACTGGCGCCAGACGTCGTGACAGGTGCACGGGCAGGGGCCGGGATCGGTGTCGTAGCGCCCGGGGCTGTCGGGGGCGGACCAGTACTTGTCCGGGAACGGCATCGCCGGGTTCAGCGTCTGGCCGCCCCAGGCCAAGGAGGCCTGGACCTCGCGCACGGCGTTGCAGTGCGGACAGGTCGTCATGCCCCGGCGGGGACCTCGGCCGGTGGCGGCCAGGGCAGCGTGATCTCCAGCGGCCCGTCGGTGTAGCGGAACGAGCCCGTGGTCTCCAGGGCGTCCCACACCCGGCGGATCAGGTCGACGTTGAGGCCGTTCAGCTTGAGCTGACCGAGGAGGCGGTGGAGGTGTCCGATCTGCACGAGGATCTCGACCTGGGCGGGCGACAGGCGGTACGGGTTGCCCGAGCCGCCGTTACCCACCGCAGGCTTGATCGCCCCCAGGGCGATCCAGTAGTTCAGCTGGCGGTAGGTGACGCCTGCCTTGCGTGCCGCATCGGTCGTGGAGACGGTGTCGGGGAACAGCTCGTTGTAGTGCTCGGCCCTCGATTGCGTCAGCATCAGTGATCCTGGTTCACGGTGTGGGTGTCGATGTCACAACACGATACTCCGCACACCGCCCGTGAGCGGTGATCACTCCTCGATGGTGATCCCCTGGAGCGCCGTGCACACCTCGGCCCACTTCTCGGTCACGTCCACCATCACCACCGCCGGTACCTCCAGGCGCAGGGTGTTGATCGTCTTCTCCATCGCCTCCAGCGCCGCCAGGAGTCGGCCGATGGACCCGCCGACGGGCTCGACGTAGCCCTTGCGTTCACAGCAGTCCAGGATCGCTCCCTCGCGCAAGGTCAGTGTGTCGCCGCAGGCACAGGCGTAGGTGTGGATCATGGCGGCGCACACTAGCGGTGTCGGATGGCTCCTTGTGAGAGGCGTCCCCCTGAAGACGGTGCTCCGGCTCAAAGGTCCCGGACTGGGTCCGAGCGCCAGGTTGGCCGTTGGAGCGGTGTCCAAGGTCTGAGGCAGTCTCCGAGTGCTGCTCATCACAGTAGGGTCGTTGCGGAGCCATCCGACGCCCGGGAACATACCGTCGATGAACGCCAGCGCCAACACCGGCCCCGGCACTACCGTTGCCCGTGGCGTCCTCGACGGGCTACGTGACCGGGGCGTCCGCCCGCACCTCTGACACGGACACCCGTCGGGGGCGTTCACTCCGGTGATGACGCGAAGGAGGGGGCCCCCGAAGAGGCCCCCTCTCGTCACGTCACTTCGGGATGGTTGAGTTGCAGTCGGGCCCGTTGTCCGCCGGGCGGTCGGAGTTGATGTTGCACTGCCCCGGCGTCGCGATCTGCGTGTCGATCGGCTGGATCGGATGCGGTGGGTGGCCGTTGGGGTTGGTGTCGACCTCGGCCCGGGCGACTCCACCGCCCAGGCCTGCGGCCACGACGGCAGCCCCGATCAACAGCTTCTTCATGTCTCGCCCGCTTTCTCCCTCCCGCCTGTTGGGAGGTGGCGGCACCGTAACACAGTGCCGGTGTACTTCTCACTCCGGCAGGTACACCCACTGCTGCTTCATCACGTCCCAGTGCCGTTTCAACACCGACTGTGTGTCGTCCTCCCACACCGGCTCCTCCTCCAGCCCCGGCCCCTCTCCCTCCTCCCGGCGCATCACGATCAGCTGGCGCACCGTCTCCAGTGCGGCGCCCAACTGCCGCTCCAACTCCTCCAACCGGCGCAGGTACTCGTTCTCGTCCATGGCACAACGCTAGCCGTTGGTCGTAGGCAACGTCATTGTACTTTCGCTCCCTGAGGCCGCCCATTCCCATAGTCACGGTAGGGGGAGCGGGTGTGGTCGTGGGGCGCATCAATTGTGTACTTCCTTGGGTGGTATACGACGGTAGATGAGTAAGGCGAGATCGAGGGTCCACTCGTAGAACCGTGCGGGACTCCTGCGCCAGCCGCCCCCGGCGGCGTGCGCTTAAGGGTGGGGGGGTCTCGTTGCAAGTGCAATGACGTTGTGCGTCTGCCCGCATAGCGGTCAGAAGCACAGCGTCGGTGTGCGCATTGATTATGTAGCTGCGCACGCCCATAGTGTCCAATGGCGTGCCGGAGGCACGGCCATTGACACCATCGGTGCACTTGCTGCGCCCATAGTGTCTGGTCGAGGCCAGAAATGGCCTCTGACCAGGCACGATGGCCTCGCAGCGTACAACGCTGTTGAGCATTTGAGCCATATGCGCCTCCGGCGCAATTGGCTCTATGCGCACCAGGGTGGTGGAGGGCCCTCTATGGGCGCGCACGCACCTACAACGCTGGTGTGAATGCGCACGCCTACGGCGGCGCAATCACACCAATGGTGTAGATCGTTGCAAGTGCAACGTCTATGAACGGGCCCGGGGCCGTGAATAGGGAACTATGCGCTGAGCTGGGGTGGGAGCTGGGGCTGCGAGAGCGCAGGACCACGAAGAGGATGCTGGTGTGTGTCGTTGCTACATGGACGCCTGGAGCACACAGGAAGTGCAACATCAGTGTGCGTGCTCATGTACATGCCTGCACCCGTCCTACTCACAGTGCTACCTATGCACATAGGGCTGGGAGGACCAATTGGATGAGGGGCGCCACTGGGTACCGGGGGCGTGTGCCACTGTGGGGGCCATGAGTGATGACGTCATGGGCAAGTTGACCGCCGCTTATGAAGCCGGGGAGATCATGCAGGAGCAGTACGAAGGCAAGGTGCACGAGCTGTACGGGCGGATGTTCCGGCGCTTCGTGTTGGACCGGAGCGAGGACATGACCGGTGTCAGTGGTACT
>JBKPSJ010000069.1:0-5975 GCA_046765875.1 Actinomycetota bacterium
GTTGCGGTACCGGCGTCCGCGAGTGCTCGGCCAGCCAGGTGTGCAACTCGTCGCTGCTGCGGCCGAGGTCGAGCGCACGCCGGATAGAGGTGTCGCTGAACCTGAACACGCCGGCCCCGCCGTGCGACTCGACGTCGGCCATCGCGGCCAGCTCGTCGTACGCCTGCCGGGTCAGCGGGCCGGGCGCGACCGCCGTCAGGTCGGCCTGCAGCAGTATGTGGTCGACCGGGTCCGGCACCAGCGGCGCGATCGCCACCGCAAGGGCGTCCTCGTCATGCTCGTCCAGCAGCGGGCGAGCGTGTCCGGCCAGGGTGCCGAGGCCGGTGAGCCCGAGCAGGGCGGCCTCGGACAGCGTCCAGCGGGCCAGGTCGTCGCGGAACGGGCCGCCGCGGCGGGGCCGGTGCCAGGCGACCCAGGTGACGACCGCGTGCTCGCCGGGCGCGATTCCCTCGCCCGCGGCCGCCAGCGCTCGAAGTGTGAGTACGCGAACCTCGGGGGCCAGCAGCCGCTCCAGATCCGGAGACAGCGCGTTGACCAGTCGCTCGCGTGCCGATGCGGTCGCTCCGGCGCTGTCGCGGCGCCCGACGAGTCCGATCGCCCTGAGACCGGCATGCCAGGCGACGACGAGTCTTGCCCACCGGTGGGACAGGTCGAACTCGAGCCAGTCGTCATACCCGTGCGTCGGGAGCCAGAGTTCCGTCGTACCCGCCTCGACCTCGGTGAGCAGCCCGGCTGCGTACGCGATCTCCAGCAGGGTCGCGGCCTGCACCTCCTCGACGCCGGCCTTCGTCGCCAGGGCGCGGAGCTCGCGGAACCCGATTCCGCCGGTCCGCAGCACAGGTATGGGTTCGGCGCCGAGACGGTCGATCAACAACTCGGTCTGCCGGACCAGATCGAGAGCCGCGCCGGCCGCCGCCCGGTCGGCGATCGATTGCGAGACGCTCTTGCCCTCGAGAGGCGGCGGCACCGGTCGCGTCGACGCGTGCACCCGGCCGCCGCGCAGATGCAGTCCGATCTGGCGCGGCAGCACGACGGTGCTGCCGTCCTTGGGTACGACCAGACCGCGCGCGAGCAGCCGCTCCACCGGCGTCCGGGCGGACGCGATCGTCACCGCGCGTTCGGCCTTGTCGACCTTGCCGGTCGGCGGCCCCCAGGTCAGCTTGTCCAGCACCGCCTTCGCATCCGGTCCGGCCTCGGCGATCAGCTTGTCCAGGTCCCCGAAATGCCGCGTTGTGACCGGACCCAGCCCGGCGGGCGTCGGCCCGAGCAACTCATGGACGGCCCGGATCGGCCGCAGGTCGTCGTCGGTACCCCAGACCAGTGCGAGTGCACGCAGTTCGTCCAGCGCCGGTACGACCGCGTCGACCGGCTGGTCGACCCCGCGTGCGAGCGTCGGCAGATCCACCGGCTCCGGGAGAGCGGACAGCGCCTCCAGGACATCGACGGAGAACTCGTCCAGCCGGTTGACAGCCCGCGCCGCCGAACCGTGGGTCGTCGCCCGGGCGGCCAGCTGGCCGGTGTCGGCCGGCACCGGCGATGCCAGGTCCGGGCGCGACCGAACCAGCCTGGCTACTGCGTCGTCGTCCCAGCTCCGCAACGCCTCCCCGAGCGTGCGGTGCTTGGTGCGGCCGGTGGCGGTCAGCTCCCCCACACTCCCTTCGGCATCAGCCGGTCCGATGGTGCGGTCGTCAACCCTCCAACGGTACGGCGTACGGCCAAACACCGGGACGGCTCAGTGAGTGAGTTCGGCGACCAGGCAGGGTCCTTCGTCGAAGACGGCGCCGTCGATGCCGAGGACCCGGCCGTCGGCGTACAGCACCGGGGCGGTCAGCCCGGCGGGTTCGACTCCGGCCAGGTCGGCGATCGGGCTGTGCCCGTGCACGATTCGGCGGCCGCCGAGCCGGTCCAGCAGCCGGCCGGCGACGGCGGCACCGCGCCGGCCCCGGAACGCGTACCGGGAGGTCATCAGCCGCCACATCTCCCACCAGGAGGTGATGTCGTCCGAGGCCAGCAGCCGCGCTGCGGTGGCGTTGATGTCGTCGATCGTGCGACCCCACTCCAGGTACTCGATCGTGTCGGAATGCATCAGCAGGTGGTCGCCGTCGAGCGCTATGACCGGCAGGTGGCGCAACCACTCGACGTGGTCGTCGGTGAGGCGTTCCTGATCGGCGTCGCGGCCGCCGTTGAGCAGCCAGCTGCGCTCGAAGGTACGCGTCAGCAGA
This sequence comes from Actinomycetota bacterium, assembly GCA_046765875.1. GTDB lineage: Bacteria > Actinomycetota > Actinomycetes > Propionibacteriales > Kribbellaceae > DASRHY01. The sequence goes on from JBKPSJ010000069.1 coordinate 2,223, forward strand.
CCGTCGTGCGGCACCTCGGCCGTACCGAACAGATGCATGCCGAGGGCAAGCACCTCGTGGTTGCCGATCAGCGCCCGGACCGCACCCGAGCTCTGCTTCTCGAGCTTGCGTACGAGATCCACGATCGCGATCCCGTCCGGCCCGCGATCGAAGTAGTCGCCGAGGAACCACAGCCGCGCGTCGGCGCCGGCCCAGTCGCCGCCGTCGTCGGTCAGCCCGGCCTGGTGCAACGAGTCCTGCAGCTTGCCGGCGAACCCGTGGATGTCGCTGACCGCGAACGTACGCACCTCAGCCCCTGACCGTGAGCACGATGAGTACGACATTCAGCACGCTGATCGCCGAGGCCACGAACACGGCCAGCGCCGTCGTCGTCCAGCGATTCACCAGATCGTGCATCACTCCGGTCGAAGCCGTCAGCCGCACCAGCGGCCACAACGCGCACGGGATACCGAAGCTCAGCACCACCTGCGACACGACCAGTGCCCGGCTCGGTTCGATGCCGATGGCAAGGATCGCCAGCGCGGGCACCAGCGTCACCAGCCGGCGTATCGGCAACGGCACCCTGCGGCGCCAGAAGCCCTCGAGGATCACCGAACCGGCGTACGTACCGACCGACGACGACGCGAACCCGCTGGCCAGCAAGGCGAGGGCGAACAGCAGTGCCGGTGCATCGCCGAGCCGGTCGCCGATGGCGCCGTGCGCGTCGAACAAGGACTCGGCACCGCTGCTGGACAGCGCGGCCGCGGCGACCACGACCATGGCCAGGTTGACCGCACCGGCCAGCGCCATCGCGATCGTGACGTCCAGCCGGGTCGCGCGGAGCACCTGGTGCTTGCCGGCGTGCGACTCCAATGTGTGCCCGTGCCGGTCCGTGACCAGCGCGCCGTGCAGCCAGATCGCGTGCGGCATCACGGTCGCGCCGAGCATCCCGGCCGCGAGGATGAGCGAGTCGGTGCCGTCGAGCCGCGGCGCCAGCCCGCCGAGTACGCCGCTCGCGGACGGTTCGGACTGGACGGTGCTGACGACGAACCCGAGCAGCACGACCGCGAGCAGCCCTACGATGGCCGCCTCGAACGGACGCTGCCCGCGCCGTGACTGGTACACCAGCAGGCCGAACGACACCAGCCCGGTCAGCACGCCGCCGAGCAGCAATGGCAGACCGAACAGCAACTGCAGCGCGATGGCACCGCCGACAACCTCGGCGAGGTCCGTCGCGATCGCCACCAACTCGGCCTGGACCCACAGCCCGTACGACGTACTGCGGCGGAACCGTTCGCGGCACAGCTGCGGCAGCGTGCGGCCGGTGGCGATCGAGGCCTTGGCGGCGAGGTACTGCACCAGCACGGCCATCAGGTTGGCGCCGGCGACAACCCAGCACAGCAGGTACCCGTACGACGAGCCGGCCGCGATGTTGGTGGCGAAGTTGCCCGGATCGACGTAGGCGACGGCGGCGACGAACGCCGGGCCGAGCAGTACGAACCCGCTGCGGCTGAGCCGTCGTTGCAGCGGTGCGGGTGCGTACATCTACACAGTGTGGCAGCAACCCGGCCGGTGTTGCTGTGCCGACCTGTCAGGGTTGTCAGCGAAGGTTGTCAGCGATGGTTGTCAGCGATGGGGACGGTGGATCTTGCGCGGGTCGGCCTCGGCGAAGTCGAGCACCGGGGTGACCGGGTACAGGCGTTCCGGCCGCGGCGACACGTTCGCGCGGAGCTGATCGCGGGCGCACCGGGCCGGGTCGCCCTTGTCGAGCTCGAGTGCGGTGAACTGCAGCGGCGTCGTGCTCAGGCTGATCAGGCAGGGACGGATCGGCCGATTCGTTCGCGTGTCGACACTCTCGACGACGCCGTTGAACACGACGGTGTCGATCACGGCGTACCGGTCGCTGCCGACGACGGCGTGGACGGCCCGCAACGCGATCTGCGCGATCAGCCGCTGGTAGCCACGCAGCCGATCCCCGTCCGACCAGTGCTTGGTCTCGACGAAGTCGCGACCGGCGTCGTAACTGAACGACTTCTCCTGCGGCATCACATCCAACGGCGGCAGCTGCCACTCCAGCGCCAGCAGCCCGGTCTCGGGCAGGTAACCGGCCCGGCGTTGGGTCGGCAGCCCGTCGGGGTCGCGGAGCTCGTCGATCACCTGCTGGAAGTACCGGCTGACGGCCTTGCGCTCGCGGTTGCGCAACGCGGTGACGAACCGGTCGATATTGAGGTGCTGCTCGCGGGTGCGCGCCACCAGTTCGGCCTGGGCCTGCTTGATCTGCCGGACGCGCTTCTTGCGCGCGGCCTCGGTGGCCTCATAGTTCTCGACCGCCATCGAGAAGATCCGCGCCGCCTGTGCGCGCTGTTTGGCGTACGCGCCGCCGCCGGTCAGCTTGCCGAGACCCTTGAGCGTGGGCGGGGCGTAGTGGTCCCACTCGGGCGCGGGCCGTGCCTCGGCGTCCCGGGGGTCGACCTCGGGCCCCTTCGGGAACGGCTGCTTGAGCGCCTCCATGTCGATCCCGGTCGCGGGATGCTGGAGGTAGTCGGTCAGGATGCCGTCGAGCTCACCCTGCCGGGCGACCACGGCGGCGGTCTTGTCCGCCGCCTCCTGGGCACGTTTCTGCCGGTACCGGGGCCGGTGCCGCTTGCCGTACGCCTTGACCGCGTCGGATGCCAGGGCGGCCAGCGTCGGGGGCTCGGCGGGCGATGTATAGGGATGACCGGGAACGGCACCGGGGGTGGATGTCTGCGCCATCGTGCGCTCCCTCCACTGGGGCCGGTAGCAGGTTCACCGCGGCCCGGCCACAGAGTGTCACGGAGTAGCCATTCCGAGACTTATTGTGACAGCAAATATCCCATTTTGGTCAACCACCGCGTTTCAACTGGCGAGACGTCTAAGCCCAGGACCACTGGATCGTGAGCGCGACCTCGACGGATTGCCGGCCCGGCTCCACGCCGAAGTCCAGCGGTGCGAGGCTGACCTTGCTGTCCGGTGCGACCGGCAGGCCGATCGGTCCAGGCAGTGGGCTCTCCTCGATGGCTTCGAGCTGGCCCAGCGCCCGTCCGGCCAGCCGGGCCAGGTGTCCGGCGCGGTCGCGTGCGTCCTCGAACGCCGCCTCCCGGGCCCGGACCGCCAGGCCGGCCTTGTCGGACACGTCGAAGCCGACCTGGTCGACGGTCAGATCATTGCCAGCGGCATCGACGGCGGCGGTCAGCAGCCGGCCGAACCCGTCCAGGTCCTTGGTCGCCACCGAGATCGAGTGTGACGCCCGGTACGTCTCGCCCCCCTTCGGCTCGGCCGTATACGCCGGGAAGACCTGGACGCCGCCGGCGTGGATGTCGCCCTCCTCGATGCCCTGGGCGCGCAGCGCGGCGATCACCGCCGCGGTCTTGACCCCGACGTGGTCGACGGCGGCGGCGACGTCCTCGGTCTCATGGCCGACGCCGAAGGTGACGCGGAGCAGATCGGCGGGTGCGGCGGCCGACCCGGCGCCGGTGACGGTGATCCCGGAATCCATCGGGCAAGTGTGTCAGTCCGGGGGGGTCCGTCCCAGACTCCGTGGCAGCAGGAGCGCGAGTACGACCAGCACAACGGAGGCTATGCTGATCACGACACCGACCTTGTGCAGTCCGGCCGTGCTCAGATCGCGGTCGAGCACCACCCCGAGCAGCGACCCGGCCAGGATCGCGCCGAGATAGCGGAACGTCTGGAACAACCCTCCGGAGCCGCCGGTGCGTTCGGGCGGGGTGGCGGCGTACAGGCCGGTCTGCAGGC
>JBKPSJ010000070.1:0-3073 GCA_046765875.1 Actinomycetota bacterium
GTCGCGAGCGACGCGATAACCCGGCTCAGCGGCGGCGGGCGCGCATCTCCTGTTCGAGCCGGAACGTGGCGCCGTAGTCGTTGGAGATCTCACCGCGCCAGACGAATGTGTCCGCCGTGATCTCGTTGAACGACCAGCGGATCGGCCGGCCGTCCTGCTGGCGGCCGTGCTGCATGATGCGGTCGCCGTCGCGACGGCCGATCAGGCTGCAGTACGAGTTCCATCGCGGCGCCAGCCACTCCACCCGCCAGGCGTCGATCGCCGGGTCGTAGGCGCGCAGGGTGGTGCCGAACCCGCGCTCCGGTGAACCCCACAGGTCCTGTACGGCGCGTCCGTCGAGGATCCAGCCGAAGTGCACCTCGCCGTGGGTGTCGTACCACTCGCCGGCCCTCTCGTCGTACTGGTGATTGTCGACGTCCCAGGAGCCGATGAACTGGCCGTACAGGTCGGCGTTGTCGCCCAGGTCCTCGTGCGGGCCGTCGGCACTGAGGAACGGAATGATCGGGTTGTCCATGCGTCCACCCTCACCCGCCACCCCACCCGCCGGTCTTGAACGATCTTGCGGTCCTGTGTCGGTGGAGGTCTTTAGGTTGGGAGCGTGCGAGAGAGCCGGGTGCTGGTGCTGAGCGGAGAGGTGATCGCGGCCGAGGTGCAGTGCCGGCACGAGGGGCCGCGGTGGTCCCAGACCGAGCCGGCCGACCGGTTCGGGATCGTGCTGGTGCGGTCCGGTCTGTTCCGGCTCGAGGTCGATGGGACGCAGACGGTCGTCGACGCCTGCTCCGGGTATGTACAACGGCCCGGCAGCGAGCAGCGGTTCGCCCATCCGGCCGGCGGCGACGTCTGCACGTTCGTCTCGCTGCCGGAGTCCGAGTACGAAGCGGTGACCCGCGGCGCCGTGCTCACCGCCGACGCGCCGGTGCTGACGACGGCCGGTGTGGACGTCCGGCACCGGGCTCTGGTGGCGCGCTCACGTGCCGGTGCCCAGCCGGACGAACTGGCCGAGCGCGCGGTCGTGCTGGTCGGATCGGTACTGGCGGGCTTGCTGCCGGACGCGATCGCCGCGGGGTTCGTGGCTGCAGGGCCCGCGCGCCGGCTGGTGGACGATGTCCGCCAGGTGCTGGCGGAGAACCCGGGAGCGCCGCTGCGGGAACTCGCCGGGGCGGCCGGTCTCTCGTCGTACCACGTCAGCAGGGTGTTCCGGCGAACCACCGGTGTGACGATCAGCGCGTTCCGGTCCCGGCTGCGGGTTCGGCGGGCGCTCGAGCAGTTGGCCGGCGGTCAGCGGGATCTGGCCCGGCTGGCGGCCGAGACCGGGTTCGCCGACCAGGCGCATCTGACCCGCTCGGTCCGCCGCGAGACGGGCAGCACACCGGCTCAGCTTCGTACCCTCCTCGCCCCTGACCGTGTCCGGAATCAGGAGACTCTGTCCCCATATGTGGTGCCTCGACCTCACCAGAAGTGAGATTCGATCACTCCTTGTAAAAGTCTGTGCCGCGGCAAGAAAATTCTCGGGCTACGTGTAACAACCCCCTCCTCGTCAGCGATAGGACGAGTGAGCCTGGTGGCTGCCCGGACCCCCGAGCGGACAGCCACCAGGCTCGATCCATGTCCAGTCGATGTCCGGTGTTGGTCCGGGCGGCGCCGAAGTCCCTGCACCACCGCGGGCGGGTGGACCGGTAGCCTGACGCACATGGTCCCCGTACCAAAGCAAGCCAGTACAAGCAGGCCCGCGGACGCTCCGTTCGGCCGGGTCGCGACCGCCATGGTGACCCCGTTCGGCGCCGACGGCTCACTCGATCTCGACGCCGCCCAGCGGCTGGCGACGCACCTGGTCGAGCACGGCAACGACGCCCTGGTGCTCAGCGGCACCACCGGAGAGTCGCCCACCACGACCGACGCGGAGAAGATCGACCTGATCCGCGCGGTCCTCGAGGCCGTCGGCGACCGCGCGAAGATCGTCGCCGGGGTCGGAACGTACAACACCGCGCACACCATCGAGTCCGCGAAGGCCGCCGAGGCCGCCGGCGCACACGGCCTGCTCGTGGTGACGCCGTACTACAACAAGCCGCCGCAGGAGGGCATCCGCGCGCACTTCACCGCGGTCGCCGACGCGACCGGGCTGGGCGTGATCGCGTACGACATCCCGGGCCGGACCGGCACCAAGATCGCCACCGAGACGCTGCTCCAACTGGCCGAGCACCCGCGCATCGTCGCGGTCAAGGACGCCAAGTACGACGCGGCCGCGACGACGAAGGTGCTGGCCGAGACCGACCTTGCCTACTATTGCGGCGCCGACGAGCTGAACCTGGCCTGGCTGGCGATCGGCGCGGTCGGGATGATCAGCGTCGTCGGGCATATGGCCGGCGACGACTATCGCGCGATGGTCGACGCCGTCGACGCCGGTGACCTGGCCACCGCCCGGGAGATCGATCGCCGGCTGGTGCCCGCGGTCGAGGCGATCATGACCCGCACCCAGGGCGTGATCATGGCCAAGGCCGCCCTCAAGCTGGCCGGCGTCCTGGAGCACGCCCGCACCCGGCCGCCGCTGATCGACGCCACCCCCGAGCAGATCGACCAGCTGACCACCGACCTCAAGTCCGCCGGGCTGCTTGCATGAGTCATCCGCATCCGGAACTCGATGCGCCCGGCCCGCTGTCGCCCGGTGCGCTGCGTGTGATCCCGCTCGGCGGGCTCGGCGAGGTCGGCCGCAACATGACGGTCTTCGAGTACGCCGGGAGACTGCTGATCGTCGACTGCGGGGTGCTGTTCCCCGAGGAGAGCCACCCCGGCGTCGATCTGATCCTGCCGGACTTCGAACCGATCCGGGACCGGCTGGCCGACGTCGAGGCGGTGGTACTGACCCACGGCCACGAGGACCACATCGGCGCCGTGCCGTATCTGCTACGGGAGCGCGACGACATCCCGCTGATCGGCTCGCGGCTCACGCTGGCGCTGCTGGAGGCGAAGCTGAGGGAGCACCGGCTCCGCACCGCGCCGCAGACTGTTGTCAGGGAAGGCGACGTGCTCACGTTCGGCCCGTTCCGCTGCGAGTTCATCGCCGTCAACCACTCGA
>JBKPSJ010000071.1:0-5556 GCA_046765875.1 Actinomycetota bacterium
TCTTCCGCCAGGCTGTCGGTCATACGTTCGATTATATCTGCCGAACGTGTCCACGTCACCATTCCCCGACCATCTGATCGACCCTTTTTCTACCCCCGCACCGCAACCACTAACCGCGTCCAGACTAAAGGTGAGGTGTAGGGTCGGCGTGACCGTTCAAGCCGGGTACCGGACCAACCCGCCATCCCGCATTTCTCCGGTGGCAAGCCTGCCGCCGAGCGCCAGCGAGGCGACAGGCGCGGCAGCACCCAAAACCACTGACCACTCAACAGAAGCCTACCGGCCAACCGTCGGCCCGGCGCCAGGGCCGCGTCAAGATTACCGATCATTACGGTCGCCACTGTGGCCAACCCGAACGAAGGTGACGACCACGAACGAAACCTACAGTAGGACAGAACCTCATGGGTCGACCACATTCAGTAGTGGATCGCGGACTTTGAGCGACCTTGACGTGGCTCTAACCCGGTGCAGAGGCAACCAGTACTGTAGGGTTTGATCATCTTCAGTATACCGAAGTGGCCTGGTCGTGGGCCCGAGAGTTCGCCACCTCGCGGGGCATCGTCGCAGGTCACTTGCATGACTGGCCCTGTCGTACCAGCGGTCGACTACTTAACGTTACTAACAAACGATCACGATCCGCAGCCGCCCGAACACGAATCCAGCCTAATCTTGAAGAGCCACGAACGACCTGGGCTGGCCCGGGACATGAACGGTCGACCCACGGTGGTAGCGGCTTGGACCAGCCGGCACACCTGCTCGCGGAGCTTGCCGGCCGCCGGGTTGGTGCCGATCGTGTTCTCGACGTCGATGAGCAGCAGGACGCCACCAGGTCCGCGCTCGGCGGGAGTGGCACCGTTCGTGTGCATCGGCACATCATGGCGGTCGGTCCTCATCGGCGGATGCCAGACCAGCACTTCCCCAGTCAACGTGGTGTTGCCGGCGCACGATGCAGCCCGGGGGAAACCATGTCCGCAAGCAGCGCGCCTCGGCGGTACCTGCCAGGTTCCAGGATGCCGGTGGCACCGAGTCCGGGCGGCGATGAGTACCGGCTACCGGGACAGGCTCGGCTCTGCTGAGGGGAGGCGTAACCGCGGGAGCAGGCGCTCGGCGTTGCAGGTGGTGAGGGCGCGCCAGGTGGTGTCGCCGGGTTGGGGGGCGGCGTCGAGCGACGCGACCTGGGACAGGACGCCGGGGACGGGGGTCCAGCAGTAGTCGCTGCCGTAGAGCACCCGCTGGTCGCCGAAGGCGCGGACCAGAGCGGGGGCGGCGTGCGGGAATGGGGTGCCGGCGATGTCGTACCAGAGCTCGCCGAGCTGTTCGGTGACGGTGGGGGCGGTCGGGCCGCCGGACAGCAGGTCGGCGAACAGCTGGATCCGCTCGGCGAGGACGGGCAGCGCGCCGCCGCTGTGCGTGAAGATCCAGTTGATGTTGGGGTAGCGGGTGAGGATGCCGCCCAGGACGAGATTGCTCGCCGCGCGGGCCGAGTCGAAGATGTACTCCAGCATCGGTCGGGGCCGGTCCGGGGAGACCGCCTGCCAGTTCGGCGGTGCGACCGGGTGCACGAACACGGTCGCGCCCCGGCGGTCGAGCTCGGCGTAGACCTCCTGGTAACGCTCGTCGCCCAGGTATGTCCCGCGGGCGTTGGTCAGCAGGGAGATCCCGTCCGAGCCGAGGACGTCGAGGGCATGGGCCAACTCGGTCAGGGAGCCGCTGACGTCGGGAAGCGGCAGCGACGCGAAGTGCGCGAACCGGCCGGGATACCGGTGCACGAGGTCGATGGCGAACCCGTTCACGTGGCGGGTCAGGTGTCGAGCCGCCGTGTCGTCGCCGAAATGGGTGCCCGGAGCGGAGATCGACAGGACCGACGTCCGCACGCCGACCCGGTCCATCAGGGCGAGGTGTCCCGAAACGCTCCAGTCCGCCCAGCGGGGCATCCCTTCCGGCTGCTCGTAGCCCGCGCTGGTCGCCGCGGCCACGTACTGCTCGGTGAGAAAGTGCGAATGGACGTCGATCAGGTCGTTCATGCCGAACCCTTCACCGGCGGAACTGGCAGCAACGTGAGGCAGTCATCGCGGCGGCCTACGACGCCGGGACGGCGACCAGCAGCCCGGTGGAGGCGGCCACTTCTCTGGTCTCCCGCAGCCGCAGGCCCGCGCGCTCGAACAGGGCGGCGAACTCGGCCTCGGTGCGCTCCCGCCCCGGATGGAGGGCGAGCATGATGAGGTCGCGCAGCTTGCCGTCGTGCGGCGCGTCGCCCTCCGGCACGACGGCGTCGACCACCAGCAGCTCGCTGTGCCGGCCCATGGCCTGCCGCACGTTCTCCAGGATGGACAGCGCCTGGGCGTCGTTCCAGTCGTGCAGGATCATCGACAGCAGGTAGGTGTCGCCGCCGGTGGGCACCGCGGTGAAGAAGTCGCCGCCCGCCACCCGCGCCCGGTCCGCAACCCCGGCGGCGGTCAGGACCTCGGTGGCGTGCCGCGCCACCTCGGGCTGGTCGTAGACCACGGCTCGGAGCTCGCGGTGCCGGCGCAGCAGCGCCGCCACGAGATGTCCGCGCCCGCCGCCGACGTCCACCAGCTGCCGCACGCCGGACAGGTCGTACGCGTCCACGGTCGCCGCATGCAGCCGGCGGGACAGGTCACCCATGGCGGCGTCGAACACGGCGGCCTGGTCGGGACGCGTGGCCAGCTGGGACCACCAGCTGACGCCGTACAGGTGGGAGAACGACGGCTCACCCGTGCGGACGCTGTGCAGCAGGGCACCGATCGCCGCCTGCCGCTCCGGGAGTCCCCACAACCGCGCCCAGTTCCGCAGCGAGCCCTCGGCGCCGTCCCGCAGGGTCTCGGCGAGCGGGGTGGAGCCGAACGTGCGGGGGGAGACCTCGCTGAACACGCCGGACCCGGCCAGCGCCCGCAGCACCCGGTACAGGGCGTCCGGGTCGGCGTCGACCGCCGCGGCCAGGTCGTCCACGCTCCGTGGCCCGCCGGCGACGAGGTCGGCGACCCCGAGCTCGGCGGCCACCGCCAGCGCCTGGGTGACCAGCGGTGCGTGCAGCATGCGCATGATCTCCACGTGCGGTGCTTCCGTTGCGGTTGTCATCGAGGGGCCTTTCAGGCGATGGCGGTCATCGACCCGGCTGCCGAAATGCGGCGAAGCGGACCGGATACCGCCCGCCTGGCGCCGGAAGGGCCGGCTATGCCGCGGGACTCTCCAGCTCGGCGGCACGGGACGCGGCGAGCACCTCGGTCAGGTAGCCCGCCACCGAGGTGACGCTCGGCCGGTCCCAGAGCAGGCTGCTCGGCAGCGCGGTCCGGAACTGCCGGTTCAGCCGCTGCCGGATCGACTCGCCGAGCAGCGAGTCGACGCCCATCTCGGACAGCGGGCGGTGCCCGTCGAGATCGCCGGGGTCGAGCCGCAGCTCGGCGGCCACGATGCCGCGCACCGCCGAGTCGACGTAGTCGTGCAGATCCGGGGCCGGCAGCTCCAGCCACTCCGCGGAGGTCTGCGCGACCGTACCGCCGTCCGCGTCGGGCTCGGGGATTGCCGCGTGCTGGACCGAGTGCTGGACCACCCCGAAGCGCACCCCGCACAGCCGGGCGAGAGCAGCGCCGTCCAGGTCCGCGATGGTGACGTCCACCTCCACGTCGTCCGCCTGGTCGCCGGCCCACTGCACGCCGACCAGCCGGACGCTGACCAGCGCTTCGGCCGGGGGGTCGCCGGTCACGGCCACCTCGCGCAGCCGGCCCGGCATCCGCAGCCGCGGCGGGCCGGGAAACAGGATCGGGGCCGCGGACAGCCCGGCGTCGAACAGCGAGCCCCACGTCCTGGCGCCCAGCAGCCGGTCCGGATCCGCGGCCACCCGGACGAGGAGCTGCTCCGTGGAGCGTCGCACCTCCCGCACCTGCCAGGGAAACCCGATGCCGACCACGCCGATGGTGCGCAGCCGGTCCAGCACGCAGTCCGGGTCGAGCACCTCGGCGAGGCCGCTCGGCGGGACGGGCTCCGGCCGGTCGCCGTCGGGGTCCGCGATGCGCGCCAGGGAGTGCGTGAGCCAGGCCTGGTCGCCCGCCTGGTCGGCCAGCCGGGAGCTCAGCCGGAGCGCACCGTCCTGCCGGACGACCTGCACGTCGCGTGGCGTGGTGAGCGCGACCGGCACCCGCAGCACGACGTCGGTGAGGGCGCCCGGGTCGGCGGCGGCGAGGAAGGTGGTCAGCACCACCGCGGCCGGCAGGATCTCGGCACCGAGCACCTGGTGCCCGCCGGGGTAGGGCCGGCTGGAGGCGTCCAGGCGGGTCTGCCACAGCGAGATGGGCGAGGTGCCCTGGACGGCGACATGGTGACCGAGCACGGTGTGACTGTCCACGTCGTGCTGCACGTGGCCCTCGCGCTGCAGGTGGCCCTGCGGGGCGGGTGGCGCGGCGTCCGCCCAGTAGCGCCGGTGCTGCCAGGCCGTCGTGGGCAGGTCCGCCGGTTCGCGGGTCGGGTGCAGCGCGGACCAGTCCACCGGCACCCCGAGGCAGTGCAGCGTGCCCAGGTTGGTGAGCAGCGTCTCCCGTTCGGGCTGGTTGCGTCGCAGCGTGGCGGCCACGACGCCGCCGTCCACCCCGCGCGCCGCCAGCGTCTCCATGATCGAGTGCGCCACCACGGGGTGCGTCGACACCTCGAGGAAGATCCGCTGCCCGTCCTCGACCGCGGCGGCCACCGCGGCGGAGAACCGGACCGGGTTGCGCAGGTTGGCCGCCCAGTAGCCGGCGTCCCGCGGCGGGTTGGCGCGCGGGTCGTCCAGTGCCGTGGTGTAGGTCGGGGTCGCGCCCGGCAACGGGACGATGCCGGCCGTCTCGGCCCGCAGGTCGGGAACGAGACCGTCCATGTGCGGGCTGTGGAACGCCACGTCGGTGTTGACCCGCCGCGGCACCAGCCCCTCCGCCCTCCACTGCTCGATGAGCTGCTGCACCGCGGGAGTGCTCCCGCTGAGCACCGTCGACACCGGCGAGGCCGCGATGGCGACCGCCACACCCGGATGCCCGGCCAGCCGCGCGGTCGCCTCCTCGAACGGCAGGTTCACCATCACCATCGCACCCTGGCCGGCCACCCGCCGCAGCAACCGCGACCGGCGGCAGATCAGCCGGGCACCCCCGGCAAGGTCGAGCAGGCCGGCGGTGACCGCGGCCGCGATCTCGCCGACGGAGTGGCCGATGATCGCTGCCGGCTCCACCCCGTAGCCGCGCCAGATCCGGGCCAGGCCCACCTGCATGGCAAAGGTCATGGCCTGGACCAGCCCGACCTCGTCGAACTCCCCGTCGAGCACCGCCTGCCGGGGGGAGATCCCCAGCTCGGTCCGGTAGATCTCGTCGATCTCGTCGAACGTCCGGCCCAGCACCGGCTCGGTGCGCAGCAGCTCGCGACCCATCCCCGACCACTGGGCCCCGTGCCCGGAGAACACCCACACCGCGGCCGGGGACGCGGTGCCCCGCAGCACCTGGCCGGTGCTGACCCCGGCGGCCGGCCGGCCCGCGGCCAGGTGGTCGAGCCGGGTGGCCAGCTCGGCCCGGTCGG
>JBKPSJ010000072.1:0-4033 GCA_046765875.1 Actinomycetota bacterium
AACCGGGAGTGGTCGCTGAAGCAACTGCTCGACCGCGTGGTCAAGACGTACCGCCGCGCCGGCGAGGAGCACGGTTATTTCGCCTCCGGGGAGGACGCGGAGACCTTCGAGCACGAGATCACCTGGCTGCTGCTGCACCAGCACTTCAGCTTCAACTCGCCGGTTTGGTTCAACGTCGGTACGTCGTCGCCGCAGCAGGTATCGGCCTGCTTCATCCTCGCCGTCGACGACTCGATGGAGTCGATCCTGAACTGGTACCGCGAGGAGGGCCTGATCTTCAAGGGCGGTTCCGGTTCCGGCCTGAACCTGTCCCGCATCCGCTCGTCGAAGGAGCTGCTGCGCTCGTCCGGCGGTACGGCGTCCGGTCCCGTCTCCTTCATGCGCGGCGCCGACGCGTCGGCCGGCACCATCAAGTCGGGCGGCGCCACCCGCCGCGCGGCGAAGATGGTCGTTCTCGACGTCGACCACCCCGACATCGAGGAGTTCGTCGAGACCAAGATGCGCGAGGAGGAGAAGATCCGCGTACTGCGTGACGCGGGCTTCGACATGGACCTCGGCGGTCGCGACATCACCTCCGTGCAGTACCAGAACGCGAACAACTCGGTCCGCGTCACCGACGAGTACATGCGCGCGGTCGAGGAGGGTACGAAGTTCGGCCTACGGGCACGGCTGGACAACTCCGTGATCGAGGAGGTCGACGCCCGCGGGCTGTGGGACAGGATCGCCCAGGCCGCGTGGGCCTGCGCCGACCCCGGCCTGCAGTACGACGACACCATCAACGACTGGCACACCACTCCCGAGACCGGCCGTATTACTGCGTCTAATCCCTGCAGTGAGTACATGCATTTGGACAATTCGTCCTGCAATTTGGCGTCGCTCAATCTGATGAAGTTCCTGCGCGACGACGACGTGTTCGACTCTGAGCGGTTCGTCAAGGCCGTCGAATTGATCATCACCGCGATGGACATCTCGATCTGCTTCGCCGACTTCCCGACCGAGGCGATCACCGAGGTCACCCGGGCATACCGGCAACTGGGGATCGGGTACGCGAACCTCGGGGCGTTGCTCATGGCAACCGGTCACGCATACGACTCCGACGGTGGACGAGCCCTGGCTGCCGCTGTCACGTCACTGATGACCGGTACGTCGTACCGGCGTTCGGCCGAGCTCGCCGGCGTGGTGGGACCGTACGACGGTTACGCGCGCAACGCCGAGGCGCACAAGCGGGTGATGCGGAAGCACGCCGCCGCGAACGACACCATCCGCACCATGCACCCGATCGACCGCGAGGTGCAGAAGCACGCGACCGCCGAGTGGGCCGACGTACTGCAGATCGGTGAGAAGAACGGCTGGCGCAACGCCCAGGCCTCGCTGCTCGCCCCGACCGGCTGCCTGACGGCCGATACCCTGGTGACAACGGACCGCGGCCTGACTCGGCTCGGCGAGCTGGGCGACGTGTGGGGTGACCGCTGGCAGGACCTGGACGCGAGGGTGTCGACCGATGACGGACCGCGGCAGGCGACGAAGTTCTTCGTGAACGGCGAGGAGCCGACGCGGCGCATCGTCACCGAGAGCGGCTACCGGATCCAGGGCACGCTCGCGCACCGGATCAAGGTCGTCGACCCGGTAACCGGCGCCTGGGTATGGAAGCGGATGGCCGACATCCAGCCGGCGGACCTCGTGCCGATGCAACTCGGCACCCTGGTCGGCGAGCCGCGCGAGGTGCCGCTGCCGGTGCTTGACCAGGCGTACTACGCCGGCGATCGGTACGTCGAGGTTCCGGACGTGGTGACGCCGGAGCTGGCCGAGCTGGTCGGCTACTTCATGGGTGACGGCAGTTTGCACGCGAAGGGCATCCGACTCTGTGTCGCAAACACCGACCTGGACGTGGTGGCGCGACTGCAGGTGCTCTCGAAGGAGCTGTTCAGTCTGGAGCCGGCGCTCGAGGTCAAGGACGGCTATGTCGAGGTGACGCTGTCGTCGGTGCGGCTGGCACGGTGGTGGAAGGCCGCCGGCTTCGCGAAGCTGCAGCCGACCGACGATCACGTCGGCAAGGGCTGGACGCCGCGAGTGCCGTCGGCGTTGCTCGAGACCAACCACGCTGCCGTGTACGCCGCCTTCCTGCGCGGCCTGTTCGAGGCGGACGGGACGGTGCTCGACCGCGTGCCGTCGCTGTCGACCTCGTCGGAGTCGTTCGCGGGCGAAGTCCGGACTCTGCTGCTGGCGCTCGGTCTGGCGTCGACGACTCGCGAGACCGTGAGCGGATGGGGTGGGCCGATTTACCAGGTCCGACTGCGCAACATCGACCACGCACTGGCGTTCGACGAGATCGTCGGATTCCTGGGCGAACGGAAGAACGCGCTCCTGCCCGAGGTCGAGCCTGTGCAGGCCGGCAACCGTGACCGGATCTTCCTGCCGCGGCCGGCGTGGGACGAGATCGTCCCGGTCGGATCGCCGTACCGCTCAGTCGTCGTCTCGTCGCTCGGCAAGAGCGGCGGCGTGTCCCGGGCGACGGCTCGGCTGATCCACGCCGAGACGTACGACGATCGGCTGGCGTTCGCGCTTGGCTATCTGTTCGAGCAGGTGGCTGCGAACAGGGACGGCGGTGTGCAGCCGACGTACGACATCTCGGTGCCGGACAACGTCACGTACGTGGCGTCGGGCTTCGTGAGCCACAACACGATCGGGTTCATGATGGACTGCGACACGACCGGTATCGAGCCGGACTTCTCGCTGGTCAAGTTCAAGAAGCTGGTCGGCGGCGGCTCGATGCAGATCGTGAATCAGACGATCCCACGGGCGCTGCATTCGTTCGGCTACACCCAGGAGACCATCGAGGCGATCGTCGAGTACATCGCCGAGCACGGGCACGTTGTGGATGCACCAGGCTTGAAGCCGGAGCACTACGAGGTGTTCGACTGCGCGGTGGGGGAGCGCGCGATCAAGCCGATGGGTCATGTACGGATGATGGCCGCGACTCAGCCGTTCCTGTCGGGCGCGATCTCGAAGACGGTGAACCTGCCGGAGTCGGCAACTGTCCAGGAGATCGAAGACGTATACATGCAGGGCTGGAAGCTCGGCCTGAAAGCGCTGGCCGTGTACCGCGACAACTGCAAGGTCGGCCAGCCGCTGGCGGACTCGAAGTCGTCCAAGAAGGCCGCGGAGGAGCCGAAGGTCGAGAAGGTCGTCGAGTACCGGCCGATCCGCAAGCGCCTGCCGAAGTCGCGTCCGTCCCGTACGACGTCGTTCACAGTCGGCGGGGCCGAGGGGTACATGACGGCCGGCTCCTACCCGGACGACGGCCTGGGCGAGGTCTTCCTCAAGATGGGGAAGCAGGGCTCAACCCTCGCTGGTGTGATGGACGCCTTCTCCATCGCGGTGTCGATCGCGCTGCAACACGGGGTGCCGCTGGAGACGTACGTCCAGAAGTTCACCAACCTGAAGTTCGAGCCGGCCGGCCTGACCGACGACCCGGACATCAGGATGGCCCAGTCGATCATGGACTACATCTTCCGTCGACTGGCCCTGGACCACCTGACCTTCGAAGACCGTGCGGCTCTTGGGATCTACTCGGCGGAGGAGCGGCAGCGTCAGCTCGAGACCGGCTCCTACGAGCCCATGCCCGAGCCGGACGAGGTCTCCGAAGCCGAGTCATTGAAGTCCACCGACCCGGTCGCCAAACCAGCCGAGAAGGACGCCTCCGTCAAGACGCCATCAGCCAAGCCAGTCCGCGGAGAAGCCCACACAACCGCCGAAATGATGGAGCTCATCACCGGCACCTCAGTGGACGCTCCTCTGTGCTTCACCTGCGGCACCAAGATGCGACCGTCAGGCTCCTGCTACGTCTGCGAAGGCTGCGGCAGCACCTCCGGCTGCAGCTGACATCGCCGGTCGGGGTTGTGGCTGCTCGGACGCCAGCGTTGCAGTCCCAGGCACGCTCACCGTCGTAGTCCGGCTGGAGGAAGGGCCCACAGGTTCACATGAGCACGACTCCGATCGCCGACCACGCCTTGTTGAGTGACCGTCACAGCGC
>JBKPSJ010000073.1:0-5303 GCA_046765875.1 Actinomycetota bacterium
GCACAACCGGGTGCGAACCCCGATGTCAGGCGTCAACCCCGGCGAGGGGTGCTATGTCCGCGGTGGCCCGGCAACCATTCGCATCAGCCTGGGTGGGCTGCGTACGGTTGTTCGGGTTTGCGCCTCCGGCCGGGGTTCGCACCCCCGCACAGCCGGGCGCGAACCCCGATGGCGGGGGTGAAGCCTGATGGCGGGCGTGAACCCACCGCACGGGTGCTATGCCCGAGTCCCCGAGGCCTGCGATTGCCGGCGTCCGGCGAGCGGCCGGTCCTACACTCGGGGCCGGGTTTGTCAGTCGTCGTAGGTGATTTTGATCAGCTCGCGGCCGGTGTTGCCTAGATCGGTTGCCGTCGGCTGGTAGCCCTTCTCGACGACGAGGCCGAGGGTACGCAGGCTCGCGTGCTCCATGGCGATCTGGAAGGCGCGGCCGATCTCTGCCGGATCCTCGATCAGCTCGGCGCGGCCGTGCCGGTGCTTGCCGGAGATCCGCACCTCGACCGGAGCGCCGCCGCGGAAGTTGTGCCGCCACGGCGAGCTGCTGAACACACCGTACTCACCGTTGCCGATGGCGTGGATCCCGGTCGCGATCTCCAGGGTGCGGCCGCTGCGCCGGCCGGTGAAGCGGAGCACACCGACCGAGCCGAGCATCCGGCCCAGCGGTGTCTTGGATACGACCTTGACCGTCGGATTCACCACTGTCAGCACGGCCTTCGGTGGCGGAACCGATCGAACCTTCGCGTTGCCCCCTTGATCTTGATCCCTGGGCATGGCGCTCTCCTTGGTAACCTTCAGCCGGTGGCGAGATGCCCCAGCAGGTCTTGGCGGGTGAGGACGCCGACCGGCTTGCCGTCGTCGAGCACCATCAGCGCGTCGGCCTTCTCGAGCACCTCGACGGCCTTGGTGACCGGCTCGTTCGCGCCCAGCGATGGAAACGGCGGCTCCATGTGCTGCTCGATCCGGTCGGCCAGCCGGGCGTGCCCGACGTACAGGGCATCCATCAGCGCCTTGGTGGACACCGCGCCGGCAACCTCCGCGGCCATGATCGGCGGCTCGGCGCGGACCACCGGCATCTGCGACACGTTGTACTCGCGAAGGATCTCGATCGCCTCGGCGATGGTCTCGTTCGGGTGCGTGTGCACCAGTGGTGGCAGGGTCCCGTCCTTGGCGGCCAACACCTCACGCACCGTCGTTCCCGCGCGGCCGCCGGCCAGGAAGCCGTACTGCGCGAGCCAGTCGTCGTTGAACACCTTGGTCAGGTAGCCGCGGCCGCCGTCGGGCAGCAGCACCACGATCACCGCGTCCGGGTCGTCGAGTTCGTGCGCGAGCCGGATCGCCGCGGCGGCCGCCATCCCGGCCGAGCCGCCGACCAGCATCGCCTCCTCGCGCGCGAGCCGCCGGGTGACCGCGAACGAGTCGGCGTCGGAGATCTCGATGATCCGGTCGGCGATGGTGCGGTCGTACGTCTCGGGCCAGAAGTCCTCGCCGACACCCTCGACCAGGTACGGCCGGCCGCTGCCGCCGGAGTACACCGAGCCCTCCGGGTCGGCGCCGACGATCTGCACCCGGCCGTCCGACACCTCCTTGAGGTACCGGCCGGTGCCACTGATCGTGCCGCCGGTGCCGACACCGGCGACGAAGTGGGTGATCCGGCCGTCGGTCTGCGCCCAGATCTCCGGGCCGGTGGTCTCGTAGTGCGAGCGCGGGTTGTTCGAGTTCGAGTACTGGTCCGGCTTCCACGCGCCGTCGATCTCTCGTACCAGCCGGTCGGACACGTTGTAGTACGAGTCCGGGTGCTCCGGCGCCACGGCAGTCGGGCAGACGACGACCTCGGCGCCGTACGCCTTGAGTACGTTGCGCTTGTCCTCGCTCACCTTGTCCGGGCAGACGAACACGCACTTGTAACCCTTGGCCTGCGCGACCATCGCCAGCCCGACGCCGGTGTTGCCCGAGGTCGGCTCGACGATCGTTCCGCCCGGCTTGAGCTCACCAGAGGCCTCGGCCGCCTCGACCATCCGGACCGCGATCCGGTCCTTCACCGAACCGCCGGGGTTGAAGTACTCCACCTTGGCGAGCACCAGGCCCCTGGCACCGTCGGTCGTCTTGGTCAACCGGACCAGCGGGGTGTTCCCGACCAGGTCCAGCAATGAGTTCACATAGCGCACGGGTCTCACTATATGGTCGCCCGGATATCGCTTGATCGGGCCTCACCGTATGTAATCCTGGAGCGTATGAGCAAAGCCCGGGCCGCCAAGAAACTGGCCCAGGCCGCAGCCTTCGGTGGTGGGGGACTCGGACTCATCGGAGCCACGCTGTACGGCGTCCTGATGGCCGAGGCGCAGTACGCGGAACGGGTGATCGGCCCGGCGCGGTACTACCCGACCCGCGGCGACGGCCTGTACGGCCGGTACCCAGGACATCCGATCACGCTGGCCATGATCGGCGATTCGAGCGCGGCCGGGTACGGCACCGCATCGCCCGACGAGACGCCCGGCGTACTGCTGGCCTCCGGCCTGGCCGAACTGGCCGAGCGGCCGGTCCGGCTGGTCGACGTGTCGGTCACCGGTGCGCGATCCAGCGAACTCGAACCGCAGGTCGACACTGCCCTGCTGGACGGGCCACACGTCGCGGTGATTCTGATCGGCGCGAACGACATCAAGGCGCGGATGCGGCCGTCGGTGTCGGTGCGGCTGCTCGAGCACGCCGTATGCCGGTTGCGCGCGGCGAACTGCGAGGTCGTGGTCGGGACCTGCCCGGACCTCGGCGTGGTAGAGCCGATCGTCCCGCCGCTGCGGCAGCTGGCGCGGGCCTGGAGCAACCGGCTGGCCGCGGCCCAGACGATCTCGGTCGTCGAGGCCGGAGGGCGGACCGTGTCGATGGGCTCGCTGCTGGCGCCGAAGTTCGCCTCCGACCCGGCTTTGTGGGGTCCGGACCGGTTCCACCCCTCGGCTGCCGGGTACGCGGCGGCCGCGGCCGCGTTGCTGCCGTCGGTCGCCGCGGCGGTCGGGGTCGGCCGCGAGGCCGTCGAGCAGCCCGAGCCGTTCCGCGGCGAGGCCGTGCTGCCGATCGCGACGGCCGCCGTGGCGGCCGCGGAGGAGGACGGCACCGAGGTATCGGCGGCCCAGGTGGCCGGTCGCGACCGCGGTCCGCGCGGCCGCTGGGCACAGTTGCGGCACCGCCGCCGGCACCCGAAGCCCGAGGTCGAGCGGGTCGAAGAGGCCGGCTACGACCGGCATGCGGACGCCGAACCTCAACTGGTACGGGACTGACAACGTTCGCCCTCTGTTTGGGACTTGTTAGATCGCTGGTCGTCAGGCACAGTCGATAACACATCTGCATCTGTCCCCGACATCGGGAGGCGAACATGGGACTGAACCACTCTGAGGAAACGCATCAGCGTCTTGTCGCGAAGGTTCCCTCGTGCACCGGTCGCGACATGAAAGAGTGGTTTCAGTTGATGAACGACGGACCGTCGTTCCTTCGCTTCGACGACAGGGTGCAGTGGCTGCGCAGCGAGTACGCGCTGGCCCACGGTCACGCGACCGCCATCGTGCACGAGTACGACCTGCATCGAGCCCACCGCAGGATGGGCTGACGGGTCCCCGACCCCCGGCCGGTGCAAGAACGACCGGCCGACCTTACAGACGACAGCGGAAGGCCGGTCCCACCTCAGGTGGCGGGACCGGCCTTCTTTGTTCTCCTATGGATTAGTTAGTCGGCTGATCAGTCTGGTTTGTCCTGATGTTTATCACCGCAGCCGCTCTCCCGCTGCCGCAGCGCTGTGACCTGCACGTCTGTCGCCAGGTCGCCCAGAATCTGCGCACCAACCAGGTGGCTTCAGAAGGCCCGAGAGACGCAACCAGGCCGGAGCCCGGGCCGCGCAGCGGGCAACCCGTGGGTACAGGACATGCCCGGCGCGGGAAGCGTCGGACCAGGGAACGGATCTGCCGTCGGACCACGGTCGCGCCCGCACGGCACGTCGTACGACCGGGAAGTCGGGAATGTCCCTGAGGTGGGTCAGCGACGATCCCCGGTCGACCGCCTGACCACCGCCCGCGGAGCCTTGTCGCGTACTGTCCAGCGGGATGACAATGCCAGAAGCAGACATGTCCCGGTGACAGCCATTGACATCCGCGCCGGGGAGAGCCGCGGGTCCCCGGGACGGGGAGGGGCCTTATGAGGGGTGCATCTGCGCTCGCCGCGCCATGCGACCCGCCGGCGTTGACGGCCGTGCTGACGCTACGGCGGCCAACCGTCCAGCCGACGTTGGTCTACATCGTTCGCGCCGTCCTGCACTCCGGCGACCTCCAACATTCGTAGCAATACATCCGTTTCCGCACATCGTGGAGGTCGCAATGTTCGGACTGAAGACCGCCGCAGCGATCCTCGGCATGTTCGCCGCGCTCGGAATCGCTGCACCAGCGCAGGCCGCCGAACAGGTCCCGTTCACCATCAATGAGCAACTCGACTTCGACGCGGGCACCTTCACGTTCACCGCGACCGAGCCGCTCTGCCCGTCAGGCACATTCGAGGACGACGTGGCGGTGGTCGCCTTCGCGCACTCCGACCGCGCCCGGAACGGCGGGTTCAACCTGCTCATCCGCACCACCTACACCTGCGCCGACGGCAGCGGGACCTTCGACATGCTCAAGCACGTCTTCATCACGTTCACCGGAGAGGACAGCACCACCAACACCGGTCCGATACAGATCCTCGGCGGTACCGGCGACTACGCGGAAACCGTCGGTCACGGCGTCGACATCGGTGCCGTCACCGGCTCGACGGGGGTTGGCACGATCACTGGGGTTGTGATCGTGGGCTGAATCGTGGGGGACCATTGGCGACGCCCACGCGCTGGCTGACCCCGGTTCGACAAATGAGCGCTCAGGCCGGCTTCGCGGCCCGCGCGGTCAGGTAGCGCTGCTTCCGGATGCCGACGGTACGACGAGCCGCGCGCACGTGGTGCTCGGCGCGTCCTGGACGGCGTCCTCGCAGGCTTCGAACTGGCCGTGCCGTCGTATCAGCACGCCGAGAACCTGTGGCGCGAGTTCGCGCAACAGATCCTCGACAGCCTAGGCGCTCATGGTCAGTCGATTTACATCTCCATGCCGGACGAGAACCAGTCCACCTTGGAGGCGACGTCGGGCAAGCACAGCCCGTCCAGGACGTGGCCGCTCGTCCTGCGGCGCCCAGTTGCGGCGGTCCATCGGCCGGCAGCGTCGCTGAAGACCGCAAGATAACCATGAGAGGTGTGCACTAACTTGATCAAACTCAGGTTCCAACCAATGGCCGACCTCACAGACGAC
>JBKPSJ010000074.1:0-11256 GCA_046765875.1 Actinomycetota bacterium
GGTCTCGACGTAGGTACTGGCACGTCCGAAGTCCGACGGGTGCTGCCGGAGCCGGCGTACCGTCATCTCCGCGACCGCGTCGCCGTCCTTGTAGAACGCGCCGTACGCGAACTGTTGTTCACCGCCTCCCGGAATCAGTTCCTGGATGATCACCTCGCCGTCCCCCACGATCGCCGAGGCCCTGCGGTACGCCTCCTCGAGTTCGGTGCGGCCGTCGACCCGCCACGCCTTGGCCCTGGTCTCGTAGAAGAAGTGCTCCTTGATCGCCGGCTTGACGATCACCGGCTCGGTGACGTCGACGTCGCGGAGGTCCCCCGGACCGGCCGGGAACCAGCAGCGCGGGATCGGGATGCCGAGTCGCTCGGCACGCTGGTAAGTCTGCCGCTTGTCCCAGGCCGGGCGCACCGCCTCCCATGGCGGCGTCGGCAGCCGGAACATGCCGGCCAGCTCGTCGCGGTGGGTGGCGATCGCGGCCACCGTCTCCTCGCGCGTCGGGTACACCACCCAGCCGTCGAGGCCGTGCCTGCGGCCTGCGTCTTGCAGGATCCGCACCGTCTGGTCCGGGTCGCGCAGATCCCCGACATGCTCGTACTTCGACACGAACCTGGACGCCCGCGCGATCGAGCGCTCGTCATCCAGCACCAGCACGGGTACGCCGTGCCGGCCCAGGCTGCGCGCGATCCCGAGACCCTGGTAGTCGCCCCCGATGATGACGGCACCGACCGCGGCGCGGTGGGTGCGGCGGGTCATGCCTCGTCGCCCGTCGGCTCCAGCCGAGCGGTCGGCGCCCGGTGGCGCGGCCCGTGAGCGCGGACGGCGCGGGTCAGAGTCTGCGCACCGAACCAGCCGCCCGCCACGAACCGCATGATCGGCCCGAAGCTGCGAGCGCCCGGTGCGCCGAGGAAGTGCAGACCCGGCACCGAGGACTCCATGCCCGGGCGAAGCACTGGGTAGCCGTCGACGGTCCGCACCTTCCGCGCCAGGCCCGGGTCGAGGAACGGGTAGCGGGTGATGTCGACCCGGTAGCCGGTTCCAAACATCAGGTGGTCGACCACCTTGCGACGGCCGTCGCTGAGCGTTACCTCCAGCCGATCACCGGTCGGCACGGCCTTGGTCACACTAACGCCGGTGCGAACTGGTACACGTTTCAGCCGCGGGACCAGCCAGGCGGCGCCCGCCGGCCGGATCGCGCGGTAGGCCATCGGGTCCTGGATCGAGCGCGGCAGGCGGGTGAACAGCCCCGGCGCAGCAACGATCCGGGAGATTCCCATCGGCCCGACGTCGGTCGGCGCGTACAGCAGCGGCGCCAGCCGCCCCAGCTTGCGGGCGTACTTGCCGCCGTGGAGCCAGTTCAGGTGATCGGCGCGGGCCACCACCTCGACCGCAGCACCGGACTCATGCATCAGCGCGGCGGACTCCAGCGCGCTCTGGCCGCCACCGACCACAAGGACCTCGCGGCCGGCGAACCGGCTGAGGTCGGTGTGCTCGCCGGTGTGCGTCGACAAGTCGGCGGGCAGGCCGTCCATCATCTCGGGCCGGTTCACGAAGGCGGCGATGCCCGCCGCGACGACAACTCGGCGGCTGCGCAGCCGCGACTCGTCGTCCAGGGTCAGGACGAAGCCATCATCGTCGCGTTCGACGGTGCGGATCTGACGTCGGTCGACGTCAGGTGCGACCTTGCTCTGCACCCACATGCCGTACTCGATGAAGTCGTCCAGCGGGAACGGTTTGACCATCTTGCGTCCGGTCTCGGCGACGTACGAGTCGATCGACAGCGGTCCCTCGTACTCGGCGATGCAGGTCGCGGTCTCGTTCGAGCGCAGCAGCATGCCTTTCGGCATCACCCGCCAGAACGACATGGGATCGCCGAACACCCGAAGCTCTTCCCCGGCCCGGCGAAGGTGTGCGGCGGCGGCGAGTCCGTGCGGCCCGGCGCCGATGACAGCAGTACCTGTTTCTTGCATGCGCAATGCCCCCCACTGCGAACGTGTTCCTCTTCCCCCCGAGTACTAACTCCCCCAAACAAATGTAAGTATGGCGCACTGCTGCTGCCGTGTCATCGGAGAGCCCGCAAATCAATGAGTTCCGGGAATTCCAGTCCGTGAGCGGCGTCATAGGGCCCCGCCTCGGGCGGTGCGACGATGATGAGCATGACAACCGCCGCGGAGTCTGTCAGATCGTTGCCCTTGCTGCTGCTGGGTCAGGGAACTGATCCGCACTCCGAGCGTGGCGTCGAGTGCCCCGGATCGTTGCCACCGGCCTCGGATCCGGACCTGGTCGAGCGCGCGCAACAGGCCAAGGCGGCACTCGGTGAGCGGGTGTTCGTGCTGGGTCACCACTACCAGCGCGACGAAGTGATCCGGTTCGCGGACGTGACCGGCGACTCGTTCAAGCTCGCCCGGGACGCGGCCGCGCGGCCACAGGCGCCGTACATCGTCTTCTGCGGCGTGCATTTCATGGCCGAGTCCGCCGACATCCTGACCAGTGACGAACAGACGGTGATCCTGCCGGACCTGGCCGCGGGCTGCTCGATGGCCGACATGGCCCGTATCCAGCAGGTCGAGGCTGCCTGGGACGCACTGGCCGACGCGGGCGTCGCCGATGACACCGTACCGATCACGTACATGAACTCCAGCGCCGACATCAAGGCGTTCTGCGGGCGCAACGGCGGCTCGGTCTGTACGTCGAGCAACGCCGACGCCGCACTCGAATGGGCCTTCCAGCAGGGTGAGAAGGTGCTGTTCCTGCCCGACCAGCACCTCGGCCGCAACACCGCCGTCCTCAAGATGGGCATGACGCTGGACGACTGCGTCGTCTACGACCCGCACAAGCCGCACGGGGGTCTCAGCAGCGAGCAGTTGGACCGGGCCCGGATGATCCTGTGGCGCGGGCATTGCTCGGTGCACGGCCGGTTCACCGCCGAGTCCGTCGCCGACGTCCGCTCGCGGATCCCCGGCGTGCGGGTGCTGGTCCATCCCGAGTGCCGCCACGAGGTGGTGCTCGGCGCGGACCAGGTCGGCTCGACGGAGTACATCATCAAGACGCTCGAGGCGGCCGAGCCCGGTACGTCGTGGGCCGTCGGCACCGAGCTCAACCTGGTCCAGCGGCTGGCGAAGACGCACCCCGACAAGTCGATCGTGTTCCTCGACAAGACCGTGTGCTACTGCGCGACGATGAACCGGATCGACCTGCCTCACTTCGTCTGGGCGCTGGAGAACCTGGTCGCCGGCAGCGTGGTCAACCCGATCCGCGTCGATGCCGACACCGAGCACTGGGCCAAGGTCGCACTCGACCGCATGCTCGCCCTGCCCGGCAAGTCCCACCGCGACTGAGACCGCCGCTCCTCGCCGGGCTCCGCACCTCCTGCTCGGGTTCACAACCCGTCGTGATGTGGCGCGAACCCCGAGCGGAGGCGCGAACCGTCGCAGGCGGTAGGTCAGACGGTGACCGGCTTCGGCGTGTCGTACGCCTCGATCAGTTCGGCCGGCACGTGCGCCAGGTCGCTGATCCGCAGGTAGTCGCCCATCGTCGTACCGGTGCAGGCCGAGTCGACGTTGCGCGCTCCGCGTCGCCCGGCGACATCGCCGAGGTGCACCGTACGCAGGTCGATGCTGAACCTGGTACGGCCCGACGTGTTCGGAACACTCGAGTGCAACTGGGCGCCCGAGAACAGGATGATCCCGCCCGGCGCGGGGATCGGGCGGACCTGCGGGTGCAGTTCGACCTCCTCCTCGGGCCTGGGCTGGACCCGGGTGTCGACGCCGATCTGTGTCGCCGCGATCTTGCGACTGGTCGCGTTCCACTCCGCGTAGTTGTAGACCCGCGAGCTGTTCTTCACCGGGTTGTGGTGGTACTTCGGGTGGAATGCCAGCCCGTTGTCCTCACTGATCGGAAAGATCGGCAGCCACCAGTTGAGCTGGCAGTGCGGCGCGGAGTACCAGGTGTCGCGGTGCGGATGGAACGCGAACGCGATCCCCGTGGTCAGGTAGTCGTTCGACGTCGAGGTGCGCATCCGCGGCACGTCGAAGTACGTCAGCTCGGGGTCGCAGCGCAGGTCGACCAGCATCTCCTGGATGAGCCGCTTCGATTCCGGGTGGTGGATGAACCGCGGCTTGAGCTCGGCCAGCAGCGCGGCGTAGTCCCCGACCGCCATCTCGAACTGGGCGAGCTCCGGGTCCAGCGGAGCGAACGCGTCCCGCGCCATCTCCGCGGCGAACTCGATCAGCGCCAGCGTCGACGGACGCGGCGAGTAGATGAACAGATCCCCCTCGTACAGCTTCTCCCTGCGCTCGTCGTCGCTGACGTTCGCATCGAAGTACACAGAATGCATCGGTACAACCCCACCCCTCACTGTGGATCAGCTTTGTTGCCCACCTATGTTCAAATCCAGGTAGCGCGTCCAACCGTTACGTCACACCTTCGACCCTCGCATCGCCGACCAGGATGTCTCCCGCCTTGTCGACCAACGGAACCATGTCGACGCCAGGTAGTACCTCGATGCCGCGCATGATCTCGATGTACCGGTGCCGGACCTGCGCCAGCACGCCGTTCCGGTCGTATCCGAACCCGTCGATCTCCTCGACCAGGGTCAGCTCGGAGATGGTGCCCGCCACACCGCACTCCTTCGCCGCCAGCAGCTCGGTGCGCTCGATCGGCCGTCGCTCGAAGCGCAGTCCGAGATCGAGCGCGACCTGCTCGATCGCATCGGTGGTGATGCTGTCCAGGCAGCCCTCGGTCGTGGTCGGGGTGGTGATCAGATCTCCGTTGGCGATCAGGATGCACGCGCCGGTGGCCTCTGCGACCCGGCCCGCGTCGTTGAGCAGCACCGCGTCGTCATACCCGAGCCGCCGCGCCTCGATCCGGGCGAGCCGGCCACCAACGTAGTTGGCACTGCTCTTCACCCGGGTTGGCAGGGCGAGGTCGGACGCCCGCCGCCAGGTGCTCACGCCGAGGCGCATCGGGTCCGGGTCGTACTTCTGCTGGGTGAAAGCGGTGGTCACCAGGTCGGCCTCGGTCCCTTCGCCCCAGTGGCCCTTGGTGACGAACAGCGTCGGCCGGAACCACAGATCGCGCTCCGGGACGAGCAGCTCGCCGGCCAGGGCGGCCAGCCAGCTCAGGAAGTCCTCGTAGCTGAAGTGCACCGGTATGTGGAACAACCGGGCAGACCGGCAGAGTCGCTCGTAGTGCCGGCGCGGCGTCCGCACGTTGAAGACGTCGCCGCCTTCGGTCCAGTAACCCTTGACGCCTTCGAACACGCTCAGCGCGCGGGTCAGCGCCTCGGCGCCGATGTGGATCTTGACGTCGGCGTAGGGGACCAACTCGCCGTTCACGGATGCCCACGGCGGGGTCTGGAGCTGAGAGATCGACGCGGTGTGTGCCACGGTCCGCCTCCTTCGGTCTGTCGAATGCGGGTGGGTCCTCAGTGGACCCGTTCGGTCCGGGCAGCGGCGCGGATCAGCGCCAGGGCGTCAGCGAGCGAACCCGCCTCGGCGTCCCGGCTGGATCGCAGACTGACCGGGAGCGGCCAGGCGATCGCGAGGTCTGGGTCGTCGTAGGCGATCGCTACATCCTCGGACGGGTCGTGCCGGCGGTCGATCCGGTACGACACATCCGCCGGCTCGGTGAGCGCCTGGAACCCATGCGCGCATCCCGCCGGAACGTACAGCGACCGCTGACTCTCACCCGTCAGCGTGAAGCTCGCCTTGTTCAGGAACGTCGGGGAGTCCGGCCTGAGGTCGACGATCACGTCCAGCACCTCACCGTACGAACAGCGCACCAGCTTGGCTTCGCCGGCACCGGAGCGCAGGTGCATACCGCGCAGCACGCCCTTGGCCGAGCGCGACAGGCTGTCCTGTACGAAGGCGTCAGGGTCGATCCCCACCGACCGCGCCACATCGGCGTCGAAGGTACGGGAGAAGAAGCCGCGTTCGTCGACGTGCGGCGCCGGCTCGAACAGGTACGCCCCGGCGATCGCTTCGACCCGTGTTGCCTTCATCGCTCCCCCTGACTGACGGTCCGGCCGAACAGCCGTTCCGAGAGAATCGTGAACTGTTCGCGCAGGCGGTCGGCGTTGAGCGCGTTCTGCTGGGCCATGTCCGCACCGAGCTGGTCGGTGCGGCTCTCCAGTTTGCTGAACTGCTCCATCAGCAGATCGCCGTCGAAGGTGCGAATGTTCTGGCAGAACTCACCCAGGCCCATCTCCCCCATCAGCACGTCGTTCTTCATGGAGTAGCCAAGGGAGATGGTCGGCTTACACGTCTTCAGCGCGCACAGCACGTTGTGGTACCGGGTCGCCACGACGGTGTCGACCAGGGTCATCTGCCGCATCAGCTCGCTGAGCGAGGTGATCGGGTCCGAGACGATCCAGTCCGCGCCGAGGTCCGGCCGGTAGCCGCGCAGGTCCGCCGTCAAGGCGTCGGCCACTTGCCGGTCCTCGTGATCGCCGATGAACAACCGGATCCGGTGGCCTCCGTCGACGAGCCAGCGCGCGAACCTCGTCAGCTTGGCGACGTACTCGTCATGGATCTCACCGGCCTGCGACCGGTCGTCGTTCGTCCCGTGGTACGCCATCACGCCCAGTCCGACCGTGCCGTTGCCGGGTGGATCGCCGGCCGGCGTCGGCAACGCGAACACCAGATCCGGGTACACGGCGTCGCCGGACACGTCCAGACCACTCTCTCGCATTGCTTCCCGGGAGATCTGATCGCGATAGGACCGGTACGCCGCCCGTCTGGCCGCTGCCGTGAACACCCGGCGGACCCACTTGTCGCCGTGGGTGTTGGCACCGACGCTGACCAGCGCGACCTTGGTACCGAGCAATCGGCCGGACGCCGTCAGCAGGAACAACGAGTACGGGAAGCCCCAGGGACGGAGCGGCAGCGTCGCCTCCAGCACGCCCATACCCGGCACGATGACCGCGTCGTGGCGGCGTACCCATCGGGCGATGCGGACAGCGTCGACCGCTTTCCCGAACGCCTTCATCGCAACGCTGCGCAGGCCGGATGCCGTGTGGTATTCGCCCTTGTTCCAATGCAGGCGGATCGCCGGGTGGCCATACCGCTGCGTCACCTGCTCGGGGCCGGAACACAGGAAGTCGATCCGGGCATCCGGATACTCGCCGCGCAGATACTCGAGCACGGCCTCCAGCGAGCCGTCGTTGCCGAGGTTGCCGTGTCCGAGCAGGCCGAACAGGCCCACCCTCGGCGCCTTGACCTCGCTCATCCGGGCCTCCGGCCCGCGACCAGCGTGTGCAGTGGGGCGACCTCGCGGATCGCCTCCGCCGGCACCGGCGGAATGGTGCCGATCCGATGCGGCACCGCGCGGCTGCTTATCCATCCGGCGAGGGCCCGGAAGCAGCGACGGCGCTCGGCCGCGGTCAGCGGAGTCCGGCGGATTGCGCTGACATAGCCGAGGATGTATTCCCCCAGCAACCGCGGCATCGGATGCCGCAGCCTGTCCGCTCGCCGTGGGTCCTGGTTGGCGCACCAGCTGCGCACGGACCGCTGGCGGCGCATCGCCCCGGGGTGGTCGCGGCGGAAGTAGAGCGGCTCCTCGACATGCCGGAAACGGCCGTGCAGCGCGAGTTCGGCCACAATGGTGCGATCGGCGTGCCAGTAGCTTTGGTTGAGCGCAGTACGGCGAAGCACATCGGTCCGGATGACGCCGTAGTCGTCATCCCCGCCGACGCCGAACAACAGGCTGCGGAACCGTTCGGCCGGGTCCGGCGAGTCGGTGTCCAGCGCGTACCCGGCCTTGGTGGTGACCTCGCCGTCGGCGTCGATCATCGCCGTCCACGCGTGGCTGAGGACGGCGTCGGGGTTCGCGTCGAGTACGGCAACGCAGCTGCCGAGCAGGTCACGGGCGTACAGGTCGTCGTCCGAGGCCCACTTGAACATCTCGCCGCGGGCCACGTCGACCAGATAGTTGTGGTTCGCCGCGCAGCCGAGGTTGCTCGGCTGGCGCACGTACCTGACCCGGCTGTCGCGCTTGGCGTAGTCGCGGCTGATCTCCTCGGTCGCGTCGGTCGACGCGTTGTCGGAGATGACCAGCTCGAAGTCGCCGAAGGTCTGGCCGAGCAGCGCGTCGAGCGCCTCGGCCAGGTATCTCTCACCGTTGTACGTCGGAAGACCGACCGTCAACCGCGGCGCCGTGCTCATCGATTCCTCATTTCCGCCATCAGGTTCCACCACCAGATCAGCGCCCCTAAGAAGGTCGCTACAGCAACTCCCCAGGCCGAACCGACCGCGCCGTTGATCGCGGCACCGATCACCCCGAACGTCACGTACGCCGACGACGCGAGCAGCTGGGCCCGCAGACTGCGGCGGGCGACACCGAGCGCACGCAGACCGGCGGTCGCGCCGGTCGACATGCTCGCGCTCATCACCGACAACGTGGCCGGCAGGATCAGCATCGACGAGGACGCCCAGACCTCCCCGAGCAGTTGCCGCCCGATGGAGCCGGGCAGCACGAACATCAGCGCCAGCCCCCACAGCAGCGCGGCGGCCGCCTGCGCGCTACCGAGCAGCAGGCAGAACCTCGGCAGCGCCCGCACCGACCGGCGCAGCACCCGGGCCGCCTCCGGTACGGCGACCAGGCCTACACCGGACAGCACGATGAAGAACGGGCCGAGCAGCAGTTCGGCACCGCGCACGGTGCCGACGGCGGCGAGCCCGGCGATCGCGCCGAGCCCGTAGGCGCGCAGCTGCGACGCCCCGCTGATGCTGACGTTCTCGACCAGATAACGCGGGCCGAGGTCGCGGTGCTCCGCCAGCCAGGACCCGGCGCGGTCCGGTCGAGGCAGGATCCAAGCTTGTACGCCGCTGACCAGCGCCGCGACCGCGGCCGCGCCACCCCAGGCGAGAACGAAGACGGTGACGCTCGGGTGTTCGGCCGCGAGCAGGAGCAGCGGCACCATCGCCGCCGCCCACGTGACGTCGCTGAACAACGCCTTGCCTCCCTGGCCGGAGGCGAAGAACGCGAATCGCCAGCTGTCCTGGACCAGCAGACCGGGCAGGACGATGCCGAGGGCAACGAAAGCGTCACCCGGGTGCCCGCCGAGCGCCAGCCCGGCAAGCACGCAGCACGCGCCGGTGACCAGCCCGACGGCGAACGACAACCCCGACGACCGGGTCACCGCCGCCCGCCAGGCCGAGCGCCGTACACCGGTGTACCGGACGGCCAGAGGGTCCGTGGCCAGGCCGCGGGAGATGTTCAGGCAGACCCCGTAGGTGACCCAGGCCAGGCTGAACGCCCCGAACTGGGTCGCGCCCAGCGACCGGGCGACATAGATCCCGACCACGAAGCTGACCAGGCTGGTGACGGCCTGGTCGATCAGGCCCCAGCTCAGCCTGCGCAGGACCCCGGCGGTACGGCTCGGCTCGGTGCGAAGCGCATGCTTCGCACCCTCCGTACCGGCCCGGGACCCGACGATGCTGGCCATGACGATCAGCGCGTCACGGGGTGCGGCTCGGGGAGCGGAACGACATAGGTGGCACCCCAGCCGGTGTCGTCGGCCTCGAGCTGCGACATCACTTCGTCGACGATGTCCCAGGTCAGTACGAGGACGACATCGGGCCTCACGGCGCGCAGGTCGTCGACCGAGCGGATCGGGACGCCGCTGCCGGGGATTCGCCGGCCGTGCTTGGCCGGCGACGCGTCGACCGTGAACGGCAACAGGTCGGTGCCCACCTTCGCCAGGTCGAGCAGGACCGGCGCCTTCGACGGCGCGCCGTACGCGACGACGCTGCGGCCGTCGGCCCTGTAGCCGGCGAGCAGGTCGTGCAACGCGGTGGCCGCGGTGACGGCGTGCTCGTGCAGCGTGGTCAGCCGCGACTCGTCGTCGATGCCGGCCGCCGCCTCGCGGGCCAGCACCTCGCGGACCGAGTCGTCGGCGCCGAGCCCGGCGGACTCGTGCCGCAGCATCACCTGCAGGCTGCCGCCGAACAGGTTGACCTCGCGGACCGAGACAACCACCAGTTCGTGGATCGCGGCCAGCCGGACCACCGCACCCAGCGACAGGTACGACCAGTGGCCGTGCCGGATGGTGTCGAACTGGTTGCCCTCGACCAGCGGCAGCAGGTGGTGGAACTCCAGCACCAGCAGGCCGCTGGGAGCCAGCCGGTCGGCGCGGAGCTTGAGCATGTCGCCGACGGCAGGCTCGTGTGCGATCCCGTGTACGTCGACGACGAGGTCGGCGCGCTCGTTGCCTTCGGCGGTCCGGCAGCCGGCCGCCCGCAGGTGACCCAGCCAGGACCCGCCGTGGTGGCTGGCGAACTCGTACACGACCCTGCCGGCGATCTCGGGGTGGTCGCGCAGGATCTCCTTCACCGAGGTCTCGGCATGCGCCAGGCTGGTCGCGGACTCGATCGCCAGCGGCGGCTCGGGCAACTGCGGTTCGACCGGGCCGAGCTGGACCAGCGTGCAGGTCCGGCACAGCCACAGCTCCAGCGGCCAGCGCGGATCCTCGCCCGCGGTGTCGACCGGCGGGAAGTAGTCGGCGCACGGCTGCGCACCGAGGTCGACCACCGGTACGGCGTCGTCCGACCCGCACCCGCGGCACTTGAAGGTCACCACGTGAGCACCGCCTTCGCAGTCGTGTACGCCTCGGCGTACCGGGCCCGGCACTCCATCCCGCGCAGCCGGGCAAGGCCGAAGAACACCTCTTCGTCGAACCAGTCGTGCGGTACCTGCGATGGGTATGCCTTGTGCAGCCGCGCGACCTTCTCGCGCACCTGCTCCTCGGTCAGCCCGACATACAGCCACGGCCGGCTCATGTCGCCGTCCCACTTCGGGATCTCGTAATGAAGCACCAGGTGGTCGCGCCACACCGTGGTCGCGATCTCGGCGATCGTGCGATGGTCCTGGTGTGCGTCGGTACGACTCGGTGCGAGCACCAGGTCCGCAACCGGGCCGTTGCGTATCGTTGCCTCGAGCAACTCCTTGGCCGCCTCCCAGTGCGTCGGCAGCCGGCCGTCGGGCAGCTCGGCGGAGGTGACCTTCACCTGGTGCCCCGGCAAGAACAGCTCCGCCGCGTGCCGGGCCTCGTCCAGCCGGACCGGTGTCCCGGTGGCGATCGCGTACTCGGCGGTCTGCCCGGGGACCTCCTCGGCCAGCCGCAGCAGGGTTCCGCCGCAGCCGATCTCGATGTCGTCCGGGTGTGCGCCGAGTGCGACGAGGTGGGGTGTACGGCCACGCAGGCCGAGGTCGAAGGGCAGCATCAGATGGCCACGATCTCCGGTGCGGAGACCGGCCGGGTCG
>JBKPSJ010000075.1:0-3556 GCA_046765875.1 Actinomycetota bacterium
GTACGGCCAAAACCAAGGCCCGTACAGCGGCCCGTACCCGAACCAGGGCCCGTACCAGAACCAGGGCCCGTACCAGGGCCAGGGTCAGTACGGCCAAGGTCAGTACGGCAAGTACCCCGGCTATCAGGGTCCGCACCAGCAGTCGGGCTACCCACCGTACGGTCCGCCCAACAAGTCGTACACGGGCCTGATCATCGCCATCGTCGTGGTCGTCTTCCTGCTCCTGATCGGCGGCGGCATCGCTCTGTTCCTGACCGCACGCGCCTCCAACGACAACGCCGGCACCCAGCCACCCGTATCCGCCCAGCCGACGGCCCCCACGGCCCCGACCGAGCCGCAGCAACCCACCGAGCCGACCCAGCCCACGCCGCCACAGACCGCGCCACCGGGGAGCGACCCCGCCGCCATCGCGGCCGTACGCTCGCTGGGCCAGAAGTACGCGACCGCGATCAACACCCAGAACGAGGCGGCGGCCACCGCGCTGACCTGCGGCCAGGACACGCCGGGTATCGCCTACACCGTCGCGGCAGGCCGCTACACGAGCGTCGCCGTCGACTCCGTCAGGGTCGACTCGTCGATGTCCGGGCAGATCGCGCTCAATGTGTCCGCGTCCTCGCCGGTTCCGCTCACCCTGGTCGCCTTCAACCGCGACAACCGGTGGTGTGTCCTGATCTGATCCGCCTCACGCGCTAGGACAGACCCAGCCGGGCCCGGACCTCGGGACGGCGCAGCGGCGGCACCTTGGTCGGTGGCGTACGCCGGTCCGGCAACTCCTCCAGCAGCGCGGCGGTGATCTTGGCGACCTCGGCGGCAGCCTTCTCCAGCGGGCCGCGGGTGGTGGCGCTGATGCTGCTGACCCCGCTGACCTTGCGTACGTATTGCAGAGCCGCGGCGTGGATCTCCTCCGGTGTCGCGGCGGGTTCGAGTCCTCGCAGGACGGTGATGTTCCGGCACATGCCTCCGACCCTACTTCGCGGATTAGTTGCCTAATCCCTCTTGACTTTCCTAATAGTATTAGGTTTCCCTACTGGCATGTCAGAGCAGCTCGAACTCGACCGGCGCGGCCGGCGCCGGCAGCAGACGATCGACGAGATCCTCGACGTCTCGCTCGAGCTGATGGCCGAGGAGGGCGTTGCAGCGCTGAGCCTGTCCGCGGTCGCCCGACGGGTCGGGGTGCAGCCGCCGTCGCTGTACCAGTACTTCCCATCCAAGATGGCGATCTACGACGCGCTGTTCGCTCGCGGCGCCCAGGCCGCGCTCGAAGCCAGCCGGACAGCGATGGCGTCACACCAGGGGGACGATGCCATCGCCGTGATGCGCGCCGGCACGAACGAGTACTGCCGCTGGTCGATGGCCAATCCGGTTTACAGCCAGTTGCTGTTCTGGCGGCCCGTACCCGGATTCGAGCCGTCGGCCGAGGCGTACGCACCGGCCGTCGAGGCGATCGCCGACGTGCGGCGGCAGCTGCAGCGCGCCGTCGACGCCGACCAGCTCGCACCCGCCGCCGCGTCCGAAGAGGGTGTCGCGTTGTACACGTCGATGCTGGCCGGGCCGATGTCCCAGCAGATGGCGAATGAGCCGGAGGCCGAGTTCGAGGCCGGGCGGTACACGTCGTTGATACCGACTGTGCTGGACATGTTCATCGAGCACTATCGCCCCAGGGGAAGTCATGAGCACGCCACCAACGCCGCACACAGGGCCGCGCGACGAGATCGTCGCCAGGGACGTGCCACGCGTCAGCCGCCGGCGCTCGCACGACCATCGCGCCGCGGAGATCGCCGCCTGGCTCGACCTGACGAGGACGTTCGGCGCCGACGAGTGGCCGCGGCGCACCGTCTGCACCGAGTGGGACGTAGCCGACATCCTCGGTCACCTGATCGGACAGGCCGAGGACGTGATCCGGCCGTGGGCCTTTCCACTGCGGCAACTGCGAGCCCGCCGCCGGTACCCCGACGCGCACTGGCTGGACGCGCACATGATGGTGCAGGCCGACGAGCACCGCGGTACGCCACCCGACCAGCTGATCGCTCTGTTCGAGCGGCGCTGGTCGAAGGCGACCCGAGCGATCCTGCGCATGCCGAAGCCGGTCCGCGCGATCTCGATGACTATCGATTTCGTGCCCGACCCGAAGTTCCGGCGGATGTCGCTGGCGTACGTGCACGACGTACTGCTGGCGCGTGACCTGTGGATGCACCGCGACGACGTGTGCCAGGCGCTTGGGCGGTCGTTCGACGCCGGTCCATACGTGACCGAGTTGATCGAGCAGGTGATGCTGGACGTGGTGGTCGGCGGGTTCTGGTCCGGTCCACCGATCATGCTCGAATTGACTGGGCCGGGCGGCGGCCGGTATCGGCTCGGCGACGGCCAACCGGTGGGTACCGCGAGCACCGACGCGGTCGGCTACATGCGCACGCTGTCCGGCCGTGACGATCACCCCGTCGTCACCGGTGACCCGGTCGCCGTCGAGGCGATCGCCAGGACCCGGATGCCCTTCTGATAAGTCCCTTGGCTGTCGACCGGTCGCGATATATCGTCGAGGTATCGCGTCAGAGACTGACAAAAGGGGTGTCGGGATGACCGGATCGACGTACGCGGCTTCGTGGCCGCGCTTCGCACAGCAGTACTGCTCGTTTCTCGAAGACATGAAGCGCGAGTGGATGGCCGCGATGAGCGGCGCCCGGCGCGGATACAGCCACGGCCACCGCGGCGGGCACGGGTTCGGCGGCTGGGGCATGTTCGGCGGCCAGCAGTTCGGCCCGCCGTGGGCCGGCGGCGGGTTCGGGCCGCGCGGCGGCTGGCGTGGTCCGAAGGCGCGCCGCGGCGACGTCCGCGCGGCGATCCTCGCCGTGCTGGCCGAGCAGCCGATGAACGGCTACCAGATCATCCAGGAGATCGCCGAGCGCAGCGGCGGGATGTGGAAGCCCAGCCCGGGCTCGATCTACCCGACGCTGCAGCAACTGGAGGACGAGGGCCTTGTCACCGCCGACGCCGAGACCGGCCGGCGGTCGTTCACCCTCACCGACGAGGGCCGCGCGTACGTCGCCGAGCACGCGGACGAGGTGTCCGCGCCGTGGGAGGCGATGCGGGCCGAGACCGCCGACGACGATGCCGGCCTCAAGCCGCTGGTGGGCCAGGTGGCCGCCGCGATGTGGCAGATCATCGCCGTCGGCAGCCCCGACCAGCAGGCCCGTGCCCGGGAGGCACTGATCGACCTGCGGCGCAAGCTGTACGCGATCCTCGCCGAGGACAACGGCGAGGACGGCCCGGAGCAACAGTCATGAGCAATCCGTACCCACAGGTCCGCAAGGGTCCGGTCCGGATCGGCGATGCGGAACGCGACCAGGCCGTCTCAGCGCTCGGCGAACACTTCGCCGCCGGCCGGCTGACCCGCGAGGAGTTCGACGAGCGCAGCGACCAGGCCGTCCGGGCCCGGTACGCCGCCGACCTGGCTCCGCTGTTCGACGACCTGCCGGACCCGGAGCCGGCGGTACCGCCACGGATGGTGCGCCGGCCCGGCCCGCCGCCGCCGTTCTTCATGCTCGCGCCGGTGCTGATG
>JBKPSJ010000076.1:0-13277 GCA_046765875.1 Actinomycetota bacterium
CACTACGGCGAAGTCGTCGGCAGCGTCAGATGTGTATAAGAGACAGGGTCTACGCCGCCATCGAGAAGGCCTTCGCCGCCGAGTCCTTCACCGCACCCGCCCGCATCCCGGCAACCCCCTCCCCCGGCGCCTCCCGCCTCCTCTGAAGTTGTCCACAACCACCCGACGCGATCGGTCGTTCCAGCGCTAGGTAGGCCGTCTCGAGCTGCACCACATCGACCGTGCGAAGCAAGTGTCGCGTCGACGCTGGCGGCGAGTACCGCCTGCATGCGGCTGATGCGACGCATTTGGCTACGGCGGTTGTGATCGGGGCCGATCGGTTCATCACGAACAACCAGAGGGACTTCCCGAAGACGATCAGCGAGGTCGACGTGGTGTATCCGGCCGACCTGTCGGACGTCAGCTGACCGGCGCCGGGTGCAGGGCGTCGAGCTGGCGGCGGATCACCGGGGCGAAGGCAATCGTCGCCACCAGTTGGAGCAGGCCGAAGACCACGTACGGCGTACGCAGGGTGGTCTGGTGCGCCAGCCACCCGGCCAGCACGGCACCCAGCGGCCCCGCCGCGAACGCGATCATCCGGTAGACCGACGTCACCCGGCCGAGCAGGTCTCTCGGCACCAGCCGCTGGCGCAGCGAGATCGTCACCACGTTCCACCACGCGCTGCCGATCCCGATCACCAGGACCGTGACGAACACCGGCACCACCGCGGTCCACAAGCCCATCACCGAGATCCCGACGCACATCAGCAACGACGCGATCATGAGGCTGGTGAAGGTGGCCAGCCGTTCGGACAGCCTCGGCGCCGCGACCGCGCCGATCACGCCACCGACGGCGTACGACGCGACCAGCCAGCCGAACCCGGCCTGTGGAAGCTCGAGCACCTCCAGGACGTACAGCACCAGGATCGCGACGGCCCCGGTGCCGACCAGATTCACCACCAGCAGCAGCAGCGCCAGCGCCCGGAGCAACCTGTGCCGCCACAGATAGCGCACACCTTCGGCCAACTCGCGCCATAGATGGGGGCTCTCGGCACGTTCCGGAGCCGGTACAGCGGTCCGCACCGACCAGACGAGCACGGCCGCGACCGCGAACCCGGCGGCGTAGATCGCGAAGGGCAGCCCGTGCATCGCGACGAACAACGCGGCCCCAAGCGGTGGCCCGACCAGCGTCGCGCCCATGGTGATCGAGACCTGGTGGTAGGCGTTCGCGCGCTCGAGCCGGCTCGCGTCGACGACGTCCGGCAACACCGCCGACGACGCGTTGTCGAAGAACGGGGACAGCAGCCCCAGCACGAACCCGGTCAGCAGCAGGATCGCGATCGTGTGCAGGTCGGCCAGCACCACGACCGCGAACGCTCCCGCGACGACGGCCCGAATGCTGTCGACTATCCACATCACCGAGGTACGCCGCCACCGGTCGACCAGGACCCCGGAGACCAGGCCGAGCAACAGCCAGCCGGACTGCGAGGCCACCTCGGTCAGCGAGACCAGGCGCGGATCGCGGGTCAGCGACGCGGCCAGCAACGGCAGTGCGCCGAACTGGATCCCTTCACCGATGAACGAGGCCGTCGCGGCGACCCACATCACCCAGAAGGTCCGCCCGAGGCCGCTGCTCATCCGGCGATGACCAGCTCGCAGCCGGTACCCTTCATGGCCCGTCGCGCGGCGCCCGGCAACCCGTCGTCGGTGACAACCGTGTGTATGTCGGGCCAGCTCGCGAACCTACTGAGCCCGATCGTGCCCCACTTGGTGTGATCGGCCACGACGACGACCTGCCGGCTGGCGGCGATGAAGGCCCGGTTGGTCTCGGCCTCCATCAGGTTCGGGGTGCTCAGACCGTGCTCGGGGTCGATGCCGTGCGCGCCCAGGAACAACTGGTCGAGGTGCAGCGACTGCAGCGCCGCGGTCGCGATCGGGCCGACCATCGCGTCCGACGGCGTCCGTACGCCGCCGATCAGCACGACGGTGCGATCCGACCTCGTGGTGTCGCGATGGAAGACGTCGGCGATCCGCACCGAGTTGGTGACCACTGTCAGCATCTCGATCCCGAGCAGATGCCGCGCCAGCGCGTGGGTCGTCGTACCGGCACCGATACCAACCGCGCTGTCCGGCTGTACCATCGCCGCTGCCACTGCGGCGATCGCCTGCTTGGCCGCCGACTCCTGCGACAACTTCGCGTCGAAGCCCGGCTCGTGCACACTGCCCAGGGCCACCGAGGTAGCGCCACCGTGCACCTTGTGCAGCAGGCCGCTGGAGTCCAGCGCATCCAGGTCACGTCGGATCGTCATATCCGATACCCCGAACCGGTCGACCAGCTCGGCCACCGTGACCGCGCCGCGATTGTTGACCTCGGCAACAATCGTCGCCTGCCGGTGCGCGGCGAGCGGCCCGCTCCGGCCACGGCTCGGAGTGTTCACGCCGACAGCCTAGCCGCGTGCGCCGAAACCGTTTTGCCGCGCGGGCGCCCACGCTGCGACCCTTTGAGCATGCGCTTTCCGGACGATGTACCCGTTCTCACCGACGACATCGACACCCGGCTGCGGCTCCGTGCCCACGCCGCTGCCGACGTCGAACCGGCGTACCTGACGTGCAGCGACCCGGAGTTCCAGCGCTGGACCACCGTGCCGGTCCCGTACGAGCGACACCACGCCGAACACTTCCTGCTCGATCA
This sequence comes from Actinomycetota bacterium, assembly GCA_046765875.1. Lineage (GTDB taxonomy): Bacteria > Actinomycetota > Actinomycetes > Propionibacteriales > Kribbellaceae > DASRHY01. Next base: position 2,672 of record JBKPSJ010000076.1, read on the forward strand.
GGTCCCGGCCGGCTGGCGCGACGGCGGGATGTGGGCGTGGGCGATCGAGTGGGACGGCGAGTTCGGCGGCACCATCGACCTGCGCGACGGCCGCGGCCACGGCGGCGAGGTGGGTTTCGGCGCGGCGCCGTGGGCTCGCGGACAGGGCATGATGACCCGCGCCACCAAGCTCGTTGTGCGGCATGCCTTCGACGCGTTCGGCTGGGACGTGGTGATCTGGCGCGCCTTCGTCGGCAACTGGGCTTCGCGCCGGGTCGCGTGGAAGGCCGGCTTCCGCAACCTGGTCACCGCCCGGCTGGACGGGATCTCCCGTGGCGTCCGGCACGACGAGTGGGTGGCCTCGGTCCGTGCCGGCGAGGCGCTCGAGCCGCAGGGCCGCTGGCTGGACATACCCGTCATCGAGGAGGAGACCTTCCGGCTGCGGCCGCTGACCGACAAGGACGTCGACCGGGTCGTCGAAGGGACGTCGGACCCGCGCACGTACCACTGGCTCGCGCATCTGCCGTTGCCGTACAGCCCTGACGACGCCCGGACCTGGTTCGTCCAGGCCCGGGAGAACGCGGCGTCCGGCGAGGGTGTCTCGTGGGCGATCGCGGATCCGGTCAGCGACGTGCTGCTGGGCAACGTCAGCGTGTTCCGGCTCGGCAACGACGTCGGCAACGAGGTCGGCTACTGGATGCACCCCGACGCACGCGGCAAGGGCCTGATGACCGCCGCGGTACGCCGCGTGGTCCGGCACGCCTTCGACGAGCTCGGCTGCCGGCGGCTCTTCCTGCGCGCAGCCGCGGGCAACACAGCCTCCCGGTACGTCGCGGAACAGGCCGGTTTCCGGCACGTCGGCACCGATCGGCTGGCCAACGGGTTACGCGATGGAACCTTCGAGGATCTGCTGAACTTCGACCTCCTGAACACCGACAAAGCTGTGGTTGAATCGGCCGGGTGACCGACTGGGAGGAGCTCGTCCGCCGCTGGCAGGCCGGCTGGTCGGCCTCACGCGGCTGGACCAAGGTCGTCGACGACGACGGGATCCTCACGGTCAAGATCGGCGAGGCCGCGCGGGCGATGGAGTTCGTCGTTCTCGATCCCGACAGCCATCCCGAGCGGGTCGAGCGCGCCGCCGATCTGGCCCTCGGTACCGGCGGTACGGCGTGGGTCACGCTGGCCACCGAGGATCGCGAGGGGATGTCCGACACCCTCGACGACCTCGGCCTGGACGTCCAGCGCGATCCCGAGTGGCTGATGACCATCGAGTTGTCCAGGCAGCCGTCACTCCGGCTCCACCCCCGGTACGCGCTGGTCTCGGAGCTGGAGGAGAACGTGATCGTCACCCGGGCCACCTTGCACGGCGCGGTGGCCTCCAGCGGCCGGATGGCGGTGGTCGGCACCGACGCGGTCGCGGACCGGATCGAGACCAACCCGGCGCATCGCAGGCGCGGGCTTGGCAGCGCGGTGATGGCCGCCCTGGTCGAGACCGCACGGGCGCACGGCGCCACCCGCGGCATCCTGATCGCCTCTCGCGACGGGCAGCGGCTGTACCGCTCGCTGGGCTGGAAGACGGTCGCGGACATCGTCGTCGCCCGGGCCCGCTGACCGGCAGATCCAAGCGAACAGCCGGGTCGGGCTGTTATGTTTTCGAGACCTCCGGTACTGTCCTGGCTCGAAGACGGGGCCGCCGACCGAAGGATTCCGCCAACCGATGGTTGCCGCTGCACACCGCAGGACCCGCCATCGCGCCCGCGTACTGGGCCCGGTGCTCTCCGTCGTCGCAGTCCTGCTGGTCACCGCACCCGCCACCTGGCTCACTCTGCGGGACGATCATGTCGGCGTAGCCGACCGGATTCCGGACGTCGCGCGCACTACTGCCCGTGACGATGCCGCGCACGCGGCCAGCCGTGGTGGCCCGCGCCCGGCCGCGACCGCAAACCGGGACGCGGCGGCCGGCAAGACAGGGACCAGCACACCGCCGCGAACCACGTCCCGTACGCCCTCGGCCAAGCCGAGCAAATCCGTCGGCACGCACAGGCCGAGCCCGACGGCGACACCGGCCAAGCCGAAGCCGACCAGGGCGACGACCACCGCTCCGCCGCCGGCGACCACCAGCCCTCCGCCGGGTGGCAGCGCCCCGAGCAGCTACGAGTCCGAGGTCGTCCGGCTCACCAACGTCGAGCGGGCCAAGGCCGGCTGCGGGGCACTGACCGTGGACGCGGCGCTGACCAGGTCCGCCGGTGACCACGCGGCCGACATGGTCGACCGGCACTTCTTCGACCACACCAATCCCGACGGCCTCGACCCGTTCGAGCGAATGGCGGCTGCCGGCTTCCACGGCTCGGCGATGGCGGAGAACATCGCGATGGGGTACACCACTCCGCAGGCCGTGATGGTCGGCTGGATGGACAGCGCCGGGCACCGGGCGAACATCCTGAACTGCAAGTACAACCGGATCGGCGTCGGGTACGACCCGGGCCAGATCAAGGCCGGTTATGTAGCGGGAAGCTGGGTCCAGAACTTCGGGACCAAGTAGTGGTTTCCGCTGAACACCCTTAGGTGAACCCGCCGGAAGACCCCGGTGATCCGCTAGCCTCGACCGGTCGCCGGGTACGAGGGGCCGTACCCGGCGCGGGCCGCCCAAACCTGCGTGCGAATGCGAGGGGGAACCGTACGCATGCCGACACCTCCCGGACGCAGACAATCACACGCATCCGGACGACGGCACGCCACCGTCGACAGATCGCCGGTACTCGGCCGCGCAATGGTCGTGGTGGCCCTGGTGCTCGCGCTCGCCGTACCGATCGTGGTGTTCGCGTTGCGGGACAGGGGTGATTCGGACGCGTCCGGACAATCGTTGCCGATCAGCACGTATTCCGACGACAAGTACCGCGACCACGACCCGACATCACCGACTGACTCGCCTGCACCATCGGTGAGCCCGACCGGGTCACCATCGCCGACAGCGGCCCGCAGCGACGAGCCGAGTTCGCCACCGTCGTCGGAATCCGAGAGCGTGGCGCCGAACCAGGCGCAGACCAGCCCGGCGGGCGATCCGACCCGGCCGCCTGCCAACCGGCGCAGCACTAGCACGCCGCCACCGCCCCCTCCGCCCGCCGACGACGGTGGGATGACCGACCGGGAGCTGGGCCTGTTCACGATGATCGACGACGCCCGCGTCGATCACGGCTGCGCCCGGCTCGGCCGGGATACCGCACTGACCAACTCGGCCCGTGCGCACGCGGGCGAAGAGGCCGCGAATCAATCCGTACAGATCGGCGACGGCACCGAGGCGATCGCCGACGCGACGAACGCTCGTGATGCGTTCAACAAGATGATGGACGCCTATTCCGGCGCAGTGCTCGACTGCGGCCGAACCGACCTCGGCATCGGCTACGGCCAGGCGCAGATCAAGGGCACGTGCGACCAGGGAAGCTGCAGCTCACGCATCGAGCGGCGCTGGGCGGCCGACTTCGACTGAGCCCCCGCTCACTTCGGCTCGCGGAACGACAGTCCGGACCTCAACGGGCGGTTCGGGCCGGTCAAGGGTCACAATGGGGTATGGCCGAGCCGTGGGAGGACGAAGATCCACCGGTGGTGCCGGCGATCAACGGCATCCCGGCGGACGCTCGCAAGATGGGTCTGAGCCGCCACACCGAGGAGGGTGCCCTGCTCGACTTCGCGGGCTCGCTCAACGCGACCAAGCCCTCCCACCGCCTGATGGCCTGGCTGATGCTCCTCGCCTTCGGCGCACCCGCCCTCCTCACCATCCTCGCCGCCATCTTCTGACCGCGAGCCGATCGGGAACGCGGCAACGAGCGCCACTCCCTGCCGTCGGCGACGGCAACCGGGGCACGATGGTCAGCGGATACGGCTGCTCAACTCTTAGGCGGAGGCCATCTTCTTCTGGAGGTTTTCGTCGAGGGCGGCGAGGAACTCCTCGGTGGTCAGCCAGGACTGGTCCTTGCCGACCAGGAGTGCCAGGTCCTTGGTCATCTTGCCTTCCTCGACGGTCTCGACGCAGACCTTCTCGAGATTCTCGGCGAACGTGGTGACCTCGGGCGTGCCGTCCAGCTTGCCGCGGTGCTTCAGGCCACCGGTCCAGGCGAAGATCGAGGCGATCGGGTTGGTCGAGGTCGGCTTGCCCTGCTGGTGCTGGCGGTAGTGCCGGGTCACCGTGCCGTGCGCCGCCTCGGCCTCGACGGTCTTGCCGTCCGGCGTCATCAGTACCGAGGTCATCAGGCCGAGCGAGCCGAAGCCCTGCGCCACGGTGTCGGACTGCACGTCACCGTCGTAGTTCTTGCAGGCCCATACGTACCCGCCCTCCCACTTCAGCGCGGCCGCGACCATGTCGTCGATCAGCCGGTGCTCGTAGGTCAGACCCTTGGCGTCGAACTCCGCCTTGAACTCACGGTCGAACACGTCCTGGAAGATGTCCTTGAACGCGCCGTCGTACGCCTTGAGGATCGTGTTCTTGGTGGACATGTAGACCGGATAACCGCGCTGCAGACCATAGCTGAGCGAAGCGCGGGCGAAGTCCTCGATCGACCTGTTGAAGTTGTACATGCCCATTGCCACGCCGCCCTCGGCGGGCATGTCGACCACGAGGTGCTCGATCGGCTCGCCGCCGTCGACCGGGGTGAAGGTGAGGGTGACCTTGCCGGCGCCCGGGACCTTGAAGTTCTGCGCCTTGTACTGGTCACCGTGCGCATGACGGCCGACGACGATGGGCTTGGTCCAGCCCGGCACCAGCCGCGGGATGTTGGAGATCACGATCGGCTCGCGGAAGATCACCCCGCCGAGGATGTTGCGGATCGTCCCGTTCGGCGACAACCACATCTTTTTCAGCCCGAACTCCTGGACCCGGGCCTCGTCCGGCGTGATGGTCGCGCACTTCACGCCCACGCCGTGCTGCTTGATCGCGTGCGCCGCGTCGACGGTGATCTGGTCGTCGGTGGCGTCCCGGCTCTCGATCCCGAGGTCGTAGTACTTGAGGTCGACGTCCAGGTACGGGTGAATCAGCCGGTCCTTGATGAACTGCCAGATGATCCGGGTCATCTCGTCGCCGTCGAGCTCGACGACCGGGTTCTGCACCTTGATCTTCACCATGGCGGCGTGGTCTCCTCGCTGTCCGATGCGCTGGTCCGAAGCGCTGTGCGATTTTGCTTGACGTCAAGATATCTCGTACGCCGCTCAGCCCGGCACCAGGGGTGTGTTCAGGCCGGCGGCAGCCACTCGTGCACGGTGATCTCGACGCCGACGGCGATCCGGCCGGGTGTGAGCACGGCGTACTTGGCGCCGAAGCTGACCCCGCCACCCAGCGACGGCTCGCGCCGGTACGTCGCCAGCGTGCGGGTCGGTTCCGGGCCGGCCTTGCGCCCGGTGGCCTGGTCGACGGTCGGTACGGCGCAGCGGATCGCCTTGGTCGAGTGCCCGAGTTCGACCCCACCGACGGTTGCCCGGCGTAACCGGTCCTCGGTATGCGGGTCCGGCCAGCCGGTGATCACGATGTTCGGGCGGAACCGGTCCATCGGGATCGGATCGCCGCCGCTGTCGAGGATGCGCTGGTTGAGCCCGTCGAGTGAGGACAGCGAGGTCATCAGGATCGCGTGCGCGTCGCCGAACCCGGTCTTGCCCGGGTACAGCCCCCAGCCGTCACGATCGTGCTCCGGCGTCACCCGTACCAGCGCGGCCGGCCGGCCCAGCACCGCCGTACACCACTTCTGCGCGGCCTCGCCCTGGTCGACGGCGGGACCGAACCACTTGCCGAACAGGCTGACGTCGCGGCGCGGCCCGTCGGTACAGACCTCGACCTCGGCATCGTCGTACCCGTCGGCCGAGAGCACCAGGCGGTCGCCGTCCACCCGTGCGTGCACCGCGGCCATCGCCGGCAGCACTCGCTGGCTGAGGAACACGCCATCCTCGGGTTTGACCAGCATGAACTCCCGGTCGTACCGCAGCCCGGTCGCGCCCACCTCGGCCGCGTCAACGGACAGCCCGGCCATCCCCTTCACCGGGTAGTACCGCAACTCCGATACGCGCGCCATGGATCCCAAGGTACCGATCCGAACTGGCAAGGTCGGCGTACCGAAAAGACCGCCGAGGCGGTGCGGGCCGTTCTAACAGGCCCGCACCGCGCCGGCGGACAGGGTCAGCCGACCGACAGCAGCGTCGTCGTGTCGGTGCCCGAGTAGTTGATCACACCGAGCCAGCGCTTGGCCGGGTCAAGACCCGTCCAGGACGCCGTCAGGGTGGTCGGCGTGCCGATCGTCACCGCCGCCGACGCCGGGGCGACGGATGCGTTACCGGCCGAGTCGCTACCGACCACGAAGTTGCTCAGCTTGTAGCCGGTCGAGCCACCCGGAGTCGCGAACCCGTTGACATACACGTCGTACGTGCCTGCCGCCGGGGCGTGCAGCGTGACCTCCTCGTCGGCCGAACCGGATGCCGACAGGTCGACGAAGGCGCCGCCCTTGTAGACGAACAGGTCCAGGTCCGCCGAGTCGTCGTCGGAGTCCAACGAGAAGCGGGCGGCCTTCGTCCCGGCCGGTACGTCGACGTGGTACAGCTTGGTCTGCGGACCGGCGACCGGGTTGTTGATGTCGAACGGCCCGGCGATCACCGAGTCGGCGATCGGCGTGACGCCGACCAGCCCGGAGACGCTGCTGTCCAGCGTGCCCGTGTAGCCCGGGGTGACGCTGAACTCCTTCGAGCCGCTCGCGCTCGCGTCGGCATGCACCTCGGCCGGAGCCGCGAGTGCCACCGGGCGCACCGCGATCGTGGAACGCACCCGGTGGGTGTCGTCGCTCCAGATCAGCGAACCCGTGGTCCAGGCGCCGAGCGAAGCAGTCGTCCGGGTGAAGTTCACCGTGAACGACTTCTCCTCACCCGGCTGCAGGTGCAGCGTCGACGGGCTGACCGTTACCGACATGCCGGGCACGGAAGCCGTCGCGCGGTACGTCGCGGTGTGGAAGCCGACGTTCCTGACCCGGCGGGTCACCGTCTGGACGCCCGCGAGCTTGCCGACCGCGATCGAGGCCTGGTTCAGGTCCGGGCCGGACAGCGGAGTCAGTGGGTCGAACGGCGGGGCGAACCGGACGCCGAGCCCGACCATGTACCGGCGCCAGTCGGTCGCCGTGGCCGGATACACCAGGCCGGGGTCGGCCGCGGCGTTCGGGTTGACGAAACCGGAACCCTGGGCGAACGGGTCGTGGGCACTCGAAACAGTGTCGGACGCGCTGGTCATCAGCGCCGACTTGATGTCGGCAGGCGACCAGGACGGGTGCAGGGCCTTCAGCAGCGCTCCGATGCCGGCGATGTGCGGAGACGACATCGACGTACCGGAGTAGAAGTCCCACGACCGGCCGTGGTTCGACGGCGGCGCCACCGCGGCCACAACATCGTTGCCCGGGGCAGCAATGTCCGGCTTGAGGATGTCGCCACCGGTCGTGGTGGACGGGCCACGCGACGAGAAGTCGGTGATCTCGGGCACCTGCGGCGCCGCGGCCAGCTCCGCCGCCGACAGCGGCCCGATCTTGGCGGTCGCGTTCGCGCCGGCCGAGGCGATGTACGCCTTGATGGCGTCACCGGCGACGTTCGAGACGTGCACCGACGGCACCGGGTGGTAGTCGCCGTTGATCGAGTTCGGCGAGGTGTTGGTCAGCACCATGCCGACGCCGCCCGCCCGCTGGACCTCGAAGCTCTTGGCGATCCGGTCGTTCACGCCGCGGTCGCAGACCACGACCTTGCCGGCCGCCTTGGCCGGGTCGAGCGTCCCCTCGATGCACAGCTTGGCGTTCGCGTCGGTGGCCGTGGCCAGCTTGACCGACAGCGCGGTCACCAGCGGCGTCGCGGTCGTCAGCGGACCGGTCGTGGAGGCGCCGACGTAGCGGGCGCCGTTGCCGAGCTCGACGGCCTGGAAGGCACGCCGGAACGTCGCCGCCGCGACCGTGGTCAGCCACGGGCTCGGGTGGTCGAGGGTGGACGCGCCGGGCCCGCTGTTGCCGGCCGAGTTCGCGACGAACACGCCCGCGTTGGCGGCGGCGCGGAAGGCCTGCTCCACCGGGTCGAGCACGCTGGACTCCGACGAGCCGCCGATCGAGTAGTTGATCACGTCGACGCCATCGAGCACGGCGTCGTTGATCGCCGCGACACTGTCGGAGTTGAAGCAGCCTGCGGGGACGCCGGGCTTGCCTTCCCAGCACACCTTGTACATGGCCAGCTTGGCGCCGGGGGCCATCCCGGACCCGGTGCCGATCTGCTTGCCGTCGATGGTGACGTTCGTACCGTTGTTGCCGGCCGCCGTCGATGAGGTGTGCGAACCGTGGCCGGAGCCGTCTCGCGGGGACACGTAGTCCTCCTTCGAGACGTTCTGCTTGCCGAAGCCGTTGACGTAATAGCGCGCGCCGATCAGCTTGTCGTTGCACGACTTCTGGCTGAAGTTCGCACCAGACACGCAGGTGCCGTGCCAGTCGGACGGCACCGGAACGCCGGTGTTCCCCTGGAACGCCGCGCTCTCCGGCCAGATACCGCTGTCGACGACACCGACGACCACGCCGGCACCGGCGTTCTTCGCACCGCCCAGCGCGCTCCACAGCCCACCCTGGGCGTCAAGGCCGAGGAAGTGCGGCGACAGGGTCGTGTCCACCTGCGCCTTCTTGTCCGGTGTCAGGCTGACGACCCCGGGGACCTTGGCCAGCTTGGCGGCCTGTGCGGCAGTGAGGTACGCGGCCACGCCGTTCGTGGCGACGCTGTAGTCGTAGAGCTTGGTGGCACCGACCCGAGCCAGCGCGCTGTCGTGCTTGTCTACAAGGTGGCGCTGCCAGGCCTTGACGGCCGCGGCGTTCCGGTCCAGCTTGTGGCCGGCCTTCGGCCGGGTCGCGGCGAAGCCCGCCACCGAGCCGTCGTAACTCGCGACCGGATCATCGGCGAACGTCGCGATGTACCGGCCGTCCTGGTACGCGGCAGCGGCGGCCGGCTTAGCCGTGGCACCCGCGGCAGCGGTCGATGCCGCATCGGCGCCGTGCATCGCGACGGTGGAGATGACAAGTCCGGATACAAGCGCGGGAGCAAGCCATAGAGCACGCCTCACACGTGATCGACCCACAGTCGATCCCCTCTCTTGGTTTGAGCCCCGGGGTGTGGGGCACTTCGACAGGTCCACCCCAGACGCCACGGCACACGGGCGGAGCCGGGCAGTCCCGCACAAGCCTCGGGGCTAAGCAAACGATTTGCATAGCGATGTGTTCGTCTCGTAACTTCCTAATTACGACAAACGCCTTTCCCTGACGCGGTTCGATCACCAAACGTCATGCCGGCGTCACCGTCCGGACCGGTACCTGATGCGCGAGGCGAGTCGCCGACACAATCGGCAGATGGAAACACCGTCGGTCGGTAGGAGAGCGCTGCTCGGCACCGGGCTGGCACTGGGTGCCGGGGTGGTGCTGTCCGGCTGCAAGGACGACGACCCGGCCAGCGACAAGGCCGCCGCCGAGGCCCCGTTCGACCCGAAGGACTGGGACTCGGTACGAGCGCAGTTCCCGCTCGACCCGGCGTACGCGCAGTTCGGCGCGTTCATGCTGGCCGCACATCCGAAGCCGGTACGTGACGCGATCGAACGGCACCGGGCCGAGCTCGACCGGGACACCGCGGCGTACCTCGAGAAGGCGGTCGAACTGGAGGAGGCGGCGCGCGACGCGGCGGCGGCCTACATCGGCGGCAAGGCCGACGACGTCGCGCTGACCGACAGCACGACGATGGGGATGGGCCTGCTCTGCACCGGCATCAAGATGAAGCCCGGCCAGGGCGTGCTCACCACCGAGCACGACTTCTACGGCACCCGCGACGCCGTGCGGAAGCTGTCCGAGCGGACCGGCGCACCGGTCCGCCGGGCCACGCTGTACGACGATCCGTCGCAGGCCGACGCGGACCAGATCGTCAGCCGGCTGAAGGCGCAGCTGCAGCCACGGACCCGGCTGGTCGTCGTCACCTGGGTGCATTCGAGCACCGGAGTACGGCTGCCGGTCAAGGCGATCGCGGACATGCTCGCAACCGCGAACCGGGGCCGTGCCGCGGAGGACCGGGCGTTGCTGTTCGTCGACGGCGTGCACGGGTTCGGCGCGGTCGATGTGAACGTCGGCGCCCTCGGCTGCGACTTCTTCACCAGCGGGACCCATAAGTGGTTGTTCGGGCCGCGTGGTACCGGCGTCCTGTGGGGTACGGCGTGGGACTCGGTCGCCCCTGTGTTTGCATCCTTCTCGCAGCCCGAGGGACCGGGACGGCTGGCGACGCCCGGCGGGTACCACTCCTTCGAGCACCGGTGGGCGGTGCCGGAGGCGTTCGCGTTCCACAAGGACGTCGGGCGGGACCGGATCGCCACCCGGATCACCGAGCAGGCCACCCGGCTCAAGGACGGGCTGGCGGGGCTGAAGAGCGTCCGGCTGGTGACCCCGAAGGATCCCGATCTGTCGGCGGGGCTGGTGATGTGCCAGCCGGTGAACGTCAGCCCGAACCAGGCCGTGCAGCGACTGCGTGACAAGCACAAGATCGTGGCCAGCGTGACGCCGTACAACAATCCCTTCCTCCGGTTCGGTACCAGCGTCCTGACCACACCGGAGCAGGT
>JBKPSJ010000077.1:0-6001 GCA_046765875.1 Actinomycetota bacterium
CTTCACTCGAACGCGAAGGCTTCACTCGAGGCAAAGTCTTTGCCCGGCAGGAGCTCGAGTGAAGGCTTCGCACCGAGCGAGGGGTCCGCACCGAGCGAAGGGGTCCGCACCGAGCGAAGGGGGTTCGCACCGACTGAAGCAGTTCGCACCGAGTGAAGAGTCCGCACCGAGTGAAGGTTCCGGGTCTATGAGAGCGCTTCCTGAGAACCAGAGCCCTTCACTCGGCACGAAAGCTTCACTCGGCACGAGGGCTTAAGTCGGACGCGAGGGGTCCACTCGGGCTGGGCGGACAGCGCCGGTGCTGCCTCGGACCACGAGGTGCGGGGTCAGAACGAACTCGCCGGCCGGGCCGCCGCCGTTCTCGAGACGGTCGGCGGCCACTCGGACGGCGTGCTGGGCCAGCTGTTCGGCGTCCTGGTCGACCGAGGTCAGGTCGATGTGCGCCAGCCGCGCCAGCGTGCTGTTGTCGTACCCGACGATCGAGACCTGCTCCGGTACGCCGACCCCGGCTCGCATGAACGTGTCCTGCAGGCCGACGGCACACATGTCGTTGGACGCGACCACCGCGGTCGGCAACTGCTTCGACTCCAGCAGGTCGCGTCCGGCCTGGGCGCCGGCCAGTTCGTCGTGCCCGCTCGGCACGATCCATTCCGCGCCGGCCAGGCCGTGCCTGCGCATCGCCGTCCGATAGCCGCGCCGTCGCAACGAGGCGATCGGGCCTTTTCCGCCGTCGACGAAGGCGATGTCGCGGTGGCCGAGCCCGACCAGATGGTCGACGGCCTGAGCTACGCCGAGGTCGTCGGCCGCCCGGACCACGTCCACGTCGGTGCCGCTCTGCTTGCCGATCACGACGACCGGGAGCTGCCGGCTGTGCGCGCCCAACTGCGTGACCGGCCCGAGCAGGATGAGCGCCTCGCACCGGAAGTCGAGCAGTGCGTCGACCGCACGCCGCTCGTCCCGGCTCGCGGTCACGGTGCTGAGGACGAGGTCGTAGCCGCGTCCCTCGCTGGCATGGTGGAGGTCCTGGACCAGCTCGGCGTGGAACGGGCTACCGATGTCGAGCATCACGCCGAGCAGCCGGGTCCGCCGCCGGGCGAGCAGGCTGGCGGTCCGGTCCGGCCGGTAGCCCAGCCGGTCGGCCGCCTCGCGGACCCGGCGCCGGGTCTCCTCGCTCGGGCCGGGCCGGTCGCTCAGCGCCAGCGACACAGACGACGGGGACATGCCGATCTCGGCGGCCACGTCCTCCAGCCGCGGCCGGCGGTTGTTCGGTCTGCGATCGGTCACCGACGCTCCCCGGTTCGAACCCTTGACATGACTGTGCTCCAGGAAGGATAGTACAGGCATTTAAAGCGCTTGAAATCCAACTGACGCTTGTATTCGTGAGGGAGCAGTTATGTCGTCTTCGTCCATCGGAGTTGCCGTGATCGGTGCCGGCATGGCCGGTCGTTCACACCTGGCCGGGTACCGCGCCGCCATGGCCGTCCACGGCTCCGGGTTGCCGGAGGTCCGCTTCGTCGCGGTCGGCGACGTGAACGCGACCATCGCGAAGGAGGCGGCCAACAGGTTCGGATACGAGCGGGCCGAGACGAGTTGGCAGGCCATCGCCGAGGCGCCGGACATCGACGTCGTCAGCGTCGTGGTCGCCAACACGCTGCACCGCGAGATCGTCGAAGGCCTGTTGGCCGGCGGCAAGCACGTCCTGTGCGAGAAGCCGCTCGCTCCGAGCGTCGAGGACGCGGAGGCCATGGTGGCGGCGGCCGCCGCCGCGGACCGGCAGGCCGCGACCGGCTTCACGTTCCGTCGCTCGCCGGCGATCAACGCGATCCGCGCGCAGTTGGAGTCCGGCTCGATCGGCCGGCCGCTGCACCTCGACGGCCACTACTGGTGCGACTACGGCTGCGACCCGAAGGGCCCGATGAGCTGGCGGTACAAGGGCGGCCCGGGATCGGGTGCGCTCGCGGACATCGGCGCTCACCTGATCGACCTGGCCGAGTTCCTCCTCGGTCCGATCGAATCGGTCGGCGGGGCCGTGCTGGCGACGTACATCACCGAGCGGCACCTGCCCGCCGGCGCGGTCGTGGGCCATGCCCTCGCCGAGCTGAGCGAGGAGACCGAACCGGTCGAGAACGAGGACCTGGTCAGCTTCACCGCCCGGTTCGTCTCCGGCGCGACCGCAACCCTTTCGGCGTCCCGGACCGCGTTCGGGCACCCGAACGGGCTCGGCTTCGAGATCTTCGCCGAGTCCGGCGCGGCCACCTTCGACCTGGCCCGCGCCTCGGAGTTCGGGTTCGTCGACGGCGCCGCGCCACACGCCACCCACGGGTACCGGCAGGTGCTCGTCGGGCCGGCGCATCCGTACATCACCGGCGGCCTGCCCATGGACTTCCCCGGCGTCGGTCACGGGCAGAACGACCTGTTCGCCTGGCAGGCCCGGGCCTTCCTCGGCCAGGTGGCCGGGGTCGAGGGGCTGCCGGCCTGCCCGACCTTCGAGGACGGCCTGCGCAACCTGCGGTTGCTGAGCGCGGTCGTCGCCTCGTCCGAGAACGGCGGCGCCGTCGTCTCGGTCCCATAAGCCTTGTTGAAACGTCGAAACCGATTCTGAAAAGGACACCATCGTGAAGCTCGGCGCCTACACCGCATGCCTGCACGACAAGCCCGTCGCGGAAGCACTGACGATCCTGCGTGACCTGGGCCTGGACAGTGCGGAGATCAACTCGGGCGGGTTCCTGCCTGCGCCGCACCTGCCCATCGACGCGATCCGGTTCAGCAAGGACGCGCGAGACGAGTACCTGGGGTTGTTCGAGACCAGCGGGGTGGCGCTGACCGCGCTGAACTGCAACGGCAACCCGCTGCACCCGGACCCGGATGTACGCAAGAAGCACGGCCAGGACGTCCGCGACGCCATCGAGCTGGCCGCCCTGCTGGGCGTCAAGCGAGTTGTCACCATGTCCGGCCTGCCGGAGGCGCACGCCGGCGGTACCGCTCCGTCGTGGACCGTGCTGCCGTGGGTGAGCGTCTACCTGGACGCCCGCGACTACCAGTGGAACGAGGTCGTGATCCCGTACTGGAAGGACATCCAGGCCCGGGCCGCCGACGCCGACGTCAAGGTGTGCATCGAGATGCACCCGCACAATGTCGTCTACAACCCCGCCACCATGGTCCGGCTGGCCGAGTCGATCAACGCCACCCACGTCGGTGCCGAGATGGACCCAAGCCACTTGTTCTGGCAGTGGATCGACCCGGTCGCCGCGCTCGACAGCCTCGGCGACCTGGTCTACAACGCCGCCGCCAAGGACACCCGGATCAACGAGGCCGCGAAGATCAACGGCGTACTCGACGACCGGTTCGGCCGGGTGCTGCCCACCGACCCCGGCGCGATCGGGCTCGGCGGCAGCGACACCCTGAGCCGCTGGCCGGACGGCTCCTCGTGGGACTTCGTCGCCGTCGGCCGCGGCCACGACGTCTCATTCTGGACCGACTTCCTGGCGGCGATCGAGCGGATCGACCCGGACATGGCGGTCAACATCGAGCACGAGGACCAGGAACTCGACCAGATCGAGGGCCTTAGCTCCGCCGCCAAAACCCTGCTCGAGGCGTCCGCTGCGCTGAAGTCCCGCTAGGGTTCGCACCCCGTGCTGTGCTTCGCCCCCCGCACACCCAGGGGCGAACCCATGTCTGAGGTGCGATCCCTGGCCTAGGGTGCGAACCCGAGCAACGGGCCGTGGCCAAGGTGCCGAGTGCCGTCCCGCTGAGGGTTCGCCCGTCCTGTTGTGGGTCCCCGCGGTGCGTGTCGTGCGGGAACCCACAACAGGGTGCGGGAACCCACAACAGGGTGCGCGAACCCAACAGGGTGCGGGAACCCACAACAGGGTGCGGGAATCCACCGGTCTAGCGGCCGCGGCGGGAGGCGTGGTCGGAGAGTGCCGCGCGCAGGCGATCGGCGGGCCAGCGTTCGGCGACCGCCCGGCGCAGCACATCGGCCTGCGACGGTGGTGCCAGGCCTTCGATCGGCTGGTCCAGGTCGAGGTCGGTCGGGAAGGCGTACCCCTCCGCGCTGGCGGCGATCACGTTGCCCAGGGCAACCTGATCGTCCATCCCGAGCAGCTCGGGATACAGCGCGAGGCACATCGCGGTCCGGTCAACCGACTCCATCGCGCGGCCGAAGGCGGACGAGATCTGGAGCAGGTTGGCCATCCGGCGGATATCGGCCGAGTGATTGCTGCCGGCCGCGTGGAACAGCGCCGGGTTGAAGAACACGGCGTCGCCCTTGGTCAGCGGCTGTTGTACATGGTTCGCCACGAAGTGCTCGCCGAACTCGGGCCGCCGCCAGGCCAGGTAGCCCAACTCGTACTTGTGCGAGTGCGGCAGGTACAGCGTCGGCCCACTCTCCACGGGCATGTCGCAGTGCGCCACCGCACCCTGCAGAGTGAGCACGCCGGACAGCCTGTGTACGTGTGCCGGGTACCGCGCGGCAACCTCGTTCGACTGGAACCCGAGGTGGTAGTCGCGGTGTACGGTCTGGCCCTCGCCGCCCGGGTTGACGACGTTGACCTGCGAGGTGACCTGGTACGCCGGCCCAAGCCAGGCCTCGGCGACCATCGCCAGCACGTCGTTGCCGTAGTACGCCGCGAACGCCGCCGGGTCCCGCAGTGCGAGCTTCTCAAGCGCGTTCCAGACCCGGTCGTTCGCGCCCGGCTTGGCGAAGTGATCACCTGCCGCCGTACCCGCGGCACGCTGGTCCGCGATCATCGCGTCGAACGCCGCACTCACCCGGTCGACGGGTTCGGTGTCGAATGCGCCGGCCAGTACGACGATCCCGGGGCCGTCGCTGAGCGCCCGGGCCAGCTCGGCCTGGACGGTGTGCCGGTCCTGCCGGGCCACCTTGGCGGCGTCGTAGACCAGCACCTCCTGCTCGATCCGGTCAGCATGCGGGTACGCGGACGGGTCGGTGCGTTCGGCAACGACCTCCAGCAGGTCATCCAGCCGGCAGTCCTCGGGCCGCAGCCAGACCTGGGCGGCGGCGGACGTCGAAGTCGTGGTCATCGCGGACCTCCAACGGTGGGGTTCTGACACGACCAGCCTGAGACCGCGATGACGGTCCGACCACACCCCGGATCCGTCAAAAATCCGTCATCCTTGCGGAGTGGGTCGTCCATACCGAGTGCGCGACATCGCCGTCCAGGCTGGGCTGAGCGAGACCACCGTCGACCGCGTGCTGAACGGTCGCGGCAAAGTGAGCCTCCGCGCCACCCGCCAGGTGGAGCAGGCGATCCGCGACCTCGACCGGCAGCAGGAGCAGGTACGGCTGGGTGGCCGGACGTTCCTGATCGACCTGGTGATGCAGGCGCCGGACCGGTTCAGCGGCGCGGTCCGGGCCGCGCTCGAGGCCGAGCTGCCGGCGCTGCGGCCGGCGGTGATCCGGTCCCGGTTCCACCTGCGTGAGGCCGGCGACGTCGACGACCTGGTCGCCGTTCTCGACCGGATCCGGGCCAAGGGCTCGCACGGCGTGGTGCTCAAGGCGCCGGACGTTCCCGAGATCGCCGAGGCGGTCGACCGGCTGGTCGCCGCCGGGATACCCGTGGTCACGCTGGTGACCGACGTGCCGGGCAGCCGGCGGCTCGCCTACGTCGGGATCGACAACCGCGCGGCCGGTGCGACCGCGGCGTACCTGATCGACCGCTGGCTGGGGGAGGACGCCGGGAACGTACTTGTCACCCTCAGTCGCAACGAGTTCCGTGGCGAGGACGAACGCGAGATGGGGTTCCGGGCCGCGATGCGGTAACGCGCGCCAAGGCGTGCGCTGGTCGAGCTGACCGACACCGACGGGCTGGACGAGACGATCGGCGCGCTGGCCCGGGAGGCGCTGCGGGCCGACCCGGACCTGTGCGCGGTCTACTCGATCGGCGGCGGGAACCTCGCGACAGCCGACGCGTTCGACGCGCTGGGCCGGACCTGCCGCGTGTTCGTCGCGCACGACCTCGACGACGACAACCGGCGGCTG
>JBKPSJ010000078.1:0-11733 GCA_046765875.1 Actinomycetota bacterium
CGCCCGCCGCCGGGCGTAGCTTCCCGAGCCGCACAGGCATTGTGACGGCGCCGTGTTGACCGTGCGGCTCATGGGGCTGGGTCAGGGGCTCCAGTCGTAACGGCCGCCGGCGTACCAGGCGAGTGCGGCGCGGAGCTCGCGGACCTCGTGCCGGCGAGCCTTCTTACGACGCTCGTGCCCGACCGGGAAGACGCGATAACCGCCGTGCTCGCCACGGTACGGCCCGGCCAGCCCGCCGAGCGAGTCGTTCTGGTCAGTGAGCCAGATGACAAGCCAGGGCCGGCGGCACGTCTCGACCAGGCGGACCCGGGCGATCTGCGGCCACGCCAGCCGGCGCTTGCGGGTGCCGACACCGATCGTCATGCCGTCGGCCGACAGCTCGAGTGTCCGGCGCGAGCGGACGGCGCTCCACAGCAGCCGTACGGCCGGGATCATCAGCAGCACGAACCCGGCGAACCAGAGGAGTGCCTCGGCATCCTGCCCGGTTCGTGAAGCTGCTCCTGCGATCGACGAACAGGTCAGAGCCGCCGCAAGCGCCACACCGCCGCCGACGACGGCGGCCATCCGCGACGTCCTGAACACCGCCCGGTTCCCGTCGACCGGCATCGGCGGCGCCGGATACGCCCGCGTCGGCCCGCGGTGATAGGTGGCGGTCGCGTCCTGTAGCGGTGGCGTCGGCTGTAGTGGTGCTGTGGGTGCAGCGAGGGGGACGGTCGGAGTCTGAGGGTCGGGCTGGCTGACCATCCCGAGGATCGCACCGGGGGTCGGCCGGGCCGCCGGGTCGCGGGAAAGGCAGCGCGACGTGAGCGGGATCAGGGCGGGTGGTACGCCGTCAAGTCGGGGCTCACTGTTGACGACGCGGTACATCAGCGCGGCCGCGTCGCCCGTACCGAACGGACCGACGCCCGTCGCAGCGAACGCGAGAACCGATCCGAGGGCGAACACATCGCTGGCAGCGGTGACCGGTCCCCCGGCGATCTGCTCCGGCGACAGGTACCCGGGGGTGCCGACCAGCATCCCGGTCGCGGTCAGGCCGGTCGTCTCCAGCGCCTTGGCGATGCCGAAGTCGATCACCCGCGGGCCGTCGGCGCCGAGCAGTACGTTCGACGGCTTGAGGTCGCGGTGTACCAGCCCGGTCGCGTGGATCGCGAGCAGCGCCTCGGCCAGCCCGGCGACCAGCCGTCGCAGTTCGGGTTCGGGCATCGGGCCGTGCGCCGCGACGACGTCGTGCAGGGTCGGGCCGGGTACGAACTCAGTCGCCAGCCATGGCCGCGGCGCGTCCGGGTCGGCGTCGACGACAGCCGCGGTCCAGAACCCACCGACTGCGCGGGCCATCGCGACCTCGTTGCGGAACCGCTCGCGGAACCTGGCGTCCCCGGCCAGTTCGGGCCGGGCCACCTTGACCGCGACCCTGCGGCCACCGACCGAGCGGGCCAGGTAGACCGTGCCCATCGCGCCGCGACCGAGCCGGCCCAGGACGGTGAAGTCGCCGATCCGCTGTGGGTCCTCGGTACGCAGGGCCTGCACGGGCTGCACCGAACACCTCCTCACCGCGGCACCCCGCGAGCGTACCCACGCCCGGTCTCACAGGGCGCTGTCCGCTAGCCGCCGGTCGCGAGCTTCTTCAGTACCGAGCCCCACGACGGCATGTCCGGGTCGATCCGCTCGACCGGCTTGTCGTCGACGGTGACCACCTTG
The DNA here is from genome assembly GCA_046765875.1 of Actinomycetota bacterium. GTDB lineage: Bacteria > Actinomycetota > Actinomycetes > Propionibacteriales > Kribbellaceae > DASRHY01. The sequence goes on from JBKPSJ010000078.1 coordinate 1,699, forward strand.
CGGTCGCCGAGCGGCTTGTCCAGGTCGATGCTGACCAGGTTGATCTTCGGCTGCGGCGGACACGGCTGCGACCGGTCGTCGACCAGCGTGACCTTGTCGTCGGTCTCCTTGAACTTGATCTCGCTGCACAGGAACGGCGCACCGACGATGAGGTCGACCTTGTTGTATGCCGGCCGGTTGTCGACCCAGCGCAGGTATTTCGGATTCTTGCCGTGCACAACCTGGTACGCCTTCACAGGCTGCGGCTTGTCCTTGATCACGTCGCCGTCCGGGTTGGACAGGAACGCCCCGAACAGCTTGTCAATACAAGGATCCTTGATCACTTCGCTGTCGTCGGCGCCCCACGCGTGAGCCACCGAGTAGCAGGAGTTCGACTCGCGGTTCAGTGACACGTTGAACCCCACCAGCGCGAGTGTGGCAGCCAGTACGCCGAGCGCGGTCAGTCGCCGGTGTAGCCGCTCCTTGTCCGTCAGCCGCGGGATCCGTTCTCCGTCGGAGGTCCGGAACAGTGCCGTCGCATTGGCGGTGAGCTGCGGGTTCACCAGCGTCGGCACGACGTACAGGAGCGCCAGGACGACGCACACCGCGATCGCCGGCAGCAACGCCCAGTAGTTCCGCACGGGAGCACCCTACGGCGCTATCGGTCCGCGACCGGAAAAGCAGATACCCTCCCTTGTGTGCCGGCCGAGACCTCGCAGACGCTCGACAGGGGACTCACGGTCCTCGAGTTGCTGGCCGACGCTCCGGAGGGGCTGTCGATCACGGAGTTGGCCGCCGCACTCGATGTCAGCCGGACCGTCGTCTACCGGCTGGTGAACACGCTCGAACAGCACCGGCTGGTACGTCGCGACAGCGAGGGCAAGGCCCGGCTGGGTCTTGCCGTACTGCACTACAGCCGGCGGGTGCAGCCGACCCTGCGCGACGCCGCGCTGCCGGTTCTGCGGGCACTGGCCGAGGACACCGGCGCGACGGCGCATCTGACGGTCGCCGACGGCGAGGAGGCGCTGGCGATCGCGGTACTCGAGCCCAGCTGGACCGACTTCCACGTGTCGTACCGGATGGGGACCCGGCATCCGCTCGACGCCGGCGCGGCCGGCAAGGCGATCCTGGCCGGCCGCCGCAAGCCGGACCCGGCCGGCCGCCAGTATGTGGTGACCGCTGGGGAGTTGCAGGCAGGTGCCCAGGGGGTGGCCGCGCCAGTGCTCGGCGTACCCGGAGTGGAAGCGTCGATCGGCGTTGTCGTACTCGGCAAGCTCGACCGTGAGTTCGTCGGCCCGCGCGTCGCCCGCGCGGCCGTCGAGGTCGCCAAACGACTCGCCTAGGGATCGGATGGACATCAGGTTCGAACTCGTCGCGGTACCGGTCAGCGATATCGACCGGGCGAAGGCGTTCTATATGGAGCAGGCCGGGTTGCGCTGCGGCATGGAACTCTCCGACGTGCAGGACTTCCCGTGGGGACGGTTCCTGTTCTTCGACGACCCGGACGGCAACGGGTGGAGCGTCCAGCAGATCGTCAGGCCGTCGTAGCCTCCTCGATCAGAGGCAGGACGCGATAGGGGACCTGTTCGGCCAGGGCGATCACGGTCGAGGCGCGCTGGATGCCGGGCACCGCGACGACGGCATCGATGACCCGTTGCAGGTCGGTGTTCGACCGGGCCACGATCCGGCACCACAGGTCGCCGGCGCCGGTGATCGTATGCACCTCGAGCACCTCCGGGATGTCGGCAAGCGCGCGGGCCGGCGCTGCGTGCCCGGTGCCCTGCTCGATCTGCAGTGTCGCGAACGCGGTGACCGGATAGCCGACCGCCTCGGTGCTGATGTCGGGACCCCAGCCGCGTACCACTCCGTCCCGCACCAGCCGGTCAAGCCGGGCCTGCACGGTGCCGCGCGCGACCCCGAGCCGGCGCGACGCCTCGAGTACGCCGACCCGCGGTTCTGCGGCGAACAACGCCATGATCCGGCCATCCAGGCGATCGATACCGGTCATAACGTCCTCCGGTGTGCATCCTGACCAGATCAGCGATCTTGGAGCGGGGCTGACTGTGCAATCTGCCCAGCCGATACGTGAACTGTTGCACAATCTGTCACCCGGAGGCAAGCTGCAGCAAATGCCGTACAGGAACGACCGGAGGCCATAAATGACCAGTACCGATCTGACCCCGGCAGAGCTGGATGCCGATCTCGATCTCGACCAGCTCAAGCAGCTCGTCGGGCTCGTCCCGTACGACGAGACGCGAGACCCGTTCCCGGTGCATGCACTGGACGCCGTGGTGTTCGTGGCCGGCAACGCGACCCAGACGGCGAAGTTCTACCAGCTCGCCTTCGGGATGGACCTGGTCGCGTACAGCGGTCCGGAGACCGGCGTCCGGGACCGCAAGGCGTATGTGCTCAAGTCCGGCTCGGCACGGTTCGTGGTATCGGGCGGGGTGACCCCGGACAGCCCGCTGCTGGACCACCACCGCCGGCACGGCGACGGCGTTGTCGACATCGCGCTGGAGGTCCCCGACGTGGACCGCTGCGTCGAGCACGCCCGGTCGCAGGGCGCGGTGATCCTGGAGGAGCCGCACGACGTGTCCGACCAGTTCGGGGTGATCCGGACCGCGGCGATCGCGGCGTACGGCGACACCCGCCACTCGCTGGTCGACCGGTCGCGGTACGACGGCCCGTATCTGCCCGGGTATCTCGCCGCGCAGAGCACCGTGAGTCGTCCGGACGGCCACCCCAAGCGGCTGTTCCAGGCGATCGACCACGTCGTCGGCAACGTGGAGCTCGGCAAGATGGACCAGTGGGTCGCCTTCTACAACAAGGTGATGGGCTTCGTGAACATGGCGGAGTTCGTCGGCGACGACATCGCCACCGACTACTCGGCGCTGATGAGCAAGGTCGTTGCGAACGGCAACCACCGGGTGAAGTTCCCGCTGAACGAGCCCGCGATCGCGAAGAAGAAGTCGCAGATCGACGAGTTCCTGGAGTTCTACGACGGCCCGGGCGCGCAGCACATCGCGCTGGCGACCAACGACATCCTGCGGACCGTGGACATTCTGCGTGCGAACGGCATCGACTTCCTCGACACCCCGGACAGCTACTACGACGACCCCGAACTGCGGACCCGGATCGGGCAGGTACGGGCGCCGATCGAGGAACTGAAGTCGCGCGGGATCCTGGTCGACCGTGACGAGGACGGGTACCTGCTGCAGATCTTCACCAAGCCGATCGGCGACCGTCCGACCGTGTTCTACGAACTGATCGAGCGGCACGGGTCGCTCGGATTCGGCAAGGGCAACTTCAAGGCGCTGTTCGAGGCGATCGAGCGCGAGCAGGAGCGCCGCGGCAACCTCTGAGGCTCTGGTCGCACGGTTTCGCGGCGTCCGGTATCCGGAGGGATCTGCTCCGGGACACCGGACGTCGCGTACTGTGCCGTCCGGGTCCGGGCGTTCGGGGCGTCCGCCCGGAAAGGTTCCGATGAGGATTGTGGGCGTCGTGCTCGGCGCGTTCGGACTCGCCGCGGCCGGCATGGTGGCGGCCATGCCAGGCGCGTCCGCGACGAGTTGCAGCGGATCGGTCCTGCTGTCCGCCGGTTATGTACGACTCTTCGGCGGGTCGCCGGTGGTCGGCTCGATCGAGTTGCGCCGCGACTCGTGCCGCCGCTACTGGGGCCAGCTGATCATGTACGAGCCGATGAAGTCGAACACGTTCGCCATCGCGTACATCGTGAAGTTCACCAACGGCAAGGCCGGCGCGCCGATCTCCTGCGACGCCCGCGGCGGCAACGGCCGAGTCGTGGCGGGGCAGCGGACCTGCCACACCCCGCGGATCTCCGGGCGGTCGGGCAGCGTCCGGTTCGCCGCCTCGGGGCACGAGTTCCAGAACGGCGGCGGTGGTTGGACGCGCATCTCCTGGGGCCAGACCAAGCGCACGCGCTGACTCCGCGGCGGCCCGATCAGGGCGCGTAGGCTCGGGGTATGAGCGATGTGCTGGAGCGGTTGCGGCAGGCTCTACCGCCCGAGGCGCTGGTCACCGACGCCGACCGGATGGAGAGCTACCGGTACGACCGGGCGATGTTCTGTCCCGCCGGCGAGCCGCTCGCGGTGGTGCTGGCCCGTGAGACCGCGCACGTCCAGGCCGCGGTGCGGATCGCTGCCGACACCGGTACGCCGATCGTGCCGCAGGGCGCGCGGTCCGGGTTGTCCGGCGCCGCGAACGCGATCGAGGGCTGCATCGTCATCTCGCTGGAGAAGATGGACCGGCTGCTCCAGATCGACCCGGTCAACCGGTACGCCGTGACCCAGCCCGGCATCTACAACGCGGTGCTGTCGCGTGCGGTCGCCGAGCATGGCCTGTTCTACCCGCCGGACCCGTCGAGCTGGGAGTTCTGCTCGATCGGCGGCAACCTGTCGACGAACTCCGGCGGCCTGTGCTGCGTGAAGTACGGCGTCACCACCGACTACGTCCTCGGCCTGGAGGTGGTGCTCGCCTCCGGCGAGGTCCTGCGGACCGGCCGCAAGACGGTCAAGGGTGTCGCCGGGTACGACCTGACCAAGCTGATCGTGGGCAGCGAGGGCACGCTCGGGATCATCACCGAGGCCACGCTGTCCTTGCGCCCGGCGACTCAGCGGCCGCGCACGATGGCGGCGTTGTTCGACTCCTCCGCGGCGGCGGGCACGGCGATCACCGAGATCGTCAAGAGCGGCATTTCCCTGTCATTGCTGGAGATCATGGACCGCACCACGATCCGGGCGGTCAACGAGTTCAAGCGGATGGATCTGCCCGACGACGCCGCGGTGATGGTGCTCGCACAGTCCGACAGCGGTGGTGAGGCAGCCGCGGCCGAGATCGCCGCGGTGACCAAGCTGTGCAGCGATGCCGGCGCCACGGAATCCCTGCAGGCGGACGACCCGGCCGAGGGCGACTTGTTGCTCGAGGCAAGGAGGGCCGCACTGCCGGCGCTCGAGGTGCTCGGCACGACGATGATCGACGACGTCTGCGTGCCGCGGTCGCGGCTGGCCGAGTTCCTGGTCGCGGTCGAGAAGGTCTCCGAGCAGACCGGCATACTCGTGGCGGTCGTCGGGCATGCCGGCGACGGCAACATGCACCCGAACGTGGTCTTCGACCAGGACGATCCCGACCAGGCCGCGCGTGCGCAGCGGGCGTTCGACGAGATCATGGCCGTCGGCCTGGAACTCGGCGGCACGATCACCGGCGAGCACGGCGTCGGCGTGCTGAAGATGGAGTGGCTGGTCAAGGAGATCGGCCCGGTGGCGGTCGAGGTGCACCGGGCGATCAAGCGCGCGCTGGATCCGCAGGGCATCCTCAACCCGGGCAAGATCGTCGCGGGCTGATCCGTCCAGGTGGTAGCCGAGACGAAACTGCAACGCAATCGCCGGATGCCGTCGATCTTCGTGGCCGGTGCCCGTGACCATCCGGACGCACCATTGAGGAGCCGCGACCCGGGCGGAGTCGCGTGCATCGCGGGTCCGGTTGTGGCCGCGCTCGGGGCGGTCACAGCCGGGCGGGGGAGGATCAAGCTTGTGGTGAGGAGGGCACACGTGTCGGTCCGTTCGTGGCCGTTGCGCCCGGTCGGGATCGTGTTGACGACGCTGATGCTGGCCGGCTGCGGGACGGGGGACGGCCTGCGGGTCGAGAACGGGCACGAGCCGGCAGCCGCCCAGACCATGACGACGCCCACGCCGGGCGAGACGCCGACGCAGGGCCCGGGACCGAACAAGTCCAGCAACGGCATCATGGGCGAGCGCGTCGGCACCGGCGCGGCCGCTCTCAGCCTCCCCGAGTTGCGCGCGCTGCTCCTTAACGACGCCGCGGTCGACCCCGACGCCAAGGCGGTGCTGCGGACCTGCCCGCCGTGCCTGTCACGCGGCATCGCCACCGACGTGATCGGCACCGGGACGCCGCAACGCGTCGTGACCATCAAGACGCTGAACACCGACTGGACCTTCGTGGCGTACCTGGTCGGCGACGTCGACGGCGTACCAAGTGTGCGCTCGACGATCCGCGGCCAGGACATGAGGATCACCGCCGGCAGGGACAGGAGCCTCGTCGTCGGCTCCAAGGTGTACGGTCCGACCGACCACAGTTGCTGCCCCTCGGGCTCGAAGGTCGAGGTCTACGGGTGGAACGGCAACTACCTTGTCAAGAAGAGCGAAGTCTTCACGAAGGGGTCGTAGCCGAGTGGCCGAGGAGCAGAGCACAGCCCGGATCCTGATGGTCGAGGACGACGCCGTCATCCGTGAGGCCACGCAGTTGTCACTGCGCCGGCACGGGTACGACGTCGTCACCGCCGTCGACGGGCTGGAGGCGGTCGGGGCCTTCGAGACCGAGCGCCCGGACGCGATCCTGCTCGACATCATGCTGCCCGGCCTGGACGGGATCTCGGTGTGCCGGCGGATCCGCGAGACAAGCACGGTCCCGGTGGTGATGATCTCTGCCCGCGGCGACGCGGTGGACGTCATACAGGGCCTGGAGGCCGGCGCCGACGACTACGTCACCAAGCCGTTCGACACCCAGGTGTTGGTCGCCCGGCTGCGCGCGGTGCTCCGCCGGGCCGGGGTGGACGGCGAGACCCGCAAGACCGTCGAGAGGTTCGGCGATCTCGAGCTGGACCGCGAGGCGCTCGAGGTACGCCGGGCCGGCCGGCCGGTCCAGCTCACCCCGACCGAGCTCAAACTGCTGCTGGAGTTCGCGAACAACCCGGGCGTGGTGCTGAGCCGGTCCACGCTGCTGCAGCGGGTCTGGGACTACGACTGGGGCGGTGACGGGCGGCTGGTCGACGTCCACCTGCAACGGCTGCGGACCAAGATCGGTGCGGAACGGATCGAGACGGTCCGCGGGTTCGGATACAAGCTGCGGGCCTGAGGCGCGGATGGGCCTGCGCGGCAAGCTGGGACTGATCTTCCTGGCGGTGTCCACCATCGCGATCGTGGGACTGGGCGCCGCGGTGTACACCCAGGCGCAGGCGGCCCGGCTGGACCGCGCCCGCAAGGCCGCCGACGAGCGGGTTCAAGCGGCGGCCGCGTTGTGGGAGGAGTTCAAGGGTCAGCCACAGCTCGATGCCAAGCTTGACGACCCGCAGTTGCCGCCGGAGCTGAAGGCCGCGATCGCCGGCGGCAAGCGGGTCACACTCAAGCGCGGCAACCAGCTGTGGGCGGCGCAGCGGGTCGACGGGCACACGATCTCGGTCAACCTCGACTACGCCAACAGCGACGACTCGATGGACGCGCTCGAACGTGCGCTGCTGCTGGCCGGGATCGGCACCATCCTCGGCGTCGCGCTGATGAGCGTGATCGCCGCCGGCAGCCTGTCGCGGCGAATCGTCGCGGTCTCCGGTACGGCACGCCGGATCGCCGCCGGCGAGTTGGACGCGTCCGCGGTCGATGCGGTCGGCCGCGGCCGCGACGAGGTGGCGGCGCTGGCCAAGGCACTGGACACGATGGCCGCGTCGCTGCGCGCTCAGCTCGACGCCGAGCGGCGGTTCACCGCCGACGTCGCACACGACCTGCGCACGCCGGTGACCGGGCTGGTGACCGCGGCCGAGCTGTTGCCGCCGGGCCGGCCGAGCGAGCTCGTCCGCGACCGGGCGAAGGTGCTGCGCAGCCTGGTCGAGGACCTGCTCGAGGTGGCGCGGTTCGACTCCGGGGTCGAGCGTGCCGATCTGGAGCAGGTCGATCTCGGCGCGCTGGTCGGATCGGCGATCGCCAGGCTGCGCACGCAGCAGTCGATCAGCGCCGACGATCTCCAGCTGGACACGGCTGACGGAGCGCGGGCGCTGACCGACCCGCGGCGGGTGGAACGGATCCTGGCCAACCTGGTGCTCAACGGGCTGCGGCACGGCCGGCCGCCGGTCGACGTCACGGTGTCCGGCCGTGCGATCACGGTCACCGATCATGGCGACGGCTACCCGAAGGCGCTGATCAACGAGGGGCCGCGGCGGTTCCGGTCCGGGATGGCGGAGCGTGGTCTCGGTCACGGGCTCGGGCTGACGATCGCGGCCGCGCACGCGAATGTGCTCGGTGCGGACCTGATCTTCTCCGCCGCCCCGCACGGTGGTGCCTCGGCCCGGCTGGAACTCCCTGCCGTACCACCGACGGATTGATTGAGTGGACGCCATGCCAACCTTTCGGTGCCGCTCCGCGTCTGGAAATAGGCCCATGAACTCGCGGCCGGATCAGGAACGCTATTGAAGCGTCGACCGTTGTGCGGTTGTCGTGGGACCCACGATCGCAGCGGCGCCACCTCCGGGGCGGAGGGTGGCGCCGCTGTCTGTCAGGGCTCGGCGCGCCCATTGGAACGTTTCGTATCCGTTAGATCACACTCAGGCGCCCTCGCGTTCTAGAGATAACCGGGGCGGTTGCGGTCATAGGACCACGGAACCGCCCGTCCAGGCCGGGTATGAAGGTCGGTATGGACGCGTTGGTGATCGAGGTGGCGCCGGAGCTCCGGCTGTTCCTGGCACCGCGTGACCGGCACGATGCGATCAGCCAGCCGTACGACGGAATCTCCTCGCTGGGACATGTGGTCGAATCTGTCGGCGTACCGCTTCCGGAGGTCGGCGCCCTGCTCGTGCGCGGCCGCTCCGTGGAGCCGCGCTACCGGCCGGCGGATGGTGACGAGGTGCGAGTCCTTCCGGTACGACGACCTCAGGCTGCGCCGTCGTCGTATGTGCTCGATGTCCATCTCGGTGTGCTCGCGCGGCGGCTTCGCCAGCTCGGCGTCGATACCGCGTATGTCACTGACGCCGATGACGATGCGCTGATCGAACAGGCGAACCGCGAACGAAGGGTCCTGCTGACGCAGGACCGGGCGCTGCTACGGCGCAGGCGGCTGTGGCTCGGTGCATACGTGCGCGGTGCGCGTCCCGACGACCAGCTTCGCGATGTGCTGGATCGGTTCGCACCGAGGCTTGCGGCGTGGACCCGGTGCCCGGCGTGCAACGGGCCGCTCATCGACGTACCCAAGTCCGCCGTAGAGCATCTGCTGGAACCCGGCACCCGGCAGACGTACGACACCTTCGCGCAGTGCCGCGCCTGCGGTCGTCCGTACTGGAAAGGCGCCCACCACACGCGCCTGGCGAGGATCGTCGCCGAGGCCGAGCGCATCGCCGCACGCCGGGCAGACATATCCAGCTGACGAACACATTCAACAGTCCTGTTCGGTCAGGGAGCGGTGCCGGGCGTCGGGCGGTTCGTGAGCGCGCGCAGGTCGGCGACCGCGGTGCGGCCGCGCTCGGACGGCGGTACGGCGGTCAGCACGTGGCCGCCGATCTCGTAGACCGACTGGTTGTGGAACTGCTCGGGCAGCTCAACCAGCGTGCGCAGCGCATGCCCGAGCCCGTCGCCGATGTGCCCGTCGAGGATCAGGCAGCGGGCCCGGTGCAGCTCGACCTGGGCGTGCTCGCGGGCCAGCTCCGGCGGGTAGAGGAGGTCCGCCCGGTCCTGTGCGTCGTACGCCAGTGCGGTCTCGCCCAGATGGCTGTGCACATAGCTGTCCGTATGCCGCATCCGGTACTCCGGCCAGCCGGACATCGACTGTTCGTCGGCCACCACCGCGGCCGGCATCCGCTCGTTGGTCGCGGCCAGCTTGCGCAGCGCAGCCTTGGACTGTTCGGTGTCGCCGAGAAGGGCGTATGCCTGCGCCCTCCCGGCCAGCGCACCGGCCACACCGGCCGACGGCCGCGTCGAGATCGCCAGCGCCTCGTCGATCAACGCGAGCACCGACGGCAGCGGACGCCGCTCGTACAGTCCGTTGACCGCCTCCCATGCGCGCACCCAGACCCGGGTCTGGGTGTCGCCGGACAGGTCGGCCGCGGACCGGGCGGTCTGCCACCAGCGCCGGGCCGCGCGCAACTGGCCGAGGCCGGCCAGCGTCATCGCCTGCACCACGCCGAGTTGGCCGGCGGTACGGGCCAGGTCGGCAGCCGCCTTGCCGTCGCGGGCGCCGAGCACCCGCTGCAGCACCAGCAGATCGGCGGACAGTTCCGGCAGCAGCTCGGCCGGCGCGACGGTGAAGTACTCGCGTGTGTAC
>JBKPSJ010000079.1:0-20285 GCA_046765875.1 Actinomycetota bacterium
TTCTTGACAATCGAGAGCTCTGCTGACACCGTCGAGTCTATACAGAACGGGCATTCGTTTTAGAGCTATCTGGAGGTCATGGATCATGACCCGCAAGCCACCGGTGATCGCGGTCATCCTGCTGCTCACCGCTGTACTGACTGTCATGCTGATCGCCTTCGCCTGGCCCGCCGCCCGGACCGAGCCACGCGACCTGCCGCTCGGCGTCGCAGGTCCGAGTGCTGTGGCCGGGCAGATCACCACCGCGCTGAACCAGAACGCGCCGGGCGCGTTCGAGATCCACTCGTACCCAGACCGCGCCGCTGCGGTCGATGCGATCTACGACAGGGACGTCTACGGCGCGATCGTCGCCGGGCAGGCCGGTCCGGAGATCCTCACCGCCTCGGCTCGTGGTCCGGTGGTGGCACAGGTGCTGACCCAGATGGCCGGCAAGCTGGCCGCCGCCGAGAACCGCACGCCGACCGTCACGGACGTGGTACCGCTGCCGCCCGACGACCCGCGCGGTGCGGGTCTGGCTGCCGGTGCGCTGCCGCTGGTGCTGGGCGGCATCATCGCCGCCGTGGCGCTGACTCGTCTGATCCCTGCCGGGGTCCGGCGCATCCGCGGTGCGGTCGGGTTCGCGATCGCCGGGGGACTGGCGCTGGCCGCGGTGCTGCAGTTCTGGCTGGGATCGCTGGAGGGGAACTACTGGGCGAACTCCGGGGTGATCGCGTTCTCGATCGCGGCGACTTCGGTCACGATCCTCGGCCTGGAGTGGCTGCTCGGCGCCGTCGGTCTGGCCCTCGGCGCCGCGACCATGATGCTGCTCGGCAACCCGTTGTCGGGGATGACCAGCGCGCCGGAGATGCTGCCGACCGGCTGGGGCACGCTCGGCCAACTGCTGCCGCCGGGTGCCGCCGGGACGATGCTGCGCGCGGTCGCCTTCTTCGACGGCGCGAACATCCTCCGGCCGGTGCTGGTGCTGTCGGCCTGGCTGCTCGGCGGCCTGCTGCTGTGCGCGATCGGTGCCACCCGCGGCCGGTCCCGTACGACCGCCGAAGAGGCAACGCCGTCCGAACCGCTGACTCCCGTCGGAGCGTGATGCTCGACCTGTACGCGAGCGAACGGCACGTTCGCTTTGGGCGGAGCGATCAGGGGCTGACGTAGGGTGGCCAGCATGCCGCTGAACTACCCGATCGCCGAGCAGACGCTGGACAACGGCCTGCGCGTCGTGGTCAGCCCCGACCGCGGCGTGCCGATCGTCGCCGTGAACCTCTGGTACGACGTGGGGTCACGGCACGAGCCGCCGGGTCTGACCGGGTTCGCCCATCTGTTCGAGCACCTGATGTTCCAGGGCTCTCGCAACGTCAAGTCCGGCGAGCACTTCGCGCTGCTCGAGAAGGCGGGCGCCTCGCTCAACGCGAGCACCTTCTTCGACCGGACCAACTATTACGAGTCGCTGCCGAGCGGGGGACTGGACCTGGCGCTGTGGCTAGAGGCGGACCGGATGGCCTATCTGCTCGACGCGGTGAATCAGGAGAACCTGGACAACCAGCGCGACGTGGTAAAGGAGGAGAAACGGCAGAGCTACGACAACCGGCCGTACGGCGACTCCTACGAGCGGCTGGTCAAGCTGGCGTTCGCCCCGGACCACCCGTACGGGCACATGACGATCGGGTCGATGGAGGACCTGGACGCGGCGACCTTGGAGGACGTCCACGCGTTCTTCCGCACCCACTACGGACCGAACAATGCGGTACTCACCATCGTGGGTGACGTTGCCGAGGAGGACGCCTTCATGGCGGCCAAGCGGTACTTCGGCCACATCCCGGCGATCCCGCAGCCGCCGGCCGCACCGGACGGCACCGTCGGCGCGCTCGACGGGGTGTTCCGCGACGACGTCACCGACGACGTGCCGTCGGACCTGGTGACGATGATGTTCCGGCTGCCGGTGGACGGTACGCCGGACCTGGACGCCGGCGCGCTCGCGCTGGACGTACTCGCCGCCGGCCAGAGCAGCCGGTTGAACCGCCTGCTGGTCCGCGAGGAGCGGATCGCCCAGTCGGTGTCCGGCGGTGCGCTGCCGCTGATCGGCGGGGTCTCGTTCGGCACGCTCACGGGCGTCGCCGTCGAGGGCGTCGAGCTGCAACGGGTGGAGGACGCGATCGTCGAGGAGGTCGAGCGGCTGGCCGACGGCGGTGTCACCGAGGACGAGCTGGCGACTGTGCAGGCGCAGAACGAGCGCGACTGGCTCGAGCAACTGGCCACCTGCGCCGGCCGCGCCGACGAGCTGTCTCACCACGTGTTGCTGTTCGGCGACGCGAACAGGATCAATCGGCGCATCGACGAACTCCAGGCGGTCACCGCCGACCGTGTCAAGGCCGTTGCCGAAGACTGGCTTCGGGCCGAGCGACGTGCCCAGGTGACGTACCGCCGTCAGGCCGACACGACTGGAGGAGAGCAGTGAGCAGCCCCGCCGCGACCGTCCCGCCCGCCGTCGCGCCGCCGCAGCCGTGGGAGTTCCCGGCCGCGGTGACGACGACCACCCGCGCGGGGACGCCGATGCACCTGTTCGAGCGCCCGGGCCAGCACGTGGCCACCGTGCGGGTGACGATCCTGCTGCCGCTGCACACCGAGCCGCGCGAGCGCGAGGGTGTGGCGACGATGATGGCCCGCACCCTCGACGAGGGCACCGAGCTACGCTCGGCCAACGACTTCGCCGCCGCCCTCGAGCGACACGGCGCGGCGTACGGGGTCGACGTGACCACCGACGCGGTGCACGTGGAGATCTCCGTGCCTGTCTCGCACCTCGGCGAGGCTGTCGCACTACTGGCCGAGGCGGTCACCCGACCGGCCTTCACCGCCGAGGACGTCGGCCGGCACGTGACCATTCGGCTGGGTGAGATCTCCCAGGAGCGGGCGAACGCCGGTTACCGAGCGCGAGAGGTGTTCTCCGCGTCGCTGTTCGATCCGTCGGTACGCCGTTCCCGCCCGACCGGTGGCACGCCGGAGACCGTACGCGACCTGACCAACGCTGACGTGGCGGCGTTCTACCGGCGCAACATGGGGCCGGGCCGGGCGCAGATCGTGTTCGCCGGCGACTCCGGCGGTCTGGACGTCGCCGAGGTGATCGACGGCGCTTTCGGCGGCTGGTCGGCCGACGCCGGACCGGCCGAGCCGACGCCGGATCCGCTGTTCGTCACCGGCGACCGGATCGTCGTGGTGAACCGGCCGGGTTCGGTGCAGACCCAGCTGATGATCGGCTGCCCCGGGCCGGACCGGCGTTCGCCGGACTGGGGTGCGGCGGCCGTCGCCTCGCACGTCGTCGGCGGCAGCATCAGCTCGCGGGTGGACCGGGTGCTGCGCGAGGAGAAGGGCTACACCTACGGCACCCGATCGGCATTCGCCGCACCCAGCCGTGGCGGGGTGTTCTCGCTGTCGGGCTCGGTCCGCACCGAGGTGACCTCGCCCGCGGTGGGCGACGCGGTACGGATCATGCTCGGCGCCCGCGACGGGCTCACCGAGCAGGAGGTCGCCGAAGCCAAGGACAACCTGATCCGGACCGCACCACTGCGCTACGAGCAGGCGGATTCGATCGCCCAGCAGGTCGGCAGCAACATCGCCTGCGGCGTGCCGCTCGACTTCGCCGACAGCTATCTGGCCCAGATCGCTGCAACCACGGCGGATTCGGCCACCGCGGCGTACCGCACCTATGTCGGCGCCAGCGGCCTGTTGGTGGTGGCGGTTGGTGAGGCGAATGTGATCACAGAAGACCTGAGGGATTTGGATCTGGGCGAGGTCACCGTTCTGGACTAGCGCGGCGCGGGTCACTCTTACCCCCACGGGAGGACCCGACCATGCGTGACATCCGCAGGCCCTGCTTGCCGCCGCCGCCATCGCGGCGCTGGCAGCAGGAGCCCTTTCCGCCCCCTCCGCCGGCGCAGGCATGTCGACGGAAGCTGCGGGAGCCACAACAACCGAGTACCTGGTGCTCGCCAAGGAAGGCGCCTCGCTGGCGGCTGCCAGGGCGGCCGTCGAGAGCGCCGGGGGAACAGTTCTGAAGCAGAACGCCGATATCGGCACCCTGACGGTCCGCGCGCCCGCCACCGGGTTCGTGACGAAGGTGTCGGAGTCGTCGGCCGTGGCCGGCGCGGCGCGCAAACCGGCCGATCGGCAAGATCCCGGGCGGCCAGGTGCCGCGCCAGGGCGTCGAGCAGGAGAAGGGCGCGAACGCGGCCAGGCCGGCGGCGGAGGCAGCCACCGGGATGGACCCCCTCGACGCTCAGAAGTGGGGTCTGCGGATGGTCCGCTCAGACCTGGCCCGCGAGGTCCAGCCGGGCAAGAAGGCCGTCAAGGTCGGCGTCCTCGACTCCGGCGTCGACGCCCGCAACCCCGACATCGCGCCGAACTTCGACTGGGTGCTGTCGCGCAACTTCGCCCCCGACATCCCCGAGATCGACGGTACGTGTGAGTTCCGCGGCTGTGTCGACCCGGTGGGCTGGGACGACAGCGGTCACGGCACGCACGTCGCGGGCATCATCGGCGCGGCCGCCAACGGCCTCGGCGTCTCCGGTGTCGCCCCGAAGGTCACGCTGGTCGAGATCCGCGGTGGCCAGGACAGCGGCTTCGTGTTCCCGGGCCCGGTCACCGAGGCGCTCACCTACGCCGGCGACGTCGGCATCGACGTGGTGAACATGTCCTTCTACGTCGACCCGTGGCTGTACAACTGCCCGGACAACCCGGCCGACAGCCCGGAGGCGCAGGCCGAGCAGCGCGCGATCATCGAAGCGATGAACCGGGCGCTGAACCACGCACACGCGCACGGCGTGACGATGGTCGCTGCCCTCGGCAACAACCACGAGGACCTCGGCAAGCCGCGCACCGACATCAGCAGCCCGGACTTCCCGGCCGGCGCCGCCTACCCGCGGCCGATCGACAACGCGACCTGCGTCGACCTGCCGGCCGAGGGTCCGCACGTGATCGGCGTCTCCGCGCTCGGCCCGTCGTCGGCCAAGGCGGACTATTCCAACTACGGCGTCGAGCAGACCGACGTGTCGGCATCCGGTGGCTACTTCCGTGACTACCGCGGTACGCCGATGTACCGCACGAACGAGAACGAGGTCCTGTCGACGTACCCGGTCAACACCCTGCAAGTACAGGGCAGTGTCGACTCGGCCGGGAACATCACCCCGGCGGGTCAGGCTCTCGGCGTTCAGAAGCAGTGCCCGGCGGGTGTGACGGACTACACCCAGTGCGGCTACTACGCCTTCCTGCAGGGCACGTCGACGGCGTCGCCGCACGCGGCCGGCGTCGCGGCGCTGATCGTCAGCCAGTTCGGCAACGGCAAGTCCGGTGGCTTCGGATACGACCCGGACAAGGTGTTCCGCGTCATCACCACCACTGCGCAGGACCGGGCGTGCCCGAACCCGCCGTTGGTGTCGTACACCGACGTGGGTCGTCCGGCCGGGTTCGACGCACTGTGTGAGGGGACCCGTGAGTACAACGGGTTCTACGGCAACGGCATCGTCGACGCGTACGCGGCAGTGCGCAGCAACGGCTGACTGACGCCGTCGACTGAAAACCTGGGGCCCGGTGCCGATCTCGGCGCCGGGCCTCCGGCCTTCTCAGCTGGAGCTGGCGATGTACTTCGAGAGCTGCTCGCGTTCGAACTCGAGCTCGCCGATCCGGGTCTTGACGACGTCGCCGATGCTGACGATGCCGCGCAGTCTGTCGCCGACGACGACCGGTACGTGCCGGATCCGCTGCTCGGTCATCAGCCGCATCAGGTCGTCGATATGGGCGTCGGTGTCACAGGTGTGTACCTCGGCGGTCATGATCGACTTCACCGCTGCCGACAGGAGTTCCGGGTTCCGGTGCAGGCCGCGCACCACGTCGCGTTCGGAGACGATGCCCGCAACCGACGTACCGTCGGCGCTGACAACGAGCGCCCCGACATTGTTCTCGGCGAGCGTCGCCAGAAGCTCTCGGACCGTGGCCTCGGGAGAGATGGTGACAACGTTGGTGCCCTTGCCACGCAGGACGTCGTTGATCTTCATGGAGCCTCCTGGTCGCGTCGACGGCCCGTTCATCCCTGGAGCCCTTGCTCAAAGTTACCGGGGATTCCGGCGACACGCAGCCCCCGCGAGACGCGTCAGGGCAATCTGGCGACGCCGCAGAACTGGTCGATCTCCGGCGGCTCGCCGTCGACCGCGGACAGGTCTGGACGCCAGCGCGGCGTCGAAACCACACCGGGCGGCAGGAGCTCCAGGCCGTCGAAGAATCCGGTGATCTGCTCGATGCTCCGCAGGGTGACCGGCGGCCGGCCAAACTGGTTGTACTGCGCAACGGCTTCGTCGGACGCCTTGCCGCCGATTGCATTGGTGCTGTGCGACACCACGAGATAGCTGCCGGACACGAGCGGGTCGGTCAGCCGGCGGACGATCTCCCGCGCCTCGTCGTAGTCGTCGATGTGATGCAGGATCGCGATCAGCGTGATCGCGACCGGCTGGTCGAGGTCCAGCGTCTTGGCGGCCCCGGTGAGGATGGCGTCCGGGTCGCGCAGATCGGCGTCGATGTACGCGGTCTTGCCCTCAGGACTGCTGGTCAGCAGGGCGCGTGCGTGGGCAAGCACGAGCGGATCGTTGTCGACGTAGACGATCCGCGACTCCGGGGCCACCCGCTGGGCGATCTGGTGGGTGTTGTCGGCGGTGGGCAGCCCGGTGCCGATGTCGAGGAACTGGCGGATGCCCTCGTCGGCCGCGAGATAGGTGACGGCACGACCGAGGAACCGGCGGGCCGCACGGGCGATGGTGACGATGTCCGGATAGCGCTCGGCGACCCGGTCACCGGTCTGCCGGTCGACCGGGTAGTTGTCCTTGCCGCCGAGCCAGTGATTCCACACCCGCGCCGAATGCGGGATGTCGGTGTTGAGCTCCGGCGGCTGGGCGGGCGCGGAGTCGTCGGTCACGGCAGACCTCTTCTCTCATCGCTGGTCACCGCCGAGCCTATGGGCTGCGAGCGGCCGGGTGAACGGTTCGGGCGCGGCGTCCGTTAGAACAGCTGTGGCCCGGAAACTTAGAACAGCTGCGGCTCCGAGTCGCCGAGACGGGCGAGGACCTCGGCGTGCAGGCGACCGTTGGTCGCCAGGGCGTTGCCGCCGTTCGGTCCCGGCTTGCCGCTGAGCGAGGTGAACTCGCCGCCGGCCTCGGTGACGATCACCGCGAGCGCGGCCATGTCGTACAGCTGGAGTTCGGGCTCCGCCGCGATGTCCACAGCCCCTTCGGCGACCAGCATGTACGACCAGAAGTCGCCATACGCTCTGGTACGCCAGACCGATCCCATCAGCTCGGTGAACGGGTCCAGCTTGCCCGCCTTGTCCCAGCCGCGCAGCGAGGCGTACGACAGCGAAGCGTCCGCCAGGGTGGCCACGTCACTGACCCGGCAGGGCTGGGCCGACATCAGCGCACGGCCGGTCCATGCTCCGTCGCCGTACGACGCCCACCAGCGCCGACCGAGCGCCGGGGCCGACACCACACCCGCCACGACCTGGTCCTCGACCATGAGGCCGATCAGGGTGGCCCAGACCGGGACACCGCGGATGTAGTTCTTCGTCCCGTCGATCGGGTCGATGACCCACCGGCGGGCACCCCAGCCGGTGGTGCCCTCCTCCTCACCGATGACCGCGTCGCGCGGGCGCGCCCTCGACAGGGTCTTGCGGATGACGTTCTCGACCTTGCTGTCGGACTCGCTCACGGGGGTGAGATCGGGTTTGGTCGCGACGTGCAGGTCGAGCGACTTGTAGCGGTCCATCGTGATGGAGTCCGCGTCGTCTGCCAGGATGTGCGCCAGACGCAAATCGTCGGTGTGCGAGGGCATGTGCGCCAGGCTAGCCTGTGGGGTTCCGGTTGAATGCTCAACTGCTGACATCGGGAGGCGTCAGTGTTCAAAAGCTTCGGTGATCTGCCGCTCCATGTTCTCGTCATCCACGCAGCCGTGGTGGTGCTCCCGCTCGCCGGACTGGTCGCGATCGCCTTCGTGCTGGTGCCGAAATGGCGCTGGCTGCTGCGCTGGCCGACCGCGATTCTGGGCGTCGGGTCGTTCGTACTGGCGTTCGTCGCGAAGCAGAGCGGTCTGGCGTTCGTCAAGGCCAAGCCTGCCCTGCAGCAGTTGGTCAACGAGCACGAGAAGCGCGGCAACCTGTTGTTCTGGTACGCGCTGATCTTCGCGGTGATCACCGTCGTGGCCGCATTGCTCCTGCCCGGGCCGTCGGCGCTGGCCAGTGGCCGCGGTGCGAAGTCCGGTGGGGTGCGACCGCTCGAGATCGTCGTGGGCGCCGGCGTGGTCGTCATGTCGGTGCTGCTGGTGTGGCAGACCATCCGCACCGGTGACGCCGGTGCAAGAGCGGTGTGGACCGGCACGCTGACAAGTTGACCGATATCCGGGCCGTCAATCGCGTCCTTCGCGGCTGGCGAGGATGCGCCGATAGGAGGCGACACGCTCGGCGTCGAGGCGGCCCTCGGCGACGGCGGTGTCGAGCGCGCACTCGGGCTCGGTCTCGGCGTGGGTGCAGCCGCGTGGGCAGTCGCGGGTCTCGGCCGCCAGGTCGGGGAACGCCTCGATCAGGTGACGTGGGTCGATGTGGGCAAGCCCGAACGACCGGATCCCCGGGGTGTCGATGATCCAGCCGCCGAACGGCAACCGCAGCGCCTGAGTGCTGGTCGACGTATGCCGTCCCCGTCCGGTCACATCGTTAACGACACCGATCGCCCGGTCCGCCCCCGGGACCAGCGCGTTCACGAGCGTCGACTTGCCGACGCCGGAGTGGCCGACCAGCACGCTCGTACGATCGTTCAGCCGTTCGCTGATCTCGGTCAGGTCCCCGTCCCGCTGGGTCGAGACGGCCTCGACGCCGAGTGGCCGGTACGTCTCGAGCAGCGGCTCCGGGTCCGCGAGGTCGGTCTTGGTGAGGCACAGCAACGGGTCCAGCCCCGCGTCGTACGCGGCGACCAGGCAACGATCGATCAACCGCGGCCGCGGTTCGGGGTTCGCCACCGCGACGACGATGACGAGTTGGTCCGCGTTCGCGACCAGCGGCCGCTCGACCGGGTCGTCGTCGTCCGCGCTGCGGCGTAGCAGGGTCGTCCGGGGCTCGACCTCGACGATCCGCGCCAGCGTGCCCTCGTCACCCGAGGTGTCTCCGTCGAGCCGGACCAGGTCGCCGACGATCACGCTCTTGCGGCCCAGCGGCCGGGCCTTCACCGCGGTCACCAGCCGGTCGGAGTCGCCGATCCGGCACGTATACCGGCCGCGGTCGACGGTGAGTACGGTCGCCTCGACGGCGTTCTCGTACACCGGCCGCTCCTTGGTGCGCGGCCTGGTCCGGCGCTTCGGCCGGTCGTACTGGGCGTGCTCGTCGTACCGCGACATTCATCCGCCGATCAGCCGCGACCAGACCTGCGGGAACTCCGGCATCGTCTTCGCCGTGGTGCCGACGTTGTCGATCTCGATGCCCTCGGCAACCAGTCCGACGACGGCGGCCGCGTGTGCCATCCGGTGGTCGTCGTAGGTCCCGAACAGACCGGCGTGCAGCGGACGCGGCCGGATCTCGAGGCCGTCAGCGGTCTGCGATACGTCGCCGCCTATCCCGTTCAGTTCCTTCTCCAGCGCCATCAGCCGGTCGGTCTCGTGCCCACGCAGGTGCGCGATGCCACGCAGGTACGACGGTCCGCCGGCCGCTGCCGCGACGGCAGCGATGACGGGCGTGAGCTCGCCGACGTCGTGCAGGTCGAGGTCGACTCCGTGGAGTTCACCGCTGCCGGTGACGGTGAGGCCGTCGGCCGATCGGACGACCTGCGCGCCGAACTGCTCGAAGATGTCGCGCAGCTGGTCGCCGGGCTGGGTCGTCCGTTCCGGCCAGCCGGTGACGGTCACCGAGCCACCGGTGACCGCTGCCGCGGCCAGGAACGGCGCCGCATTGGACAGGTCCGGCTCGATCGTCGTGTCGGCGGCGGCGACCGGACCGGGGGAGACCACCCAGCGATTCGCGTCGGTGGTGTCCACCTCGACTCCACGCTCGCGCAGCATCGCGACCGTCATCTCGATGTGCGGCTGCGACGGCACCGGTTTGCCGTCGTGGCGGACGTCGACCCCTTCGTCGTACCGGGCTCCCGCGAGCAACAGGGCGGAGACGAACTGGCTGGACGCGGACGCGTCGACGGTCACCGCTCCGCCGCGGACCGAGCCCGTGCCGTACAGGTCGAACGGCAGCGTCCCGCGGCCCTCGTCCTCGATCCGTACACCGAGCGTGCGGAGGGCTTCGAGCACGACGTCCATCGGCCGCTGCCGCGCGTACGGATCACCGTCGAAGGCGACCGCTCCATCGGCGAGCGCGGCGACCGGAGGTACGAACCGCATCACGGTGCCGGCCAGCCCGCAGTCGATCTCGGCCGGCCCGTGCAGCGGGCCGGGGATAACCGTGACCGTGCTGCCGTCGCCGTCGACGGCCACGCCGAGACTCGTCAGGGCCGACCGCATCAGCGTCGTGTCGCGCGCGTCCAGGACGCCGGTCAGCGTCGACGGCCCATTCGCCAGCGCGGCCAGAATGAGTGCGCGGTTGGTGATCGACTTCGATCCCGGGATCGTGACGACACCCGAGACCGGACCGCGCGGGTACGGCGCGGACCACCCGGTCACCGGCAGATCCTCGAGTTAGTCGGCACGCCCGAAGACTAGTCGGTGAACGGCAATTCGGCCTTCGCCAGTCTCACGCGTACCAGCGCCTCCCGTTTCGCGGCCCTCGCCGCACGTCTCGCCTCACGCTTGGCCAGCCGCGCCCTCCGGGCGGTCTCGCGCTTGGCGACCTGCGTACCGTGCGTCGCCCGCCAGGCCAGGCCCGGCTGGCCCTCGGTGTCGACCGCGGCAAGCAGCAGCCCGCCGAACAGGCCCACGTTCTTCATGAACTGGACGCGCTGCTGGTTTCGCAGCGTCGGATCCTCGATCTCCCACCAGCGGTGCCCGGCCAACGTGGTCGGCACCAGCGAGGCGGCGAGCAACGCAGCACCGAGCCGCCGGCCGTTACCGGTCGCCAGCGCCAGTCCGCCGACCAGCTGGGCGGCGCCGTTCAGCCGGACCAGGTTCTTGGTGTCCTCCGGCACGTGGTCGCCGATCTGCGGCGGCGCCACCTTCTTGACCAACGGCACGATCCGGTCGGCCACCGGCTTCGCCCGCGGTACCAGCGGTTCCGGGTTCCGGACCGCGTTCAAGCCCTGCACCAGGAAAACGCAGGACAGCATTGGCCGGGCAATCGAACGCACGACAGTCATACGTCTTTCATATCGCGCCGGCCAACCCCTCCGCCACGAACAGCGATCCGCGTACCTCGTGCAGTTGCTCGATTCAATCGAACACATCATCGATTGTCGGCACGTCCTGATACACCCTTCTCATGCTTTTTCGTCAGGGACCCAGGAGCACAGATGCGCACCCGCATGTACTACGTCGACGACTCCGGCGCCGGCGAGACCGGCTACGCCGTCTTCTCCTGGATCACCTGCGACATCACCGCCTGGCGCACCGGTCTGGCCGCCTGGCTGGCGCTGCGCCGGCGCTTCTTCGTCGACTACCAGATCCCACCCTCCTACGAAGTCCACGCCAGTGTCTTCGTCAACGGCCGAGGCCGGCCCTCGCTCAACGCGGCCTGGAACCTGCACAAAGCGAACCGGGTCGGAGCCGCCAAGTTGGCGCTGGCGGCCATCGCAGACTGCCCGGAGTTGACGGTTGGCACGGTCTATCGCCGATTCCGTCGGCCGGGCGGGCTTGGCAAGGCTCGCAGAGACCTTTACGGGAGACTGGTCGACCGCCTGGATCACCAGCTGGCCGACGGCGGCGAACTCGGGATGATCTTCATGGACGGTGACGGCAGCGACCGCGACCGCGACCTCGCCGAGGCACATCGACTCCTCAAGCTCGACAATCGCCATGTCATCGAAGACCCGAGCTTCCGGGACTCCCGACGGTCGCAATGGGTGCAGATGGCCGACTTCGTTGCGTACACGGCGTATCAGAGCCTGCTGCGAGACCCCGATCGCCGCTTCCTGTGGTCCTGGTACGAGCACTATCTGCGGGACAGCGACGCTTCAGGAGGGCCGATCGAGCTCTGACCCACGAAGAAGCGGACCCGCTGATCCACGAGTAATGGGGCAGGTCCGCAACGACGAGTCTACGCGACTGGAACGACCACCCTCAACGGCCGGCTGAAGCATCGCGGCGTAATGAAGCTAGACCCGCTGATCCACGAATGGTGGGGCGGGGTGGATGGGGTCAGGGGGCGAGGCGGTTGAGGTCCCGGGGGAAGAGGGCTACCTCGCGGATGTTCTCCGCACCGGTGAGCCGTGCCACCCAGCGTTCGAGGCCGATCGCGAACCCGCCGTGCGGCGGCATGCCGTGCTTGAACGCCTGCAGGTACGTCGCATACGCCGGGTCCTCGGGCGAAGACCCGATCGCTTCGAGCGCGGCCACGTAGTCGCCGTAGCGGTGCAACCGTTGTCCGCCCGTCACCAGCTCCATCCCGCGGAAGATCAGGTCGAACGAGTTCGACCAGCGTGGCTCGTCCGGCTGCGGATGGGTATAGAACGGCCGCTTCACCATCGGGTACCCCTCGACCGCGACAAAGTCGCTTCCGTGCTCGCGCACTCCCCATTCGCCGATCGCCCGTTCGTCGGCCGGCGACAGGTCGGGTTCGTCCGGCGACGCGCCCGCGATCTTGAGCGCCTCGCTGAAGTGCAGCAGCGGAACCTCGGCGGGGATCTCGGGCAGCGTCAGTCCGAGTCGTTCGACCGCGGATCCGGCCCGGGTCGCGACCGCCGACACCATGCCGGCGATCGCCTCACGCACTGCGACCAGTACGTCGCGGTGGTCGGTGATGAAGCCGAACTCGGCGTCCAGTGACACGTACTCGGCCAGGTGCCGGACTGTGTCGTGCGGTTCGGCACGGAACACCGGCCCGATCTCGTACACCTGCTCGAACACGCCGACCATCAGCTGCTTGTAGAACTGCGGCGACTGGGCGAGGTACGCCGGCCGGCCGAAGTAGTCGAGGGCGAACACGTTCGCCCCGGACTCGGTCGCCGTACCGACGATCTTCGGCGTCTGGATCTCGGTGAATCCGAGGCGGTCGAGCGCGGCGCGGAAGCCGTGCATGGAGGCAGCGGCTATCTCCCAGCCGGCCCGGACCGCGGGGTGCCGCAGCGACACCGGCGCGTTGTCGAGTTGTACCGGAAGGCCGACTCCGGGCGTGGGTCGCCACAACTCGAGCGGTGGCGTGTGGGCGGGCTCGGTCAGCGGCTCGATGCCGGGCTCGACGATCTCGTGACCGCCCGGCGCCTGCGGGTTCGCGGCGACGATCCCGCTGACTGCTACGACGGTCTCCTCGCCGAGTTCGTCCAGCCGCGCCAGAGCTGCGGGTTCCTTGACGACAACCTGGGCGAGACCGGCCCGGTCGCGCAGGATCAGGAAGCTGACCGCGGCCAGCCGGCGCCGGCGATGGATCCAGCCGGCGATCGTGACCGGCCGGCCGGCGTAGTCGGCCAGCTCGGTGCTCAGGATGCGTTGCATGGTGTTCTCACCTCCGTGGATTCCGGTCCCCGGAGGTGTGGGCGACGGGGGATCGCGGTGCCACCACACCTTCGCCGCGGCGGGATTGCTACGGCCTCTTGTCCTGCGGCTCGCTCGGGAGTGTCTTCGCGACCGGCCTGTGCGCCACCCTCACAGCCGAAGGGGCGGCTCTCTGGACCACAGGTGATCGGCGCTACTCGGTTCCGTCAGCGCGAGCGCTACCAGCGTAGGCGGCCACCAATCCGCCGGGCAAAACAGTTATGCGCCGACCCGGTGTCGGGTACGTCCGCGGCGGAGCGGCTGGAGCGTCTCTGTGAGCCGGGCGCTGAGTGGTTGCCGGCTCGTCGTACGCATCCCCCGGATGTCGGAGTAGGCATCGGTGTCGCTGACCTGGCCTGCCGACGCCGTGGCCACCAGCCAGCCGTCCGCCTGCGGTCTCAGGTCACCTACATGCGCGATGGCGCGCAGCGGGATCGGCCGGCTGACCGTGCTGGTGCAGCGTACGGCCCTCGTGCTCGACTGGCAAGACCAATCGCGAGTACTGCGGAACGTCAAGGACAGGGCCTGGCCATACCGGATGCCGAGGGCAACTGTCCCGGTATGGTTGGCCGGCGGCGACACGACGAAGTCGACCTTGTAGTTCCGCAGGCCGGGTTGCGACTTGTCAATGCGCAGTAAGTTCTCGCTGTCGAAGACGGCCCCGAGCGTCCGCGTGTAGATGGCGTACAGCTGGCCGATCCGGGCCGTGAGGGTGAATGTGCGGTCCGCGGCCGATCCGCCGTCCGGACTGGCGAAGCCGAGTCGTAGCGGGGCCGGGTGCTCGCGGTTGGCGGCGGTGCAGGTGAGATTGGCGCGGTTGCAGGTCCAGCCGGCCGGGCTGCCGCTGACCGGCCAGCGCAGCGACCGTCCGAAGCCGAATTGGATCACGACCGGGAACACGTTGTCGTCCAGCGGGTTGACGGTCACGGTGCGCGCCCCGCCGCTACCGGTCACGACCATGATGTCGTCGTTGCGTCCGGCCGGTTGCACCTTGGCCGAGTCGTCGTCGAAGAACCGGGGCGTCGTGGCGTTGCCGACGTAGGTCCGAGCGGTCGCGGTGAACGTGCGAGTGCGGCTGGCGCCACCGTTCGGGGTGTCGTACTCGATCGTCAATCGTTCCAGGCTGGTCGCGCGGGCGGCCGTGCACAGACCGGACCGGGTCGCGGGGTTCGGCGTACAGGTCCATCCAGGGGGGTTTCCGGCGACCGGCCAGTTGAGTCGCGCGCCGTAACTGATCTCCACAGTGACCTTGGTGGTGCCCGGCTCGGGCCTGACGGTGAGCCGGCGGCGGGTGCTCGCGGTCGCGGCGGCAACCACGGTCGCCGACCGGCCGCGGCTGCCGGCGGTCGCTGTGTCGATCGTGAGCAGTCCCTCGTCAAGCCTCGGCGCCGGAGCGCTCCGAGACGGCGGCGCGGTCGGCCCACTCGTGGCTGCCGATGTCGGTACGGACGTCGGGCCGCTGGTCGGCACCTGCGTCGGCTGCGCGGACTGTGTTGGCTGGGTCGGTTGCGTCGGCTGGGTCGACGGTGGCTTGGTGACCTGGCTCGGCGGCGGCTGTCCCGTCGAGGGGCGTTGCGAGGACTGGATGACGTCCTGTGGAGCACCGCCGACCGGCTTCTCGCCGCCGCTCAGCGCTAGCGCGGCAACCACAGCGGCCACGACCACCACGACGCCGCCGGCGGCGATCATCGTCGTCCGTCCGCCGTGCTCGGTGGCCCGGTGCCAAAGCGAGCCGAGCAGGCCCGCTCCGCCCACCTTGACCCCGGCGGCCGAGAGGTACCCGAGGCCCGCGACGCCGAGCAGGGCCGGTGCGAGCAGGGCCGGCAGCGAACTGTTGACCTCGACCAGCTCGAGGTAGACCGCGGTGCACCTGGGGCACTCGTCCAGGTGCTCGCGCATGTTCGTGTTCTCGCGCTTGGTCAGGCCGCCGCGGACGTACGCGCCGAGCCGCTCGGTCGCCCAGCGGCAGCGGTCGTTCGCGACGTCGGCCAGATGCTGTTGCAGGTACGCCTGGCGCAGTCCCTCGCGGGCCCGATATGCCAGCGCGGAGACACCGTTCGGGGTCAGCCCGAGCAGCGGCGCCACCTGGGCCGGCTTCTCGCCCTCGACCTCGGTGTGCCACAGCACCGCCTGCCAGCGCTCCGGCAGCGCCGCGAACGCCTGGGCCGCCGCGACGCTCTCGAACCCGGTCACCGTGGGGTCGTCGAAGGTCTCCGGTTCGCGCTCGTACGACGCGATGTCATCGGTCGCCGTCACCCGCTTGGCTGCGCGCAGCCGGTCGACGTGGACCCTCCGTACCGTCGTCAGCAGGTAGGCGCGGAAGGAGACGTCGGGACCGCCGCCGCCGCGCAGCGCCTCGAGCACCTTGGCGAAGGCGTCGCCCGCCAGATCGTCGGCATCGGCCGCCGGTACCAGCTGACGCGCCATCCGCTCGGCTGCCTGATGGTGACGGCTGTACAACTCGCCGTAGGCCTCGAGGTCGCCGTTGCGCACGCTGGCGATGAGCTCGGCATCGCTGAACGTCTGCGCGGCATCCACGGGGTTCCCACCCTCTTCAACGTCGTACAAAACCTCCCGGAGCCGGCGGTGGACGGGTTGGGTCGCGTCGTCGCCTCGGTAAACAGCGTAATGGAGAAAAGTTCCGCGGATCCGCGTCATGAAGGGCCGCGTTGCCAGTCTCTCCCACGGACGTGCCGGAGAGGAGGGCGAATGGGGCTGATCGGCGACCTGAAGAAGCGGTTCCTGAACGGCCTCCCGCTCGATCTGTCGCGCGATCGACGGCAGTCGCGTGGAGCCGATGTTGGGGAGGTCGAGGGATCAGGAATCCGGCGGCAGGCGTTTCTCGCCGTTGTCGAGGCCCTTCAGGACGGCGTTGACGTGGTCCCCGCGAGCAGCGAGGCCGGCCGGATGGTGGCCGATGACGGGGTCTCGCTGCCCGAGGCGCTGGACGGCTTGCACGCCGCGTACATATCGGTGACCGGCATGGAGCCGGCCTTCGATGCGATCCGGGCGCTCAGCCAGAGTTGGGCGGAGTCATCGTTGACCTATCTGCACTCATTGGCCTGCGACGACCCGCTGACCGGGTTGGCGAGCCTGCCGCACGTTCGGTCACGGCTGAACGAGATCTACCGCGAGGCCGAGTTCACCGGACGAGCGGTCAGCAGCACACACGCGCTGGTCGTGGTCGAGGCGCCCGTCGCACCTGGGGGTACGACGGTCGACCGCGAGTTACGGCTGGTGGACATGGCGGAGTGCCTGCGGATCGTGTTCTGCGGCGGCGAGACGCTCGGCCGGATCGGTTTCACCCGGGCGGCGGCACTCGTCACTCGTAAGCCGGACCTGCCCGAGCACGTTCACACCGTCCGTGCCCTGATCGGCGCATGGCGGCGCGAGGTGGGGGAGGACGAGTACCCGCTCGCCCGGGTGTGGATCGAGGGCCTGCCCGCCTCCGTGGAATGGGCGGGCCGGCTGCTGGACGAGCTGGCCAGATAACCGAAGGACGTCGTCGCGGTTGTACCGCGGGGGACGACCGCGACTTCGAACCGGCGGCGGATCGCTCATCACGGGGTGAGCGATCCGCCACCCCTCATGTTTCGAGAGGCAGCGGTTCGAGCAGTTCGGGACCGTTGTTGCGCACGTTGTTCACCGCGGTGGTGATCGCGTAGATGTCGAGGCTGCCGGGCGGTGGCGGTGCCATCAGGCTGCGGATCTCCTCGACGTCGTCGAGCCGCGGATCCAGCCAGCGCTCCCAGTTCTTGTGCGCGACGGTCATCGGCATCCGGTCGTGGATGTGCCCGACGTCGTCGGTCGCGTTCGTGGTGATGATCGTGAACGAGGTCAGCCACGCCTCCGGGTCTCCGTCAGGCTTCTCCTTGTCCCGCCAAAACTCGTAGATCCCGGCCAGACACAGCGGATGATCGTCCTTGGGGTGCAGGTAGAACGGCTGCTTCAGCGGCTTGCCCGACCTGCCGATCTGCTCGGTCGGGAACCACTCATAGAACCCGGTGATCGGCAGGATCATCCGCCGGCTGCGGAACGCCCGCCGGAATGCCGGCTTCTCGTGCACCGTCTCGGCCCGGGCATTGATCATCCGGTTGCCGATCTTGACGTCCTTCGCCCACGACGGCACCAGGCCCCACTTCAGGTTGCGGAGCTGGCGAACCGGCTCAGCGTTCTTGTCCTCGGCATCCCGCGGTGGCCGCGCCAGCACGACGGCACTGGTCTTCGTCGGGGCGACGTTGTAGTCGGGCGGCAACTCCTCGTCGGCGTTCGACGAGTCGATCTCGAACTCCCGTACGAGATCCTCACGGCTCCGGGTCGAGGCGTACCGTCCGCACATACCGGCGAACCTACACCGCGCAACCGACACCGCCTCGGCTCTTGTGCTGGCATGATGCGTGCGTGAGCGACGAGCGGATCGTGACCACGCCGTACGGGGAGGGCCGGATCGCGGCCCACCGGGCGCGGCGGCCGATCGCGACACTGGCGCTGGGTCACGGCGCCGGCGGCGGTCTCGGGGCGCGGGACCTGACGGCACTGGCCAAGCGGCTGCCGGGCCAGGACATCAACGTGTTCCTGATCGAGCAGCCGTATCGGCGGGCCGGCCGGAAGGTGCCACCGCAGGCGAAAGTGCTCGACGAGGCGTGGATCTCGATGATGGGCCAGGTCAGGGTCCGTACGCCGCTGGTGGTCGGCGGACGCAGCTCGGGTGCACGTGTGGCCTGCCGTACGGCGTCCCAGCTCGGGGCATCAGGCGTACTGGCACTGTCTTTCCCCCTGCATCCGCCGGGCAATCCGGACAAGAGCCGGGTGGACGAACTGCGTGGGGTGACGCTACCGGTGTTCGTCGTGCAGGGGGAGCGGGACCCGTTCGGTACGCCGGAGGAGTTCCCGCCGCTGACCGAGATGGCGGTCGTACCCGACGCGGATCACTCGTTCCGGGTCCCCAAGTCGGCCGAGCTGTCCCAGTCGGAGACGCTCGAACTCGTCGTCGAGGCCGTACTGGAATGGGTGAATCGGACCATCGCGTAGGGAATGGCCCACCCGCGCACCGTGTTGTGTCGGTCATGGTGACGGCGACACGTGAGCGAAGCACGCTCAAGACCCCGGTATTCTCGACGGTAATGCCGACACCAGTCACCACAGAGACGCCCGAGCAGCGCACCGAACGCTTCGAGCGCGAGGCTCTGCCGTTCCTCGACCAGATGTACGCCGCGGCGATGCGGATGACGCGTAACCCGTCCGACGCCGAGGACCTGGTCCAGGACACCTTTGCCCGGGCGTACAGCTCGTTCCACCAGTTCACGCCGGGGACCAACCTCAAGGCGTGGCTGTACCGGATCCTGACCAACACCTTCATCAACGGCTACCGCAAGCGACAGCGGCAGCCGACACAGCAGCCCACCGAGGAGATCGAGGACTGGCAGCTGACCCAGGCCGAGTCGCACACCCCGGGCGGGCTGAAGTCCGCCGAGGCGGTCGCGCTCGAGCACCTGCCGGACAGCGACGTCAAGGAAGCGCTCCAGCAGATCCCCGAGGACTTCCGGCTGGCTGTCTACCTGGCCGACGTCGAAGGTTTCGCCTACAAGGAGATCGCTGAGATCATGGGTACGCCGGTAGGCACCGTGATGTCGCGTCTTCACCGTGGTCGCAGGCAGTTGCGTGACCTGCTGACCGACTACGCGCGCGAACGGGGTCTGATCCGCGGCGAGGAGGAAGAGTCGTGAGCTGCGGGAACCACCACGACGTGGACTGTAGCGAGGTCCTGAAACGGGTGTACTCGTTCATCGACAACGAGTTGGAGGACGCGAGCGTCGAGGAGATCCGCCAGCACCTCGACGAGTGCGGCCCGTGTCTGGACTACTTCGACCTCGAGCGCAGCGTGAAGAAGCTCGTACACCGCAGCTGCATAGGCGAGCACGCCCCCGAGGGCCTGCGCGAGCGCGTCCTGCTCCGCATCTCCCAGATCCACCTGGAGATCCGCACCACAGACTGACGCCTTGGCCAACGCTGTGTTTGGCACCGGTGCGTCGGCTGTGAACAAGCAGGTGACGGTGGGTGGTCGTGTCATACACTCGGAGCGCTCAATCTGCGCCACGGACGCTGGACGGTCGTCTGGAGGGAAACGAGTGGCTGCTCCGTTCGGCAAGCTACTGCGGCAGTACCGAAGAGCGTCCGGCCTGACCCAGGCCCGGCTGGCCGAACTGTCCGGAGTCAGCGCCCAGGCGATCAGCATGCTCGAGCGAGGCGCTCGCACGCACCCCCGCCGGGACACCGTCGACCTCCTCGCCGAAGCCCTGAACCTCCCCGACGCCGCAATAACCAACCTCCACCACGCTGCCTCACGCACGCCCTCGATGCCCGTCGAGCCCACCGTCGACGTCGGAGCTGCAGGCACGATCGGCGGTGGCCCGCCGCGCTGGCTGCCTCCGGCAGTCGGCGATTTCACCGGACGCCGGTCCGAGCTCACCGAGCTCAGTAACGTCTTGTCCTCGGCATCGAGCACGTCCGCAGTCGTAGTGGCCGTGATCGAGGGCATGGGTGGTATTGGGAAGACGACCCTTGCCGTGCGGGCTGCACACCTTGTCGCAGACGAGTATCCCGACGGTCAGCTCTACATCAATCTGCGCGGCTTCGGACCAGGCGAACGTATGTCC
>JBKPSJ010000080.1:0-9861 GCA_046765875.1 Actinomycetota bacterium
ACGACGCTGATACGTCGTTACATCCGGACCCACCGAGCATCAGCTATGCGCCGCTGCGGCACCCGTTCCAGGGAGCGGACCTCTTTGTCGACACGGGCACAGCCGCCGCACGCTGGCAGGCCGCGCACGACGCGACCTGGCTGGACCCGATCACCGAGCGGCCACAGGCCCGCTGGATCAATGGCCCACCCGACCTGACCGCGGCACGCACCGTCGCGGGCAAGGCCGACGCCAGGGACGAGCTGCCGGTCTTCGTCGCCTACTACATTCCCAACCGCGGATGCTCTGGCTTCAAGCAGGGTGCACCGAACTCCGCGGCGTACGAGAGCTATCTGCGCGACCTCGTCGACGCCCTCGGCAGCACTCGCTCGGTCGTCGTACTCGAACCTGACGCGGCCGCCGCCGACTGCTTCGACGCCGAGCGCGCCCGGCTGCTGACGGCGGCGGTTCGCCGCCTGTCCAACGCCGGGCATGCGGTCTACCTGGACGCGGGCCACGCTCGCTGGCGCTCCACGGGCGAGATGGCCGGCCGCCTGCTGCGATCCGGGATCGCCGACGCGGAGGGATTCGCGGTGAACGTGGCAAGCCGGCAAACCATCATCGAAAGCTACCGCTGGGGTCTGGAACTGTCCGACCTGGTAGGAGGCCGCGACTTCGTCATCGACACCTCCCGCAACGGTCTGGGCCCACCACGCGGTAACCAGTGGTGCAACCCGCGGCGCCAAGCCCTCGGACCCGCACCCCAGACCACCCGCCGCGCCCACCTCGCCGCGCTGCTCTGGATCAAGGCACCCGGCGAATCCGATGGCAAGTGCGGCGGCGAGAACACCTTCCTGTTCTCACCCCGCCAAGCACGCAACCTCATCGCCCAGTCCCCACGCCTACCAGCGTCCGCCAGACAAGCCGCCCGGATCAGCCAACCCAACTGACCGGACCAGCAGCTACGCGACCGTCGTACAGCCTGGATTCCGCAACCATGCCGTCTGCCTCCCCACTCGTGGAGATTCGGCTCAGCGTCAACTCCACCAACTGTGTGTCCAGGTGAGCTGCGCCAGAGCGGCCTGGCCGGAAAGGCTCGGGTGGAAATAGTCGAGCTTGCTGACCTGGCCGCGTCCGAACTGGTAGTTGAAGGTCGCGTCGCCGTCGTACCGGCATTGCGGGTACGACGCGCACTCCTCACGTAGCACCGTGTTGAACGCGATAGTGCGGTCGCGCACTGCCTGCCGCTCCGCGGTGGTCCGGTTCGGCGCCAGCAGCGACTGGCAGATGCTCGCGGCGTCCCAGACGAGGCTGGCCCAGAAGTCGGTGTGATAGATCTCCCAGAGGTGGTACACGTCGGGGATGCTGGCCACGAAGATCCGCGCCTGTCCGGTAGCCAAGGTCTGCAAGGTCTGCCGGAACTGTTCGCGGAACGTGTCGACCGGTGTCATCGTCGACGGTGACGAGGTACACACATCGTTCGCGCCCATCAGGATCGTCACGTACCCGGCCTGCTGCGAGACGGCCGCCTGAGCCTGACCCGGAGCATCACTCATCCGCGCGCCCGACTTCGCGTCGTTGTAATTGTGGCCAGTGATCGCGGGGTTGAGGACTCGCAAGCGCTCGTAGTGGCTGATGATGCCGTCCCAGCCCGCACTACCGGTGCTCCACGAGTTGGCCGGATGGTCGCCGTACCAGCAGCACACGTCGGCCGCCATGGTCATCGAGTCGCCGATCGCGGCCATGCTGCTCGGCGCGGGCGGTGCGGCCTGCGCCGACGGTATGGCCACCGTGCCACCGGCCATGGCCAGCAGCACAGTGACGATGGTGGTCCGTAGTGTGGTTCGGCGCATGGTTGCCTCCATCAGGCGGGTTGACGCAGCCGAGCATGATGCCGCCGATCCAAACGGCTCATGGCGACTCCTCGCGGCGCGCTGGGGTATTCCAGGTCCGTCGGGTCTCGTAACCGACCCGTTCGCCGTACCCGCGCCGATCGGGCACCAAACGGGGAGTACCCAGCCGCTGGTTGGTTCAGCCTGCTATTCCGGTGGCGTCGTGGGAGGTGCCGACCGGCTTGCTCTCAGGGGATCCGCGTTGGCGTAGGTAGATGCTCAGTACAGCCATCGATCCGACCGCGAGGAATTCTGACTGCCAGTTCTGCAGGCTGCGACTCCAGAAGTCGGCCGAGCCGAGGTACGACAGCCAGGGCAGCGGGTCTTGCAGCTGAGTCAGTTGTTCGTGGTTGTACGCCGCCCAGCCGGCGACCGACTGGACCAGCCAGCAGGCCAGGAAGATCGTCCCCATCACCAGGCCGAGCGAGGACGAGTACAGCCTGGTGCGCCAGCCGCCGACCCGCGCCCAGCGCGGTGAGTCCGGCCGGGCGTACCGGCCGATCTTCTGCTTCTCGTCGGTCTCGCGGCCCTGCTCACCGACCGGCTTGGACTCCGGTGAGCCGCGCTGCACCAGCCAGACCGTCAGCACCATGTACAGGAAGAACTGCAGATACTCGCTTTGCCAGTTCTCGGTGACATCGACGGCGAAGTCGGCAGACGTGATGTACTGCCCGAACGACATCGTGGCCATCCCCGCCGCGATCTGCTGGTTGTTGAACTCGGCCAGACCTGCGAACGCCTGACCGATCAGCGCGGCCAGGAACAGTACGCCGAACCCCAGGCTCAACGAGTTGCTGCGCGCGAAGCGACCTAGCCGACTCATCGGTGCGTCACCCCCAGGACGAAGAAGTACGCCAGTCCGAAAATGATCACGGCCAGATAGCTTGCGAAAATCACGCGCATCGGACCTCACCCCTTGACCTTGCAGTCGTAAGGCAGCTCACCGCGCCACGTACATGCCGCCGCCACGACTTTCCAACCATCGGCGAACTGCGCCAGGAACGCGGTGTCGCCACGAAGCCGCACCTGCGCCTGGTCACCGAAGCGCTGCTGGTCGACGACCTGGCCGGCCGAAGGGATGTCCTCGTCCATGATGGCCTGGCGGCATGGCGCCTGCCCGGACTGCTCCACTTCGGCGATGGTGGGTGGCGCCAGCAATGCGCATGCGGCGGCACCATTGCCGGCGGCAACCGCTGCGTAGAAGCGTTCCGCCACGCTCGACGCCGCGGTCGAGACATCCGAACCACATCCGGCGGACGCCAACACCACAACCGATGCCAGCGGACCGGTCCATCGTTTCGCATCCAGCACGAGCAGCATGCTCTCAAACCTCTGCAATCACGGCCTGCAAAACGCGCCCGTCTGAACCGTCACGGTTGGAGGAAGCCGGTCAGACAGCTGACCAGGTCGGCTGCGGCGTTCTCGGCGATGTGGTGGGTCGACTCGATGGCCCCGCCGGTGACCTGGCGGCACCACGGCTTCCAGACCGCCACCGGATCGCCGTACAGCCCTTCCATGTCGTCGAGGGTCGACCACAGCACCAGGGTCGGGCACTCGATCCGCCGGCAGGCGGCGCGGTTCGCCTCGTCGGCACGACGATCGACACCTAGGCCGGCCCGGTAGTCCTCCACCATCGCGTGTACTGTCGCCGGGTCCCGGATCGCGGCCAGGAAATCGGCATGGTTCTCCGGCCCGAGCGCGTCCGGCGAGTTCGTGGTCCAGACCTGGTACCAGGTCTCGGGATCCGTGCGGATAATCCGTTCGGCGGGCTTGTCGGTCTGGGCGAAGAACCACCAGTGCCACCACATCGCCGCGGACCGCGCGTCGCAACGCTCCAGCGCCTCGACGACCGGAACACCGTCCATCACCACGAGCTTGGCGACCCGGTCCGGGTGATCCAGGGCGGTCCGGTAGGCGACGTACGATCCACGGTCGTGCCCGGCGACCGCGAAGCGCTCGTGGCCCAGATGATCCATCAGGGCGACGACGTCGGCGGCCATGGCGCGTTTGGAGTACGGCAAGTGGTCGGCGTCGCTGGCGGGTTTGCCGGACCGGCCGTACCCGCGTAGATCCGGGCATACGACGGTGTACCCGGCTCGCGCGAGCGCGGGCGCGCCGGCGTACCAGGTGGTGTGGGTACGAGGATGACCGTGCAGCAGGACGACGGCGGGGCCGGTACCGCCGTGGCGGACGCGCACGATGACCTCGCCGGTGTCGACGTAGTCCAACTGAAGGTCTTCGAACACGCCGGTCCCGTACCCATGATCCGGTTCGCTCATAGGGTTGCTGGCCGAGAAGTTGAGGGCCTCCGCGCAAGAGTAGTTGCCGCGGTCAACATACATCTCGGGCCTGAGCGGGCGTCCCGCTCAGGCCCGTTGTGATCCGCTCAGGCCCGTTTACGCCATGTGAAGAGCGCCACTGCCGCCGCTGCGGCGGCAACACCAGCGCCGACCTCGACACGGTGCTGCCTGATCATGGCGATCAGCGGATCCGCCCGCCGCGCCGCCTGTACCCGGATACGCGCGGCCTTCTCCTTGGCGCGTGCCTTGACATCGGCCTTGGCGGCCAGGGCACCGACCGTGCCGGCCAGTTCCTCGCGGGTCTCGTCGACCTGGTGCTGCAGTTGATCGATGTCGTCGGGGGGCTGCGTCCGCTGTCCGCTCATCGCCGTACACTCTCCTTCACCGCGGCGACGTCCTGTTTGACGCCGTCGATCGCCTGCTCCGGCACCGGGGGAGTGGCCCGCCCGACCCGCTTTCTGCCGATCAGGGCAAGGAGGGCGGCCAGCATGAACGCAGCGGCCGCCACGATCAGGGCCGCCGCCCATCCGGGTAGCACCTCGGCCAGTCCGAGTATCGCCGCGGCCATGACCGCACCGACACCGTAGAAGGCGATCAGCCCGCCGCCTCCGAGCAGGCCCGCACCTGCGCCCGCGGCCTTGCCCTTCTGACCCAGCTCAGCCTTCGCAAGGGCCAGCTCCTCGCGTACCAGGCGCGGCACCAACTCACTGACCTGCCGCACCAGCTCGGCGGTGGGGCGCTCATCCGTACCCATGTCTCCGCATCCCCGATCTCTCGTTCTTCCAAGCCGTTGCCCACCACCGGATCGCCCAAACGTTTGGGAGCCGAGATCGCGCACCGTCTGTGGGCCAACAGCGGGCTGCCCGGCGAGCTCTCTCAGGTCCTGCCGTCACCGCGGCACTTCGAGCAGGCGTCCCAGTTGGTCACCGTGAAGTCGACCCGCGAGCCGGTTGCCTGTGGCAAGGACGCCAAGGCGCACATCGAGGCGTTCGGCCCGTACGCCGAGGCCGGGTTCGACGAGATCTACGTGGCCAACATGGGGCCGTATAACCGGCAGATGCTCGAGTTCTACCGCGAGGAGATCCTCCCGGCGGTCAGACAGGGTTGACCCCGCCCACACCGATGTAAAAGGCGGTACGGAGTGTTCAGATGCTCAGCTGGGTCCTGAGCTGGGCCAGGATCGAGCCGAGGAGCCGGGAGACCTGCATCTGGCTGACGCCGATGTGCTCACCGATCCGCTGCTGGCTCCACTCGTCGACGAATCGCAGTTTGAGGATTTGGCGTTCGCGGGTGGTGAGTGTGGCCAGTGCCGGCAGGACGGTGGTCAGTGCCTCGATTCGGTTCAGCTCCGCGTCCTCTGTTCCGAGGCGATCGACCAGTGGTCGTGTCGGAGATCCGTCGGAGGATCCTGCGTCGTTGCTGGTGGCATCGAGTGACAGGGGTGCGTAGTACCGGGCGCTGTCCATCGCCTGCACCTCTTCGATCGTCTCCAGCGAAACACCGATCCGCTCGGCCAGGTCGGCGCTCGTCGGCGGCCGGCCGAGTTCCTGGGTCAGGGCGGGGCGGACGCTGAGCAGCTGGGTGTGCAGGTCCTGCAGCGGCCGGGAGGGCCGGATCGCCCATGAGTTGTCGCGAAAGTACCGCTGGATCTCTCCGCGAATTGTGGGCACGGCGAAGGAGAGGAACTCGGTGCCACGGTCCGGATCGAACCTGCGCGCCGCATTCACAAGTCCGACGTACGCAACCTGCTCGAGGTCGTCGACATCGACGCCACGGTTCACGTATCGCCGCGCGATGGCGCCGGCGACGTCGCGGTTGACCAGGACAACGTCCTCGAGCAGGCGCTGGCGGCGGATGTGGCCGGCGGTGGATGCCTTCGACAGCAGGCGTTTCGTCCTGTGGGCACGCACACGATCGGTCGTGCGCGCACGACGGTCGGTGTCGGTCGGCATACTGCTACCTCGCAAAAGTCTGACGCGAGATGGCTGCCTGCCGAACCACTACCGAGCCTGTGACCGCTTCTGTTCGGAATCAAACGGTTCTCTGGAGTCCCGAGGCGGTCGTCGCGGGAGAAGGAAGCGTCAGTCTTCGCCGTCGCTCTCCGAGGTCGGAGGCTGCGGGGCGTCGTTGCGACCGGATTGCGGACGTGCGCCCTCGTCGTGCCTGATCTGCCTCTTGAGGTCCGCACCGTCCAGGTCGCCCCGCTCGAGTTCCTCGTTGACCTCGGTGTCGGTGAGTTCGGCGGCCTTCTCATGCCTGGTCGGCGTCAGATTCTCGT
Source organism: Actinomycetota bacterium (assembly GCA_046765875.1). Taxonomy (GTDB): domain Bacteria; phylum Actinomycetota; class Actinomycetes; order Propionibacteriales; family Kribbellaceae; genus DASRHY01. Next base: position 6,450 of record JBKPSJ010000080.1, read on the forward strand.
ACCGGTTGCTGGGGTTGGTCATGGCACTCCCTCCGCTCATGAGTCACGCGGTCACAGGGTCCCGTACCCAGAAATCTCAAGGCCGCGCGAAGGTCAGGCGCAGGTTCGTCCTGTCACGGTCAGCACGTGAAGGCGGCACAGAGGTCGGGACAGACCAGCCGGGTGAGATGGCTTTCGGACTCGTCCAGGTAGCCGGGATCGCTGCTGTGAGCCATGGACCTCGGTCGGCCCGCCTCCTCGATGTCGCTGCGCGGTCTTGTGCTCGGTGGCCAGTCCGGCAGGGTCTTGATCGTGTCCGTGACGAGCCCACCGAGGTGCCCGGCGCCGGCCTTCGTCGCTGAAGCGACGGATGCCAGTGTCGCTCTCGGCATGCCCGGCCACCCCGCGTCCGCGGGGTCCTGGACCAGCACACGCCTCCCGGCCCGGTCGACGAGGGAGGCTCCGACCGCTCCGTCCTCGAGGGTCACGGACAGCACGACCGCGACGACGCTCGGCCCGGCCCATCGTGCGCTGCTCGTGAACATCACGTCCAGCGAGGGCCGGTGCCGGTTCACCTTCGGCCCGTTACTGAGATGGACCTGATGGTCGAGGACCAGCAGATGGTGGTCGGGTGGCGCGATCGCGATAGTGCCCGGGCGCAATGGCTGGCCGTCTGTGACGTGGACGGCTGCGAGCGGCCGGATCGGGAGAGTATCTGCGGGAGTCGGCTGCGTGCGGCCGGCGTTATGTGCACCGAGACCAGCACGCAGGCGTCCAGGTCCGCGGGCAGGCCGGCCACCACGTCCTGGAGGGCCTCGACCGCTCCGGCGGATCCACCGACCGCCACGAGTCTCACTTGTGCATCATCCCCCGCTGCGACGCCCCGGCGCGGCTGTGTTCGCGTCGGTGCGTCGCGACCTCCCCCGGTGGCCGGATCCCGTCTACGGGGTCTGCGGAGGTGATTCAGGCGTCGTCTCCAGAGTGGGTTCTGGCGGGGTGTCCGGGTTGCCTTGGTCGTGCGGCACCACGCAGGCCGCGGTCTGTTGTGCCGAGTTGCCGGCCAGGTCCGTCGTACCGGCCTCGATCGTGTACGTCCGGCCGCCGCCGAATCCCAGCCGCGCGGCGCGGAGCCAGACGTTGCCGCCGTCGATCACGACCTGCGGGCCGTACCGGTCGTCCCGCGGTTGGCTGCTGCTACCGGTGACCTCGAAGGCCCCGATGCCGGACAAGGAGTCCGATGCCTCGACCGTCGCCACCTGTACGAGCTCCCCGTCGGGCGGCCATATCGAGCAGTCGGCGGTCGGCATACCGGACAGCACCGGGTCGGTCTTGTCGATCTTGGCCGTGTACGTCGCCGTCGTACTGTTACCCGCCCGGTCCGCGAAGGTTGCCTGCGCGACCTGGGCGGCACCCTCGTTCGTCAGTGTCACCGACTGCGGAGTGGTGGTGGCGAGCCCGGACCCGCCGCTGTCGGTCGCCGCGAACTGCACGGTGACGTCGGTGTTGTTCCAGCCGGCCGTGTTGGGTTGGGGAGTCGCCGAGGAGACGACGGATGGGGCCGTCTTGTCGATGCGTACCGCCATGGTGCGCTTCGTGCCGATGTTGCCCGCATTGTCGACGGCCCAGTACTGGACGTTCGTGACGCCCTCGTTCGAGACGGTGAGCTTCGCGTACTCGCCGCCCACCTGGGTGACCGGCGATGTCGTGGCGCCGGACAACTGGTACTCGAGGTGGTTCACACCGGTCCCGGTCGGAGCCTCGCCGCCGCCGATCCCCACGCTGACGTCGGTGTTGTTCCATCCCGCGGCGGTCGCCTTCGGCCAGAGCTTGATCTCGGCGCTCGGCAGCGTGCGGTCGGGTAGCACGATGTTCGGATCGAACACCGCACGCGACTTCAGCGTCTCGAACCACGCGTTCAACCCGGCGAGCAGGCCGACGTCGTTGATCTCGAGCAGTTGGTCGTCGAGCGCGTAGTTGCCGAGGAAGTTGAGTTCCGCGGAGCCCATGTACGCACGCTTGATCCGTTCGCCCGATGTGGTCGTGGCGTCGATCCAGTGCGCCTTGGCGATGATGCCCACCGGAATGCCGCTGGCGGTGTGCTGGTCGCTGACCTTGATCAGATGCACGCCCGCGGCGAGCAGGCGTGCCTGGACGACCGCGTCCCACGTGCCGGCGGAGTATTCGACCGTGCATCCGGACAACGCGTACTCGGTGACCTTGTCGATCACCATCGCACGTTGCACTGCGGCGACGTTGTGACCGAACCGCACCAGGCCCTTGCCGTCGGGTGCGCCACCGGGCGCGTTGCAGTCGAGGTTGGGAAGCATCACCGCGAGCGGGTCGTCAGCTGCGCGAGCGCGGGGAAGGAAGTGAACCCTGCCATTGGTGATCGGCTCGCTGCGGTAGTAATTGTCTGTCCGCACCTGCGCCTTCAGATCCGCCCAGTATTTGTTGTACGCGTCGAACAACAGCGGATCGTTGCGGACGACAATGAGATCGTTGTGGTTGCGCACGTAGTCGTTGTTGAACTGCCCGGCGGACGTGGTCGACACGAACTTCGACCCGTCGCTCATCTCGGAGATCGTCCAGAACCGGTTGTGCATGCCGTAGATCGCGCCGACCGGACTGACGATGCACGAGTCCAAGGGGACCGGGACCGCCGTCTCGCCGCAGGCCGTCACGTTGGCCGCCGGCAGGCTGCTCCGGATCAGCTGCGTGGCCGGCTCGCTGTTGGACATGCGGTGCAGGACGATCTGGATATCGACACCCCGGTTGTAGGCGTCGACGATCGCCTGGGCGATCCGCATCCGCGAGATGACTGTTTGCGCCATGAGCACATGGGCGCCGGCCGGCGTCATCGCCATCTGCTGGATGAAATGGTTCTCCAGCGTCAGGTCCTCGCCGCCCTCGAGTGGCGGCACCGTGAATTGCAACTCGTACGTCGGACCGGCCGGCCGATCTGCGTCCTCCGCCATCGCCGTGGCAGGCACGAGACTTACCAGGAGGGCAAGCGCCGCGGCCCCCCTCGCCACCTTCGCGAACATTCGCCCGCTCCTTCGTTCCAGCCACCTGGCCTCAGCAAGGCCGCATGGCCATGACCCCCGCGATCCGATGAGGAGCGACCTGAACCCATCCGTGCCGAGCGCGCATCCCCTTGACCTTCAACGAAGGCTGCGCTCCTTCGCCCACGCGGGCCGCGATGCGACCCGAAGGCGGTTCGCCCCGGACCCGGCGCCTTCACACCTGTGCCGAGACGTTCCCCCAAGACCGATGGTGCCGTCACGCACTGCCACCGGCAACCCGCTTCCGCCCGTTATCGAGCAGCTGACACAGCTGTGTCAGCTTTAGTTGTCAAAGGCAACTTCTGTACCGATCTTGCGGCATTCGTTTTCGGATCGTATGTCTCCGACGGGCATTGCCTTCGGTGTTGTGT
>JBKPSJ010000081.1:0-6150 GCA_046765875.1 Actinomycetota bacterium
GCCGCGAGCCGGATGACGACGCCCCGTACGGATCGGTGCCGGCGCCTCCTTCCGGAGGTGAACGGCGACGGACGGTTCGCGGTCTGTGCACGCATCGGACCCACCCTCCTGGCAGGCAGCATGAGCCCACCTGGGAGACACCTGAGAGTGATCTTGGGGCCAGGCGGCCGGATGCGTGCGCCGGATGACGATGCCGTCATCCGCGCGTCATGACTCCGTCATCCGGCGTCTGTCATCCGGCGTGATCCGGACCGGATGCACGGGTGACAGTCGGATGACGGTCCCGTCATGAATCGCTCGGCGCCGCATCCGGCTCCTACGCTCCGGCTCGGGAGGTGGCATGCGCATGGGCCGCTACCGCTTGCTGGCCACGGCTGCGATCGCGGCCGTGCTGGCGGTCGTGGTGCTCCCGGCGCCTGCCGCGTACGCGCATACCGTGCTGATCGGTTCCGAACCCGCCGCGGGTGCGACGCTTGCCGAGTCACCCGGTATCGCCCGCCTGCACTTCAGCCAGGACGTGGTCGCGGCGCGGAGCTCGATCCGCCTCCTCGACAGCTCCGGTACCACTGTCGCGGGGACCAGTCCGGTCGGCGGCGACCCACGTGGGCTGGCGATCCAGCTCCCCCGGCTGGCACGCGGATCGTACGGCCTGGTCTGGGAGGCCGTTGCTGCGCGCGACGAACATGTTGCCTCCGGCACCGTTGTGTTCAGCATCGGTGCGGCGTCCGCCGCGCCACCCGGGACAACGGTGTCAGGCACCCAGGATCTGGTACGCCGCTGGGCGGGCCTGATCGCTTTGGCCATGGCGGTCGGACCGCTCGCGGTTGCCCTGCTGGTGCTGGGCCCGGCCGGGTCGGGTGCCCGCCGGCGCCTGTTCCGGCTGGCCGCGGCCGGCTGCATCGCAGCGATCGCGGTCGGCGTCGCGGACCTATTGGTTGAGGCGTTCCGCGAGCCGGGCCTAGGCATGACCGTTGCCCTAGGCACCCGCTGGGGCGCCCTCTGGATCGCACACATTGTGCTGCTGATCCTCCTGCTCGCCCTGACAACTAGGTTGTTGCGGGGACGGGGCAGGTCATGGGTGGCGGGCATCCTTGTCGCCGGGCTTGCCGCGGTGGAGGCGCTCGGTAGTCACGCCGCCGCTGTTCCGTCCGGACGGGTCGCAGCGCTCGTCGCCATCGCCGCGCATGCGCTGGCCGGACTGGTCTGGCTGGGCGCCGTGCCGGCGCTGGTGGTCGCGCTGTGGCCCAGGGAGCGGCGTACAGATCTGATCAGAGCAGTCCGCGGCCGGTTCGCCCTGCTGGCCGCGGCGAGCGTAGGCCTCGTACTCGTTACCGGTCTGTACAGCGCCGGCGTCGAGGTCGCGTCGATCGACAGCCTTGTGGGTACGGCGTACGGCCGGCTGCTGCTGGTCAAGACCGCGCTGCTGACCGGCATGGGCGCACTCGGACTCGCCGCCACGATCAGGATGCACGACCGCCGGCCGGCGCTGTCGCGGCTGACGCTCGTCGAGGTCACCGCCGGCGCGGGTCTCTTGCTCGCCGTTGGAGCGCTCACCGTCCAGGCGCCGCCACTGGGCCCGTCCGGAACGGCTCCGGCGGCGACCGAACGAACCGCCAGCGGCGCCATGGACGACCTGCGGGTCACCGTGTCGGCGACGCCGAACCAGCCGGGGCTCAACTGGTTCACCATCCTGGCGCAGAGCACCCGCCGGCCGGAGCCGTACCCGATCGACGACGTCGCGTTGCGGGTCGGCGGGAGCCACGGCGACACGGTGCTGCCGTTACGTCCACTGGTGCCCGGCCGGTATATGGCGACGTACCGGGTGGACGAGGCGGGACCGCTGCACATGGTCGCCGTGGTGCACCGCGGCGGGCACGAGCAGCAGGTGCGGATCGGCTGGACCGTCGAGGCGGCCGGCGCGGCGGCAGCGATCCCTCCCGGCCGCGGCCTCGCGCCGTATGCCGACGCCGTCGCGCTGGTCCTGCTGGAGGGGGCTGTCGTGGCCGGCGCCTGGTTGCTGCTGCGGCGACAGCGGCGGCGCCGGATCGCGGTGCCGGACGACGCGGCCGAGATCTCCGACGAGCTGGTCAGTGGAGGGTCACGATGAGACGGTCCGTCGCGTTGCTGGCAGCAACGATCGTCGTGAGCGCCCTCGGCAGCAGCAGCGCTACCGCGGTCACCGACCCACAGGTGGACGCGATCGTCGTGCTGCGGTCGCAGGCCGACCCGGCTGGAATCACCGCGCCGACCCGCGCGCAACGGCTGCGGCTGGTGGAGAAGGCACTGCGTGACCTCGCGGCAACGACCCAGCGCGGGGCCCTCGACCTGCTCACCCGTCGGCGCAAGGAGGGCCTGGTCGACACGGTCGTCCCGCTGTGGATCGTCAACGCGATCAGCGTGCACGCCAGGGCGAGCGTGATCAGGGAGTTGGCTGCTCGCCCGGAGGTGGCGCAGGTCCGGCCGGACTTCACCGTGCAGGCTCCGTCGGCAGTCGCGTCGAGTACGGCGACCCCTAGCCTCGTCGAGCCGAACGTCGCCGTGGTGAATGCGCCGGCCCTGTGGGACCTGGGTTATCGCGGCCAGGGCGTCGTGGTGGCGAGCATGGACACCGGCGTCGACGTGACCCACCCTGATCTTGCGGCGAAGTGGCGCGGCGGCAGCGACAGCTGGTACGACCCGAACGGACAGCACCCCGCCGGTCCGGTGGACCTGAGCGGCCACGGCACCCAGACGATGGGCGCGATCGTTGGCGGGGAGGCGGGCAGCTCGGCGATCGGCGTCGCGCCGCAGGCGCAGTGGATCGCCGTGAAGATCTTCGACGACCGCGGACAGGCAACGGCGACACGGATCCACCAGGGCTACCAGTGGCTGCTGGACCCCGACGGCAACCCCGCCACCGGCGACGCGCCGCACGTGGTAAACAACTCTTGGACGATGTCCGCCGGCAGCTGCAGCCTGGAGTTCCAGAACGACCTGGGCAGTCTACGGGCGGCAGGCGTCGTACCAGTGTTTGCCGCAGGCAACTACGGCCCGGGGTCGGGTACATCGGCCAGTCCCGCCAACAATCCGGCGGCACTCGCCGTCGGCGCCACCGACGACGCCGACATCGTGTACCCCTACAGCAGCCGCGGTCCCTCCGCGTGCGACCAGGGCACATACCCTCAAGTCAGTGCGCCCGGTGTAAACATCCGGACCACGGACCTCTACGGCGGTTACGTCGATGCTACGGGAACATCCCTCGCGGCACCGCATGTCTCCGGGGGTCTCGCTCTACTGCTGCAGGCCGTGCCGGGATTGTCCGCGGACCAGCAGGTCGCAGCATTGCGAAGCTCTGCTGTCGATCTCGGAGCGACGGGGCCGGACAATACCTATGGGTCGGGGCGGCTCGACCTACTCGCGGCATACAACTGGCTGCGGAGCACGCCGGACTTCACCGTCTCGGTCTCCCCGTCGGCGGTGTCGGTCGATCCGGGCGGCACCGCGACGTACACCGTGACCGTGACGGGCACCAATGGCTTCGCCGGGGACGTCGCGCTCGGGCTGACCGGCCTGCCCGCCGGCCAGGGTTCGGCGGTGTTCACGCCGAGCGTCGTTGCCGGCGGCAACGGTACGGCGCAGCTGACGATCAGCACCAGTAGTACCGCCACGCCGGGCACCTCAACCCTGACGGTGTCAGGCACGGGAGCCGGGATGACCCGCAGCGGGTCTGCATCGCTGACGGTCGTCGCGCCGCCGGACTTCAGCCTCGGTGCCTCGCCGACCAGCCAGACGGTTCCGTCCGGCGGCTCGGCGGCGTACGTGATCGGGGTGACATCGATGTCGGGCTTCACCGGTGACGTCCAGTTGTCCGCGTACGGACTGCCGGCCGCGGTCGGTTCGATGACGCTGAGCCCGGCCGTCGTGCCATCCGGCGGGACATCCCAGCTGCAGGTCGCCACACTCGCTAACGCACCGGCGGGTACGTATCCGATCACGGTCACCGGCACCAGCGGGTCGCTGTCGCACTCGGTGACGGTGACGCTCACGGTCTACACCAGAGACTTCTCGCTGTCGCGTAGTCCGTCGGCGGTGACGGTCACGCGCGGCCAGACGGCGACCTATACGGTCTCGGTCACGCCGATCGGTGGCTTCACCGGGACGGTGACGCTCAAGCTGACCGGCCAGCCGGCCGGCACGTCGGTGTCCTGGATCGGTAACCCGGTCACCGGCTCCGGCTCGGCCACATTGAAGGTCCGCACCACGGGCTCCACGGTGCGCACGACGTACACCCTCAAGATCACTGGGACCAGTGGCAGTCTCAGCCATCAGGTGACGGTCGGACTCACAGTCAGGTAGACCGCGGTACGACGCGGCCGGTGATGAGCAGGCCGAGCAGGGCGACTCCGGCACCGCCGGCGAGGATCATGCCGAAGACGATCGGGCCCGGATCCGGCGCGGCTAACGCCATCAGCGTTCCGGTGATCGCGAACGTGATCGCGGTGCTGATCGACGCCGCCATCTGCCCGGCGCTGGAGTAGCGGCCCTGGTGGCGCTCGCCGGCCAGGTCGAGGGTGAGCAGCGCGAGTGTCGGCGACGCGAGACCCATGCCGAGACCGGCGATCGCCCACCCCACCAGCCCGATCGGCACGGGCAGTCCGGTCCAGGCAAGCGTGGTCGTCAGGGCCAGGCCGGCGGTCATCGCGGCCATCCCGGCCCGCAGTACCGCCACCCGGCTGAACCTGTGGTCGCGGCCCTGCAACCACGAGCCTGACGCCCACATCACGCCGGTGATGGTCAGGCTGATACCGGCCAGCGACGGCGCGAAGCCGTGCAGCAGGGTAAGCAGCAGCGGCAGGAACGCGCCGACGCCACCGAACGCCGCGGCGGTCGCGGCCCGCAGCCAGAGCACGGCCGGGAAGCCACAGCCGCAGCCGAACACGCCTGCCGGCATCAGCTTGACCGTGGTCACCGCCAGCACGACGAGCGAGACGACGATGATCGCGACGGCCTGGAACGGGCGGTTGTCGAGCAAGTCGCCGGCCAGGGTGAGGAAGAAGGCGGCGGCAGCGGCGCCGATCGCGGCGGGCACGATGGTGCGCATTCGCTCCTGTGACTCCTGCACGCCAGGCCCAGTACTGGCCATCCGGATCGCAGGCTGCAGCGCCATCCAAGCGGGCACCAGCAGCGCGAGTGCGCCCAGGAATACCCAGCGCCAGCCGATGGTCTCGGTCACCACACCGGTCAGCGCCGGGCCGAGCACCGACGGCAACACCCACGCTGCGGCGAACAACGAGAACATCCGCGCCCGCAGCGCGTCCGGTACCGTCCGCGCGACCAGCACCATCAGCGCGACGTCGATCAAGCCCTCGGCCAGGCCGCTGAGCAGCCGGCCGGCCACGACCATCGGCATCGATACCGAGGTGCCGACGATCAGCTGCGCCAGCGCGAACGTCGCGACACCGGTCCGCAGCGCCGGTACCGGCCCGCGCCGGTCGCACCACAACCCGGTGATCGCGAGCGAGACCAGGAACGTCGCGATCGGTGCGGCGTTGGCGAGCCCGAACGCACCGAGCGCGTTGAACTCCGCGACCATGGTCGGCAGTGCGGTGTTGACCGCCCGGTTCTCGAACGCGCCGAGCGTGACCAGGGCCACCGCCCCGAGTGTCAGCGGCCAGTACGGCGCGGCGAACAGCTTCGAACGGGCACTCGTGGCGGCCGATGCGGCAGCGGTCGTCGTAGACATGCCGAACATCCTTGGCCCTCAAGTGCCCTTGAAGTCAACTCAAACATCAACTGCCCTTGAAGATCCCCGCAGGCCCCGCAGACCGTGACCCGGGCGGCGGCGGTCTCGGGTTCGCGCCTCCGGCCGGGGTTCGCACCCCCGCACAACCGGGCGTGAACCCCGATGTCAGGCGTCAACCCCGGCGAGGGGTGCGGTGTCCCCGGTTGTCCTGCAACCATTCGCATCAGCCTGGGTGGGCTGCGTACGGTTGTTCGGGTTTGCGCCTCCGGCCGGGGTTCGCGCCCCCGCACAACGGGGTGCGAACCCTGATGGCGGGCGTGAAGCCTGATGGCGGGCGTGAACCCACCGCACGCGTGCTATGCCCGAGTCCCGAGTCCCCGAGGCCTGCGATTGCCGGCGTCCGGCGAGCGGCCGGACCTACACTCGGG
>JBKPSJ010000082.1:0-11071 GCA_046765875.1 Actinomycetota bacterium
CGCATCGCGTCGCCGATCACCTCGAACGGCGGCTCGCCGGTACGCCGGTGCTCGATCACGTCGTCCCACCAGCGTTCCGGGTCGTCGTACCCGCCGGCCTGGGCCAGCTCGGCCAGCGGATCGCGCATGCTGCCTGTGCCCTCCCGGCCAGCACGAGCGAATGTGTACGCCGCCGGCAGGTCGCAGAACCGTACCGGCACCTCGTGTGTCAGGCCGTACCGGATCGCCTGCCACTCCGGGCTGAACTCAGCGAACGGCCAAAAGGCGGCGGTGGTCGCGTCGTCAACGGCGTACGCGAGTAGCGCGACCGGCGGCTCCATCTCCTCGGTCGCCAGCCCGACCACCTTGTCGGCCTCCGGCGGACCCTCGATCAGCACCAGGTCGGGCTCGAGGTCCCGCAACGCCGACGCCAGCGCGCGGGCCGACCCGGGACCGTGGTGCCTGATCCCGAACAGATCGACCGTCATCCGGACAGGTCCCGGCAGGCCCGGTAGAAGTCGGCCCAGCCGTCGCGTTCGCGTACCACGGTCTCCAGGTACTCCGACCAGACCACCCGGTCCGACGACGGGTCCTTGACCACCGCACCGAGGATGCCGGCGGCCACGTCGTACGAGCGCAGCACCCCGTCGCCGAAGTGCGCGGCCAGCGCGAGCCCGCCGGTGACCACGCTGATCGCCTCCGCGGTGGACAGCGTGCCGGACGGCGACTTGACCGCGGTGCGGCCGTCCTCGGTCCGGCCCGAGCGCAGCTCGCGGAACACGGTCACGACCCGGCGGATCTCCTCCAGCCCGGTGTCGTGGTCGGGCAGTTCGAGCGCGGTGCCGAGTTGCGCGACCCGGCGGGACACGATCTCGACCTCGTCCTCGGCGGAGTCCGGCAGCGGCAGCACCACGGTGTTGAACCGGCGCCGCAGCGCGCTCGACAACTCGTTCACACCCTTGTCGCGGTCGTTGGCGGTGGCGATCACGTTGAAGCCCTTGCGGGCCTGGACCTCCGACCCGAGCTCGGGGATCGGTAGCACCTTCTCCGACAGCACGGTGATCAGCGCGTCCTGGACGTCGGACGGCACCCTGGTGAGCTCCTCGATCCGGGCGATCTTCGCCTCGGTCATGGCGCGCTGCACCGGGCTCGGCACCAGTGCCGCCTCGCTCGGGCCCTGTGCGATCAGCAGCGCATAGTTCCAGCCGTACCGGATCGCCTCCTCGGCAGTACCCGCGGTGCCCTGGACCTGCAGTGTCGAGTCGCCGCTGATCGCCGCCGCGAGGTGCTCGCTCATCCAGGTCTTCGCGGTCCCCGGTACGCCGAGCAGCAGCAGGGCGCGATCCGTCGCCAGCGTCGCGACGGCCACCTCGACCAGCCGGCGCGGCCCGATGTACTTGGGCGTGATCTCGGTGCCGTCCGCCGCGATCCCGCCGAGCAGGTACGTCACAACGGCGGCCGGCGAGAGCTGCCAGGCCGGCGGGCGCGGCCGGTCGTCGCCCTTGGCCAGCGCCGCGAGCTCGGCGGCGTACTCGTCCTCGGCGTGTGGCCGCAGCACCTGCTCGGTCATGACAGCTCCTCGTACATCTCACGGCGGAACACCAGTGTTTCGGCGAGCCTGCGCCGCCAGGTGTCCTGAGTGTCGTCAGTGTCGTCAGGCTCCTGGATCAGCGGATGACCCGCGGCCAGCACCTCGGGTGGGACGGCTCGTGCGGTGACGCTCGCCAGTCGCGCCCAGGACCGGCCGGTGGTCGCTTTGTCGAGCACGTCGAGCAGCATCATCGCGAGGTTCGGCGGCCACGGCTGCGGCAACCCGCCGACCACGTCCGCGACGTCGACCACCTCGTGCAACTCGGCGATCGTCACGGCCCACCGGCCACGCGGCAGTATCGCGACCAGTTCGGCGGTCCGATGGCCGGCAGCAGGCGCCTTGCGTAGCAGGGCCTGGGCCCAGTCCGGGGTCCGCTCACGCGCGACCGCCGTCGCCACCGCGGCGTACAGCAGATCGGGATCGCAGCCGTCGATCTCCGGATCCAGATACTCGCCTGGCGACGGTGGCAGGGGCGCGGCCGCCACCAGTTGTGAGAACCACCAGGCCCGCTCGCCCACACCCTGCGGCGGCCGGATCGAGATGCCGTCGCGCCGCATCCCGTCATCATGCTCGTCGGGGAGCGTCACCCGGAGGACGCCACGCCTCGGCACCGACAGGCATGCTCGGACGCGCTCGGCCATCCGCTGCCCGTGCGCGGAGCCAGGGATCCGGGTAAGCAGGCCCGCCGCGGTCCGGCGTACCTCCGCCGCGCGATCGTCGAGCGCCGCCTCGCAGAACTCCTCGTCGACCGGCGACAGTCGGTCGGCCAGGATGGCCAGCAGTTCGGCTCGGGTCTCGGCCGGCTCGTTCGGCCAGGCGGCCCGTAGCGCATCTCGCGCGGCGTCCGGATCGGTCGCGCGGGTGGTCGTCAGCCATTGCTTGCGTTGGGTCCGTGTACCGTGCTCCCACGCATCCTTGCCTGTGGCAACCTCTTCCTCGAGATAGCGCCAGTCCGGGTTGAGGGTTGCGAGCCAAGCAGCGCGTGGACCGGCGGCCAGCCGTACGGCGGCTCGCAACTCGGTCCGTCCGCGGGTCAGGTCGGCAAGGGCCGGCAGGAACTCCGGCGGGATACGCCAGCCGCCTTCGTTCACCAGCCGCAGCCACTCGGCGAGTACCGTGGCGTGGTCGCCCGCGAGCATCGCGGCCAGGCGGCGGACGGCCGCGCTTCCCGGCACAGGCCGGCCGTCCATGGTTGCCGCCGGCAACGGAACCGGCCCGCGCATCGGCTTGCGGCCCGCCCGCCGGTACGCAGAAGCCAGCGCGGCGGCGTCGAGCAACACCTGCGGCGGCTCGGTCTTGTCCGTCAGCCTGGCGCGGACCTCCTCCGGCAGGTCGTCGATCACCGGCGGCTTTCGATCGGTACCGAGCAGCGCGGTGCTGACCAGATCGTCCCAACCACTCATGTCAGCGCCACCGCCCGGCCGTCGTGCCAGCACGTCATCGGCAGGAACCCGGACCGGCCCCATTCGCCGGCCACCAGCACCGGTTCGCCCGCGGACAGGGCAAGCAGCGGCCAGGGATCGATGTACGGCGAGACCTCCAAAGCGTCGCCACCGTCCTCCACCAGCGCCCAGCCGTCCCCGTTCCGGGCCGGCCGTACCGCCTTGACGACCAGTGGCCACCGCTCCAGCCAGGGATCCAGGGCTAGTGCCTCGGCGTACAACCCCAGCGCCTCGGTCACGTCCATGCCGACCGGCTCCTCAGCGGGCCGGTTGGACGTCGGTGTGAGAAGGGCGCGGACGTTGCCGGCGCCGGGGTAGAAGGCGGCCGTACCGGCGACCAGCTCAGCCGGTGCGGCGGGCGCCGCATCGAGGTTCCGGCCCCAGGGTGCGAAGGTCAGCAGCAGGGCGGTACGCCCTGTCGTCAGCCCACGCAGCCACAGCCGCCGGGTGGTCAGCCGTTCGTCCATCTCGATCACCCGGCCGAGCACCAGCCACCGGTCGTCGACCCGTTCGCCGGTGTCCTGGACCCGGATGGTCTCGACGGTCCAGCCCAGCCGGGACCGGACCGTCTCGGCCAGCGGGGCCGGCAGTTCGTCCAGCCGGTCGTGCGCTTGCGCGGTCAGGTGGATCATCGCCAGGTCCTCGAGCAACCGGCCCGGCCAGTCCGGCCCACGCCCGATCGTCGCCGCGGCCCGGCGCAGCGCGTTCGCCAGCCCGGGCGCCTGCGCGTCGACCATCCGCGCCGCCAGCCGGTTCAGCTCGGGCCAGCCCTGTTGCTCGAATCCGCCGAGCCCGCGGCGGACCCGGTCGTCGAGCCAGGTCTGCAACTCGGCCACGCCGGAGGCCACCCGTTCGGTACGCCGCGCCACTCGGGCCTGCGCCGCCACCGGATCGGCCACGGTCGTACGCCGCGGCGCGGGCGGCCGGGAAGCGGCTGCGATCCAGGACGGCTCCTCACCGTCGGGGACGGCACCGGCGGACCACAACAGCAGCAGCCCGAGCGCGTGTTTGCACGGGAGTTTGCGACTCGGGCAGGTGCAGCCGTACGACGGGCCCTCGAGCCGTACCGACGTCTGGTACGGCCGGGCAGCGGCACCGCGGCACAGCCCCCAGACGGCATGCTGGGAAGCGCCGGCGCCGGACCAGATCTCCGGCCGGGCAACACCCTGACCGGCACGGGCCACGGCCGGGTCTGTGGCCAGCGCCAGCACTCGCTCGGCACTCCAGACATCAGCGACCGTGATCACCTCCCTTTCCAGCGAGCTTCCAGCGGGAAGCATGTCACCGGCCACCGACTACTGGCGGTCCACCAGGGTCTGGATGCCGTCCAGCACCCGCTCGAAGTTCTGGATCGTTCAGCAGTCTCTGCTGTTCCGCTGCTGATTCTGTCCGGGATCATGCTCCCGCTCGAGCAGGCGCCCGGCCGGATGGGCTGTCCTTACGTGCGCAGCGGTCTCTTCGTCGGCGTCCGCACCATCCACCGCAACACAGCGTGAGCCAGCCCGGCCGCAGGGGTACGAAATTGCCCGATGAGTGAGAATGGTTGGCGTGAGCGAGCTGATCGACACCACCGAGATGTACCTCCGCACGATCTACGAGCTCGAGGAGGAGGGCATCACGCCGCTGCGTGCCCGGATCGCGGAACGCCTGCACCAGTCCGGCCCGACGGTCAGCCAGACCGTGGCGCGGATGGAGCGCGACGGCCTGGTCACCGTCGAGGGCGACCGGCACCTCGAGCTGACCCAGGTCGGGCGGATGCAGGCCACCCGGGTGATGCGCAAGCACCGGCTCGCCGAGCGGCTCCTGGTCGACGTGATCGGCCTGGAGTGGGAGGAGGTGCACGCCGAGGCGTGCCGCTGGGAGCACGTGATGAGCGACGCCGTCGAGCTTCGCCTACTCAAGATCCTGAACCACCCGACCGAGTCGCCGTACGGCAACCCGATCCCCGGCCTCGACGAGCTGGAGAAGGACACCGAGGGCACGCTCACCCAGGACTTCCGGCAGGGCGTGGAGCCGCTGGACAAGGTGATCGATCTCGCCGCCGGCCGGTCCGTCCGGGTGCTGGTACGCCGGATCGCCGAGCCGGTGCAGACCGACGACGGCGCGATGTCGGTGCTCCGCAAGGCCGGCGCGCTGCCCGGTCGCGAGGTGGACTCGACCCACGACGTCGCCGGCGTCCTGGTGGGCAGCCTGGACGCGGGTGGCGTGATCAGCGACGAGACCGCCGGTCACATCTTCGTCAGCGTCGTCTGACCACCTGCGGTGTCCGATCTCGACGGGGTCGACTGGCCCCAGTACCTGGACGCCTTCCACGCCGCCGATCCCGGTGTGACCGAGGCGGTGCTGTCCCGCGCCGTCGCCGGCGATCACACGCCGTACCGGTGGTTGTGCCGGGCCGTGTCCGCGGAGGCGAAACGCGTGCTCGACGTTGCCTGCGGCAACGGTCCGGTCGCGCGGCAGCTGCCCAGGCACTTCGTGGTCGGCATCGACCTGTCCGCGGCCGAGTTGTCCAAGGCGCCACGTCCGGTGGTCCGTGCCGACGCGAGTCAGTTGCCGTTCGGCAACGAGTCCTTCGACGCGGTCACCTGCTCGATGGGACTCGCCGTGGCTCAACCATTGCCGGCCGTGCTGGAGGAGATCGCCCGGGTGCTGCGTCCCGGTGGCGTGCTGGCGGCGACCCTACCCGCCGTGCGGCCGGTGCGGCGTACCGACCTCCCTGTGCTGACCGGACTGGCGACCAGGCTACGAAGCGGCCCGAAGTTCCCGGGTGGTGACGAACTGAGCGGTCTTCGTGAGGAGTTGAGCGCGGCCGGGTTCAACGTACTGGAGAGCCAGCGCGAGCGGTACGGCTTCCGGATCGCGTCCAGGGCCGATGCGGACCTGCTAGTGCGCTCGATGTACCTGCCCGCGACGTCGGCGGCGCGCCGGACCGCGGCGGCTGCGTGGCTGGCCGAGCGGGCCGCGGCCAAGGGCCCGTTCGAGGTCGCGATCCCGATCCGCCGGATCGTGGTCATGCGGGCCAGGCCCGCGCTCTCGGTCTGAACCGCGGGTAGCGTGCTCTCGTGCCGATGACCGGTTCGCGCGAGCTGTGCTGGACCGTCCGCGAGACGGGCCGCGCGCTCGACGGTGCGGCGGTGTTCGCCGCGCTGTTCGCCGCCGAGCCGGTCGCGTTCTGGCTGGACAGCAGCCGGCTGGTACCGGGGTTGAGCCCGTTGTCGGTTCTCGGTACGTCGGCCGGCCCGGACGCGGAGGTGCTCTCGTACCGGGTCGGCGATGGCGACGACATCTTCGAACTGCTCCGCAAGGGTCTGGCGGTCTCCGGTACGCCGGACCCGGCCCTGCCCGAGGGCTTCAAGGGCGGGTACGTCGGCTACTTCGGCTACGAGCTCAAGGCGCTCACCGGCGGGAGCCGGGCCCACCTGGCACCGACCCCGGACGCGCTGTGGATCTGGGCGAACCGGTACGTGCTGATCGACCCGGAGCGGGACCGGACCTGGTTCGTGGCGGTTCACCGCGAGTCGGACGCCGCCGAAGCGCTGGCCTGGACCGAGCACGCTCGGCAGGCGTGCCAGGAGCCGGTGGAGGTCGCCGCACCGGCGATCGCGGCACTGGAGATCGAGCCGCACCTGGAACTGTCCCGCGAGCAGTACCTGGCCGCGATCGGCATGTGCCGGGCGGCGCTGGAGGCCGGGCAGACGTACGAGGTCTGCCTGACCAACCGGGTCCGGCTGCCCGCGATCTCCGACCCGCTCGGGTTCTACCTGTGGCAACGGCAGCGCAACCCGGCGCCGTACGCCGCCTTCGTCCGCTGGCACGACCTGGCGATCGCGAGTTCGTCGCCGGAGCGGTTCCTCAGGGTCGGCACCGACCGCTGGGCCGAATGCCGGCCGATCAAGGGCACCGCGCCCCGCTCGGACGATCCGGAACGCGACCGCGCGAACGCCGAGTGGCTGGCGGTCGACGAGAAGACCCGGGCCGAGAACCTGATGATCGTCGACCTGATCCGCAACGACCTCGGCCGAGTGAGCGAGCCGGGTACGGTACAGGTGCCAGGCCTGATGCGGGTCGAGAGCTACGCGACCGTCCACCAACTGGTCACCACCGTGCGCGGCCGGTTGCGCGAGGGGGTCGACGCGCTCGACGCGGTGCGGGCGTGCTTCCCGCCCGGCTCGATGACCGGCGCGCCGAAGCTGCGGACGATGGAGATCATCGACGCGCTCGAACCGTCCGCCCGCGGCGTCTACTCCGGTGCACTCGGGTACCTCGGCGTCGACGGCCGGGCGGACCTCAGCGTGGTGATCCGGACCGCTGTGATGACGCCGGACGAGACCGTCGTCGGCGCGGGCGGTGCGATTGTGCTCGACTCGGTCGCCGAGGACGAGTACGACGAGATGGTGCTCAAGGCAACGGCCACGGTCCGAGGGCTCGGATGAGTACTGCGCTACTGGTCGCGGACTCGTTCCTGCTCGACAACGGACGGGTGCGCGGGCTGGACCTGCACCGCTCGCGGTTCGGCAACTCGTGCGCCCGGCACGGCGTTTCAATAGAAGACTTCTGGGCGAAGTCGGTTGCCGAGTTTCCTCAACAGGGGCAGTGGTTTCCGCGCTTCGAGCTGGGTGCGGATCGTGAGCTTGGGCTCCTGATGCGTCCGGCGCCCGCGCTGGGTGGGGAGACGAGCGTGCGGGTGTACGACGGACCCGATCCGCGCCGCGAGCCGCGCGTGAAAGGCCCGGATCTCGGCGTGCTCGGGGAGTTGCGCGACGCCGTGTTGTGCGGATCGGGCGGCGTGGTGCTCGAGGCCGCGTACGCGAGCCTGCTGTGGTGGGAGGGCGACGTGCTCTGCCTGCCGCCACAGGGCCTGCCGGTGCTGCCGTCGGTGACGGTCGCGCTGCTGCGACGGATCGCCGCCGAACGCCGCGTCGCCGTGGCCGAACGGGCCCGCCGGCCGCGCGATCTCGACGGAGCCGAGGCCTGGCTGGTGAACGCGCTGCACGGGATCCGGCCGATCCGCGCCTGGACCGGCGCTGCGCTGGTCGCCGGCGTGCCCGTCCGCGCGGCGGAGTGGCAAGCCGCGCTCATTCGAACGGCAGCAGTTCCCACTGCCGGACGCTGACCACCGAGGCAACCGGTTCGCCGCCCGTGAAGTACGGATCCTTCGCCAGGATGCCATCGAGTTCGTCACGGTCGGAGGCTTCGTAGATCAGCAGCGCACCGTCGCCGTCCGCGAACGGCCCGGCCTGCAGCAGCACGCCCGCGGTGAACAACTCCTGCAGGTATGTGCGGTGCCGCGGCCGGACCTCCATCCGGGCGTCCTCGTCGCGGTCGAAGAGCAACTGCACGGCGTACGTCGTCATATTCGCAAGCCTATTCGCGTTGACCCTGCGCCGCCGCCCGGCCGACACTGAAGGCGGGCCCGGCCAGGGGTGGCCGGTGTGGGGGGTAGCGATGAGCCAGCAGACCGCCATGGCGAAGGCCGCGGACCTCAAACGGGTGCTGCTGAACCACGGTGTGCCCGAGGTCGAGATCGAGCTCATGCAGGGCCGGCCGGTGCCGAACGCCGGCGATCGCTGGGACTCGCTGCAGATCGTGGCCAACTTCGCCCACCACGTCGGGTCCAACCACGGCAATCACCGCACGCCCGGTCTGGCCGGGATCAAGAAGGGCCGCCCCGCGGTGCCGGCCAGTCCCGGTCACAAGGCGCAGGACGCGCTGCCGGGCCCGCTTGCGAACGGCTACGGCGGCTGGGACCTGTGCTACCGGATCATCACGTTCGGGTACGCGAACCACCCGGGCAAGGGTGGTCCGATCGTGGTCAACGGGTTCAAGATCCCGCAGGACTCGGCCCGTCGCTACACCTGGGGCACCGAGTGGGAGGGCGGCCTGCGCGAGGCCGACTGGGACGAGGTGCTCACCAACCCGCGTACCGGCGCCAAGATGACGATGCGCGAGTTCATGGGCCGCTCACACGCCGCTATCCAGGCCTACTTCAAGCTTCCGGCGGATGCGCATCTGGAGCACAAGACCTGGGCGCCGACGCGCAAGATCGACCGGCTCAACTACACCCGCGCCAGCGGGATCGAGGAGATCAGGCGGTTCAGAACGGCCGCGGCCGACCCGGCGATGGCAGCGCGCGTCGTGGTGTCCGCCGCGGTCGAGGGAGAGGAGGAAGACGTGAAACCAGACGACATCGTCGGGTTCGAGAGGGACCCCAAGACCGGCGAGTTCAAGAGGGATCCCAAGACCGGCCAGCGGGTGCCGATCACCCTCGACGTGTTCGTCGCCCGGATGAACTGGCTGTACCACCAGGTGCTCGAGGGTGGGAAGGTCGACGTCCAGCTCGACCGGATCGAGGCGAAGGTCAACCGTCCGAACTGAGTTCGCTGAACAGCGTGAGCTGAAGCCCGGCCGGGGCTTCGAGTCGTGAGTTCAGCGAATTCCACGGAGTCCGGGTCGGCTCGGCGACGACGGTCGCGCCGGCCTCGGTGAGCGCGTGCGTGCTCCCGGGTGTGTCGTCGACCTCGAACGCGACCCGGATGTGCCCGGCCACCCGGCGACCCACTTCGACCTCGTCGATGTACTCGGCGTACCGGGGCTCGATGATCTCCATCGTGGCCCGGCCCGCCTCGAGTGCGGTCACCTTGTGGCCGTCCGGCGACATCCAGGTCGCAAGCTCGGTCAGCCCGAGCACGTCGCGGTAGAACCGCACCGCCGCCTCGTAGTCGTCCGCCGTCACCGCCAGCCGCAGTTGCTTGACGCTCATGCCCTCATTCGATCACGTCTTTCGATCATGTCGAGGAAGAAGGCGGTGACGTCCGCCGCGAACGCCTCCGGCTGCTCCATCGCCAGGAAGTGGCCGCCGGCATCGAACTCGGTCCAGCGCACCACGTTGTGGTCGCGCGCGGCGAGCCTCCGGATCGCCACATCCCGGGTCAGCGAGACCGCGACCGCCGTCGGTACGGTGCCGCGCGGGCTCGGTGCGAACGCGGCCGGGTCATGGTACGTCTCGTAGTACAGGTTCGCCGACGAGCCGGCCGTACCTGTGAACCAGTACAGGCTGACGTCGGTGAGCAGCATGTCGTCGGGGATCTTGCCCGCTGGGTCGGACCATTCGCTGAACTTCTCCGCGATCCATGCGAGCTGGCCGGCCGGTGAATCGTGCAGCGCCTGCTGCACCGTCCACGGCCGGGTGCCCTGCAGGTTCAGGTAACCCATCTGCTCAGTGCGGAAGTGCTCGTGCCGGGCCAACCGCTCCTGCTCGGCCGGCGTGAGGTCCGACAGGTCCTCGCCCATCGGGAACGTAACCAATGCGTTCACATGTACGCCGATCACCTTGTCAGGAACGGCTTTGCCGACCATGGGCGCCTGGAACGCGCCGATGTCACCGCCCTGCACGCCGTACTGTTCGTAGCCCAGCCGGTTCATCAGTTCGACGTACGCCGCGGCGCACCGCGCATGCGTCCAGCCGGTGGTGCTCAGTGGCGTCGAGAACCCGTGCCCCGGTACGGACGGGATCACCAGGTGGAACTCCCTGCTGAGCGGCCCGACCACGTCGGCGAACTCCGCGAAGGAGCCAGGCCAGCCGTGGATCAGCAGCAGCGCTTTGGCGTCCTCGGCAGCCGAACGCACGTGTACGAAGTGGATCGTCTGGCTATCGATCTCCGTGACGAACTGCGGGAACTCGTTGAGCTCGGACTCGTGCTTGCGCCAGTCGTACCCGGTCGCCCAGTACTCCACGAGCGTGCGCAGATACGTGGTTGGCACCCCGCGCTCCGATCCGGCGCCCGGAACCTCAGCCGGCCAGCGGGTGTTGGCGAGCCGGGTAGCGAGGTCGTCGAGCGCGACCTGCGGTACGTCGATGCAGAACGGGCGGATCTCAGTGTTGGTCGTCATGGGATTCAGCGTAGAAGCGAAACAGGACAGCTTCGGTCCGGTTTTGATGGCAGACTTGAAACATGTTGGAGACGTCGGGCCGGCTGCTGAAGCTCCTGTCGTTGTTGCAGGCGCACCGGGACTGGACCGGCCCCGAACTGGCACAGCGCCTCGGCGTGACGGTGCGGAC
>JBKPSJ010000083.1:0-3891 GCA_046765875.1 Actinomycetota bacterium
GGCCGTCCCGGTGGCGGTCCGGGTGGTCCCGGTGGCGCGACCCGTGGCGGTGGCGGTGGCTTCCGCGGCGGTCCGGGCGGCCCGGGTGGTCCCGGCGGTCCCGGTGGTCCCGGTGGCGGCGGCCGTCCCGGTGCGGGTGGCCGCGGTCGTGGCGGTACCCAGGGCGCCTTCGGGCGGCCCGGTGGTCCGGCCCGGCGTGGCCGCAAGTCGAAGCGGGCCAAGCGCCAGGAGTTCGACAACATGCAGGCGCCGTCGGTCGGCGGCGTCCGGGTCAAGCACGGCAACGGCGAGACCGTCCGACTGCCCCGCGGTGCCTCGCTGACCGACTTCGCCGAGAAGGTGGGCGCCGACGCCGCGTCGCTGGTGCAGGTGCTGTTCCACCTCGGCGAGATGGTGACGGCGACGCAGTCGGTGAACGACGAGACGCTGGAGCTGCTCGGCGCCGAACTGAACTACAGCGTCGAGATCGTGTCACCGGAGGACGAGGACCGCGAGCTGCTGGAGTCGTTCAGCCTGGAGTTCGGTGAGGACGAGGGCGACGAGTCGGCGCTGGTTCCGCGGCCGCCGGTGGTGACCGTGATGGGCCACGTCGACCACGGTAAGACCAAGCTGCTGGACGCGATCCGGCACGCGAACGTGGTCGACAAGGAGGCCGGTGGCATCACCCAGCACATCGGCGCCTACCAGGTCGCGACCGAGGTCGACGGCCAGGAGCGCAGGATCACCTTCATCGACACCCCGGGTCACGAGACCTTCACCGCGATGCGGGCCCGTGGCGCCAAGTCGTCGGACATCGCCGTGCTGGTGGTGGCCGCCGACGACGGCGTGATGCCGCAGACGATCGAGGCGCTCAACCACGCCAAGGCGGCGAACGTGCCGATGGTGGTGGCGGTGAACAAGATCGACAAGCCCGGCGCCGACCCGGCCAAGGTCCGCGGTCAGCTCACCGAGTACGGGCTGGTCCCCGAGGAGTACGGCGGCGACACGATGTTCGTCGACGTGTCCGCGAAGTCGCGGCTCGGTATCGAGGACCTGCTCGAGTCGATCGTGCTGACCGCCGACGCGTCGCTGGATCTGCGGGCCAACCCGGACCAGGACGCCCAGGGCATCGCGATCGAGGCGCACCTGGACCGCGGCCGCGGCCCGGTGGCGACCGTACTGGTCCAGCGCGGCACGCTGCACGTGGGCGACTCGGTCGTCGTCGGACCGGCGTACGGCCGGGTCCGGGCGATGCTCGACGAGTACGGAGAGAACGTCGAGGAGGCCCTGCCTTCGCGGCCGGTGCTGGTACTCGGCCTGACCGCGGTACCGGGCGCCGGTGACAACTTCCTGGCCGTCTCCGACGACCGGGTCGCCCGGCAGATCGCCGAGAAGCGTGAGGCGCGCGAGCGCAACGCGCAGCTCGCACAGCGTCGTGGCCGCCGGACTCTCGAGGAGTTCATGGCCTCGATGGAGAAGGGCGAGACCTCCGAGCTGCTGCTGATCATCAAGGGCGATGTGTCCGGATCGGTGGAGGCGCTGGAGGACGCGCTGGCCAAGATCGATGTCGGCGAGGACGTCAGCCTGCGGGTGATCCACCGCGGTGTCGGTGCGATCAACCAGAACGACGTCAACCTGGCCACGGTCGACAACGCCGTGATCATCGGGTTCAACGTGCGGCCGGAGGGCAAGGTCGCCGAGCTCGCCGAGCGCGAGGGCGTCGACGTCCGGTACTACTCGGTCATCTACGCCGTCATCGACGACATCGAGAACGCCCTGAAGGGCATGCTCAAGCCGGAGTTCGAGGAGCACCAGCTCGGTACGGCGGAGATCCGCGAGGTCTTCCGTTCGTCCCGGGTGGGCAACATCGCCGGCTGCATGGTCACCAGCGGCGTGATCCGGCGCAACGCGAAGGCCCGGCTGCTGCGCGACGGAGCCGTTGTCGCCGACAACCTCGACCTGGCGTCGCTGCGCCGGGAGAAGGACGATGTCACCGAGGTCCGGGAGGGCTTCGAGTGTGGCCTGGTCCTGTCCGGGTATAGCGACATCAAGATCGGCGATGTGGTCGAGTCGTTCGAGATGCGGGAGATACCGCGGACCTGACCCCGGTCGGGACTTGGCCAGAGTTGTAGCGTCCAAGAGGTGGTGCGGGGACCGTCCGCGCCACCTCTTCGGACGCGAGCGCACGAAGGAGTGGACCAGCCATGAGCGAGGGCAGGGCTAAGCAGTTGGCCGACCGGATCCAGGAGATCGTCGCCGAGCTCCTGGAGCGCCGGATCAAGGATCCCCGGTTGGGGTTCGTGACGGTGACCGACGCAAGGCTCACGGGGGACCTGCGCGAGGCGAGCGTTTTCTACACGGTGCTCGGCGACGACGCCGCGCGCAGCGCCACCGCAGCCGCACTGGAGTCCGCTCGCGGACTGATCCGCTCCGAGGTGGGCAAGCGGCTCGGGCTGAGGCACACGCCGAGTGTCGCGTTCTTCCTGGACGCCGTACCGGACAACGCGAACCACATCGAGGAGCTGCTGGCCAAGGCGCGTGTGGCCGACGCGGAGGTGGCCCGTACGGCCGCGACCGCACGGCCGGCGGGTGACGCCGATCCCTACAAGCGCCGTGAGGACGAACCGGACGACGACCAGCCGTGACAGCAACCTCGGTCGCCGAGGACGGCATCGTCGTCGTCGACAAACCGCCCGGCATCACCTCGCACCAGGTGGTGGCGCAAATCCGCAAGCTCGCGGGGATCCGCAAGGTCGGGCACGCCGGCACGTTGGACCCGATGGCGACCGGCGTCCTCGTGATCGGGCTCAACCGGGCGACCAGGCTGCTCGGCTATCTGCAGACCGCCGACAAGGCGTACGAGGCGACGATCCGGCTGGGTGCATCGACGAGTACCGACGACGCCGAGGGCGAAGTCACCGCGAGCTCGGACGTGTCCGAGGTGACCGCCGAGGACATCGAGAACGCGGTGGCGAGGTTTCGCGGCCAGTTCCCGCAGGTGCCGTCGCGGGTGTCGGCGATCAAGGTCGAGGGCCGGCGGGCCTATGAGCGGGTCCGGGCCGGCGAGGAGGTCGCGCTCAAGGCCCGAATGGTCACGGTCAGCCGGTTCGACGTGACCGACGTCCGGCCGGCGCCGAGTGAGCCGACCGGGCCGGGCGGCATCGGCTGCCTGGACTGCATCGACGTCGACGTCACGGTGGAGTGCTCCAGCGGGACGTATGTACGGGCGCTGGCTCGCGACGTCGGTATGGAGCTCGGCGTCGGCGGGCACCTCACGATGCTGCGGCGGACCCGGGTCGGGTCGTTCGGGACGGACTGCGCCCGCACACTTGACGAGCTCGCGGGAAACTTCGGCTACACGCCGATCGCCGATGTGGCCGCAGCGACCTTCGAGCGGTACGACACCACGCCGGCCCAGGCGGACGCGGTACGCACCGGCCGGCCGCTGAGCGGGTTGGCCGCGGGCGAGGGACTGGTCGCGATGTTCGCGCCGGACGGGACATTCCTGGCCCTGTACGAACGCCACGGTCCGGTGCACAAGCCTGCTGCGGTCTTCGTGGGCTGATCTGGCTCGCGGGTGCCGCGGTGCCCGGGGACTGTCGGTGCCGGTCGGTACGGTCTGGCGCATGAGATACGGCTTCGTCATTCCGAATGGTGACGCGCGGGCGACCGCCGAGCTGGCCGCGCTGGCCGAGGAGCACGGCTGGGACGGAATCTTCGTGTGGGAGTCCATCTGGGGTCAGGACGCCTGGGCGATGCTCGCCGCAGCGGCGATGGCGACCGAGCGGATCAGGCTCGGCACGATGCTGACCCCGTTGCCGCGGCGCAAGCCGTGGGATGTGGCCGGTCAAACCTCGACGGTGGACAACCTCAGCAACGGCCGGGTGATTCTGTCGGTCGGGCTCGGGGTCG
>JBKPSJ010000084.1:0-14006 GCA_046765875.1 Actinomycetota bacterium
CCGGGCCGCCGGAGCCGTGGTCTATGAGGTGCGCCGGCAGTTCCGGGACAACCCCGGGATCATGGATGGGTCGGTGCGACCCGAGTACGGCCGGGTAGTCGACATCTGCACCAGGGATTCGCTGCGTGAGCTGGCCACGCCGGGTCTGCTGGCGCTCATGGCCCCCATCGCGGTCGGCTTCGGCCTCGGCGCCTCGTCGCTGGCCGGCTACCTGGCCGGTGCGATCGCGGCCGGCACCCTGATGGCGGTGTTCCTGGCCAACTCCGGTGGTGCCTGGGACAACGCCAAGAAGCTGGTCGAGGACGGGCACCACGGCGGCAAGGGCTCGCCGGCGCACGAGGCCACCGTCATCGGTGACACCGTGGGCGACCCGTTCAAGGACACCGCCGGCCCGGCGATCAACCCGCTGATCAAGGTGATGAACCTGGTCTCGCTGCTGATCGCGCCGGCCGCGGTGGGCATGTCCGCGCTGGGCGACAACAAGAACACCCCGCTGCGGATCGGGATCGCGATCGTGGCGACGCTCGTTGTCATCGCCGCGGTGTACGTGTCCAAGCGCCGCGAGTCGACCATCGCCGACACCCCGGCGGAGGCTACGGCGACCACCTGAGTTCAGCCGCTAACAACTTCGGCGCGCCGGGTCGGCCAAGGCTGGCCGGGCGCGCCGCCGTCCGGCTCCAAATCCCGCCATCCCGCCATGTTTGTACGTCCTACCGGCTCGAAATCGGTCGCGGCACGCGAGTGATCCGGGTACGCTCGGCGCCCGGCCGGGGGATCTTCAGGGGCGCGCCTGATGGCGACTCCTGCCCTCGCTCGACCAGACTCCACCGAAAGAGGGACGAGTCCGGTCCGTCCCCGGTGCGATGCTTTGACCCACCGGTGCGCGAATACTGACTGTGATAGCTGCAGTGCCACTGTTTCGAAACCTGGAGAAGCGATGATCGAGGCATCGGGCCTCACCAAGCGCTATGGCAAGACGCTTGCCGTCGACAATCTGTCGTTCAGCGTCCAGCCCGGCAAGGTCACCGGGTTCCTCGGGCCGAACGGCGCCGGCAAGTCCACCACGATGCGGATGATCCTCGGCCTGGACGCGCCCACCGCAGGCGACGTACGGATCGACGGCCAGCACTACCGCGACCTGCACCGGCCGCTGACCAAGGTCGGCGCGCTGCTGGACGCGAAGTGGGTGCACCCGAACCGGTCCGCCCGAGCACACCTGACCTGGATGGCGGTGTCCAACAAGCTGTCGAGGAAGCGGGTCGACGAGGTACTCGACATGGTCGGCCTGCAGGCTGTCGCCAACAAGCGGGCCGGCGCGTACTCGCTGGGTATGTCGCAGCGGCTCGGCATCGCCGGCGCGCTGCTCGGCGACCCGGAGGTGCTGCTGTTCGACGAGCCGGTGAACGGCCTCGACCCCGAGGGCATCGTCTGGATCCGCACCTTCATGCACCGGCTGGCCGGCGAGGGCCGCACGGTGTTCGTGTCCAGCCATCTGCTGTCTGAGATGTCGCTGACCGCCCAGGAACTGGTGGTGATCGGCCGGGGCAGGCTGATCGCGCAGAGCAGCACCCAGGAGTTCGTCGACCGCGCCAGCGGTACGACCGTCAAGGTGCGCAGCCCGCACCTGGAGAAGCTCCAGGCCGCACTACAGCGGGAGAACCTACGCATGCGCGTGGAGACCGTGGAGGACCGGGGACCGACGCTTTTCGTCGAGGGCGACGTGTCCACCGAGCAGGTCGGCGACCTGGCCGCGGCTGAGGGCGTCACCCTGCACGAGCTGACGCTGCAACGCGGCTCTCTTGAGCAGGCGTTCATGCAGATGACCGGTGACTCGGTGGAGTACCACGCGCACGAGGTCGACGAGACCGTTGCGGCGGTGACCGAGCCGGCCGCGCCGCCGGTATCGGCGGGCGAGGTGGCCGCGGGCCCGAAGGAGGACAACTGACATGTCCCTGATCGCAGTCGAACGGATCAAGCTTTTCTCCACCCGTTCGCCGTGGTGGTGCATGATCGTCGCGGCCGTCCTGGCGATCGGGATCGCGGCGCTGTCCACCGGGTTCGTCAGCGCTGCCGAAGAGCCGCAGGTGACTCCGCTGATGACGCAGTTCGGCGTCCAGCTCGGGCAGATGGTCATGATGGTGATGGCGGCCCTCGCGGTCACGACGGAGTACCGCTTCAACACGATCAAGACGAGCTTCCAGGCGGTTCCCCAGCGGGCCGCGGTCCTGCTCAACAAGACCCTGGTGGTCTCGGTCCTTGCGGGCGTCGTCGGCCTCGCCGCGTCCTTCGGGTCGTGGGCGATCGGCAGCCTGCTCGCGCCCAGCGCCGATATGGCGATCGACACCCCCGCGGAATGGCGTCTTCTGCTCGGCAACGGGCTGGTCAACGCACTGTCGGCCGTGATCGCGATCGCGGTCGGGATCCTCCTGCGGCAAAGTGCGGCTGCCATCGCGATCGTGATCCTGTGGCCGCTGGCGGTGGAGAACCTGTTTCTGCTGATCCCCAAGATCGGCGACGACCTCAACAAGTGGGCGCCGTTCACCAACGCGTCGTTGTTCCTCAACAAGGGCCAGGATGAGGGCCTCGCGACCGGTGCGGTTCCGACCATAGGCCTGTCGCCCTGGTGGGCGTTGGCGTACTTCGCCGCCTGGGCGGCGGCACTGATGGCGATCGCGCTGGCGGTGGCGAGCAAGCGCGACGCCTGATGCTTCCCGCGACGGGCGTGGGCCTGGTCCGCGATTCGTGGACCCACGGCGGGACGGTTTCCGTCCAGGTGCTTCGGCGTGAGGGGAGTGGGCAACAGGTACGGTCGGCAGGTGAAGCTGAGCGACGGGTTGGCGCGGATCGTGCGGGCGTGCCTGCAGGATGCCGGGTACACGGTCGACTCGGTCGAGGCACGACTCGGTCCGGCCGCGCACGCGGCACTGGGACGTCACGAGACGATGCCGGCGTATCGCGTCACCGGCTCCGGCGACAGCCTGGACGCTCTGATCCGGCTGTTCCTCCTGCAGCGCGCCGTATCGGAAGCCGAGCTGGGCAAGGTCTTCCCAGACCTGCTCCCCGAACTCGTCGACGCCGGAGTCCTGACCCGGCAGGGCAGCGAGGTACGGGCCGCGATCGACATCCGGCCGTACCGGGACTGGTGGATCGCCGCCGACCTGACACCCGGCCTGGACGGCAGGCAGGCGCCGATGGACCCGGACTACGTGCTCGGTGTCTCACCCGCCAGCCTCAACCTGATCGACATCACCGTCCCGATCGAAGCCGGAAGGGCACTCGACGTCGGCACCGGCTGCGGGGTCCAGGCGCTGCATCTGAGCGGCCGGGCGGAGCAGGTCGTCGGTACCGACGTCAACAAGCGTGCCCTCGTACTGGCCGCGTTCACGGCGGCGATGAACGAGGTCGAGGTCGATCTGCGCAGGGGCAACCTGTTCGAGCCGGTCAAGGGTGAACGGTTCGACCTGATCGTGAGCAATCCGCCGTTCGTGGTCGCGCCGCCGACCAGCGGCAGGCTGGCCTACCGCGAGACCGGGTTCGCCGCGGATGCGGTGATCGAGCTGTTGGTGCGCGAGGCGCCGAACCGGCTCACCGACGGCGGCTGGCTGCAGACGCTCGCGAACTGGATCCACGTACGCGGCCAGGACTGGCGGGAACGGGTCGGCGAATGGCTGGGCGATCGATCCGCGTGGGCAGTCCAGCGCGAGGTGCTCGGGCCGGAGGAGTACGTCGAGCTCTGGCTCCGCGATGCCGGCCTGGCCGGAACGCCGGAGTATGCCGAGCGGTACGACACCTGGCTGACCTGGTTCGACGACCAGCGGGTCGAGGCGATCGGGATGGGCTGGGTGGTGCTGCACAACGTCGCCGGGCCGCAGAGCTGCGAGCACTGGCCGTGCGAGATCGAGCAGCCGCTCGGCCCGCACATCCTGGGGCGGATGAGTGCGACGGAGACGGTTCCGCACGACGTGCAACCCCTCAGACTGCGCACCGCCCCGGACGTGGTCGAGGAACGCCGCGGCGCACCGGGCGCCGACCACCCCGAGACGATCGTGCTGCGCCGGCAGCGGGGCATGCGCCGTGTCGAGCAGGTCGACACAGTGCTGGCCGGATTCGTCGGTGCCTGCGACGGCGAGCTCACCACCAGCCAGATCCTCGACGCACTCGCAGAGCTCGTCGGTACCGACACGTCCGGCTACACCGACGACGTGCGTCGCCTCGTCGTCGAGGGATTCCTTCAGGTCGAGGCGTAGCCGCGGGTGCCGCGCGGCTTGTCGGCGTACATCCGGCGGTCCGCAAGGGCGAGGAGTAGCTCGACCGGCGTGCCCTCGACGGTCGAGGCGTAGCCGAGGCTGAGCCGCAGCCCGGCCACCCAGGGCCAGGCGTCGCTGGCGCCGAGATCGGCCGCGCTCGGCGGACCCGGTCCATCAGCTCGAGCGGGCCACGATCGCCCGGGCTGTCGAGGACGACGACGAACTCGTCGCCGCCGGCCCGTGTCACCTTGTCGCCGGACCTCGCCTCGGCGGTCACCAGCCGGGACACCGCGCGCAGCAAATCGTCGCCGGACGGGTGGCCGTGGCTGTCGTTGACCACCTTGAGCTTGTCCACGTCGATCACGACGACCGCGATCGGCGTACCGGACTCGGCCGCGGCGGCGAGTTGTTCGTCCAGCGCGCGCCGGTTGCCGACCCCGGTCAGCGCGTCCTCACGAGCTGCGCGCCACTCGGCGTCGTGCCGCATCTCGAGCTCGTGTGTCGCCAATGCCGAGCGAACGGCGTACAGGCCGCGCAGCCGCTCGGCCCACCAGCCGCGCGCGATCGCCCGGGCGTACCGCAGGCCGGCCAGCGCGCCGGGCTCGCCGGCGTCGGCGGCGATCTGTACCGCGGTGTGCCGCACCATCGCCTCGACCGGCGGATCCGGCATCGGCGGCAGGTCGGTGATCGCGCGCTCGGCGGCCGCCCGGGCGTCCTCGACCCGGCCGAGCTTGGCGTGCGCCTCGGCGAGATAGGCGCCGCTGATCGCGACCAGCTCGAACTCGCCGAGCTTGGTTAGCCGGTCGCGGCAGTCCTGCAGCAGCGACGCCAACTCGGCCGGTCCGGCATTCTCGTCGCTGGCGGCCAGCCAGACCCGCCCGGCCAGTTGCCAGTACTCCGATGCGTTCTCTCGAACCGCGACCTCGATCGCCTCACCGGCCCAGCGGTGTGCGTCCTGCCGGCGCTGCCGGATCTGGTCCTCGTACGCCGGGTCGCCCAGCCGCTCCATCTCGTGCGCCCAGCGCAGGTTGGACTCGGCCAGGTTGAGCCGGTCGATCGCGGGCGACTCCGACAGCCCGAGCGGGTCGACGAAGATCCCTGCGGCCACTTCGAAATGCGGGATGCACAGTTCGAACAGCCGAAGCAGGTCGTAGGCGTAGCCGAGACCGGTATGCGCCCACCCGGCCAGCGCCTCGTCGGTGGTCAGCCCGAGCGCGTGCTCGGCGGCGACCAGGTCGGCCACCGAGTCGCCACCGCGCCCGATGCGGATCTCGGTGACGATCCGCATCGAAAGTGCGTTCGCCTCCCAGCCCGGCTCGTCG
Source organism: Actinomycetota bacterium (assembly GCA_046765875.1). Classification (GTDB taxonomy): domain Bacteria; phylum Actinomycetota; class Actinomycetes; order Propionibacteriales; family Kribbellaceae; genus DASRHY01. The sequence continues at coordinate 5,570 of JBKPSJ010000084.1, forward strand.
ATCGCGCGTGCCACCTCCACGCAGGCGTTGACGGCGTCCAGCACACCCTCGGCATCGCCGTTGTGGTGCGCCGCCACCGCCCGGACGTACTCGGCCTTGGCCCTCGTGTACGACGCCTCCGGCCCGATCTCGGCCAGTACGGCGCAGATGCCGGCGGCGGCTTCGGTCGGGCGGCCCGACTGGGCGCGGGCCATGGCCGCGGCGATCCGCTCGTCGATGTCAGACGGGTCGGGCACTGCCGGTTCCCCTCCTCTACGGGCAGCCATCATCCTTCACCATCTGGCGACCTGTCATCCCGAACTGCTTGACAGCGAGTGTCAGGTATCGAATACTCGATCTCGGATATACGAAATCGGCCAAAGAGGACTCATGGCGAAGCGCAAGGTGTCCAACCCGCTGGCACTCGCGGTGCTCGGGCTGCTCGGTGAGCGGCCGATGCACCCGTACGAGATGTCCAGCACGCTGCGCGAGCGCGCCAAGGAGCAGAGCATCAAGCTCAACTACGGCTCGCTCTACTCGGTGGTGGACGCCCTGTTGCGGTACAACCTGATCGAGGTACACGACGTGGTCCGCGAGGGCCGTCGCCCCGAGCGCACCGTGTACGCGATCACCGATACGGGACGGATCGAGTACGTCGACTGGCTGAGCGAGCTCATGTCCGTACCGGTCAAGGAGTTCACCCAGTTCGAGGCGGCGTTGTCGCTGATGCCGTCGCTGGCGCCGGACGACGTGGTCCGGCTGCTGCGGGTACGGCGTACCAGGCTGAACGCCGAGATCGTCGGACTGGACGCCGGCATGGCAGATATGGCCGCGCAGGGGTTCCCGTACCTGTTCGCCATCGAGTCCGACTACTACCAGCGGCTGCGCCGGGCCGAGCTGGCCTTCATCGACGAGCTCATCGCGAAGATCGAGGACCGCTCGCTGGAGGGCCTGGCGGTCTGGCGCCGCGCGCACCAGACCGGCGAGATCCCCACCGAGGCGGTCTGGCTGGAGGCGGCCGGCGGCGAGTGGCCGTGGGACGGCGAGCAACACAAGAACGACCAGGAGGTGCAGCGGCTGCGCGGCATCGACTGACTTACAAAAGCCCGACCGGGTGCGGCAACACCCGGCCGGGCGGATACCCCGGGCCGGTCCGCGGACCTGGCACCCAAGGCGCAACTCAAACGATAAGCCAGGGCGCCGGCCGGCCTCCGTACTGCACACACGCAGAGGAGACCGGACATGAGTGTCCACCTCGGCGCAGGAACCGCTGCGCCCACCACCAGGTCGTACGCCATCGAGGCGCACGACCTGGTCAAGACCTATGGCGACGTGCGCGCCCTGGACGGCTTCGGCTTCGCCGTCCCGGCCGGCACCGTCTTCGGACTGCTCGGCCCGAACGGCGCCGGCAAGTCCACCACCATCAAGATCCTCACCACCCTGACCGAGGCGTCGTCGGGTACGGCGACCGTCGCGGGTCATGACGTACGCCGCGAGGCCGATGCCGTACGCCGGACGATCGGCGTGGTCACCCAGCGGTCGGGTACGGATCCGCAGGCCACCGGCCGTGAGAACCTGATCCTGGCCGGGCGGATCTACGGCATGCGCGGCACCGACGTGAAGACCCGCGCGGACCGGTTGCTCGAGCGGTTCGGACTGACCGACGCGGCTCGCCGAGTGGTGCGCACGTACTCCGGCGGTATGCAGCGCAAGCTCGACGTCGCGATGGGCCTGATGCATCGGCCGGAGGTGCTGTTCCTCGATGAGCCGACCACCGGGCTGGACCCGCAGGCGCGCGCCGACATGTGGGCCGAGATCGCCCGGATGGCCGAGGACGGGATGACCGTACTGCTGACCACGCACTACCTGGAGGAGGCCGACCAGCTCGCCGACCACCTGGTGATCGTGGACCGCGGCAAGCAGGTCGCCGAGGGTACGCCCGACCAGCTCAAGAGCGGGCTGCGCGGCGACGCCGTCGTCGTGGAGCTCGCGACCGACGCCGACCTGACCAGGGCGGCCAAGGCCGTCTGGGACATCGACGGCACCAGCGAGATCACCGTCGACGGCCGCTCGGTACGGGCCCGGGTCGACCACGGCGCGACCGCCGTCCCGGCTGTGCTCGCCACGCTCGAGGCGATCGGTGCGCCGGTCGCGGCCATCACCGTCGCCCGGCCCTCGCTGGACGACGTCTACCTGCGGCACACCGGCCGCACGTTCACCTCGGCCGACGAGGCCGCGGAAGAGGGAGGGGACCGATGAGCACCGCGACCTTCGTCCCGCACACCGGTTACCTGACCGGCCGGTTGCTGCGGGCCACCATCAGGCAACCGGCGTTCGTGGCGATCACGCTGGTCCAGCCGATGATCTGGCTGCTGCTGTTCGGTCAGTTGTTCAAGCGTGTGGTCGAGATCCCCGGATTCAGCGGCGGGACGTACATCGACTTCCTCACGCCGGGCGTGGTGGTGATGACCGTGCTGTTCTCGTCGGGGTGGACCGGGATGGCCTACATCGAGGACATGAACCGCGGCGTGATGGACAAGTTCCTGTCCTCGCCGGTCAGCCGCGGCGCCATGATGGCGTCGTCGACGGTGAACCAGGCCGTCTCGACCGTGGTCCAGTCGCTGGTGATCGTTGCCATCGGCATCCTCGCGGGCGCCCGGTACGACGGCGGTGTGCCCGGCGTGCTGGTGCTGCTGGTCGCGGCGGTCCTGCTGGCCGGGTCGTTCAGCGCATTGTCGAACGGGATGGCGCTGATCGTACGGACCCGGGAGGCGCTGATCGGCTTCTCCACGATGCTGACGCTGCCGCTGTCGTTCCTGTCGTCGGCGATCATGGACAAGGAGACCGCGCCGGAGTGGATCCAGACCGTGGCCAGGTACAACCCGGTCGACTGGGCGGTGGTGGCCAGCCGGCAGGCGCTGTCGGCGAACCCCGACTGGTCCGCGGTATGGATCCGGCTGGCCGGGCTGGCGGTTGTCGCCGTGGTCACCGGGTGGATCGCTACCCGAGCCTTCCGGTCGTACCAGAAGAGTCTGTGAGCACTCAGTGAACGGTTGGGCTGCGGGGAACGTTATGAGTGACGACGGACCCCAGCTGAGAGGCGGGCGGCCTTGCAACTCAACCTTCACCGGCTGTGGATCTTCATGCAGGTCGTCGAGTGCGGCGGCTTCTCCGCCGCCGCACAGCGGCTGTACATGAGCCAGCCCTCGGTCTCGAACCAGGTCCGCCAGCTCGAGCGGTCGCTGAACACCACGCTGATCGACCGCTCGGGCGCCCGGATCCGGCCGACGGCCGAGGGCGATGTCCTGATGGGGTACGCCCGGCAGATATTCCAGCTGGCCGACGAGGCGGTTGCCGCCCTCCATCAGCTCTCCGGCGTACGGACCGGGCGGCTGGTGGTCGGCGGCACCACCAACGTCGGTACCTACCTACTGCCCGAGCTGATGGCGGACTTCCGCCGGCACTACCCAGGGGTCGACTGCGACCTGTTCGTCGGGACCGGCGCGCAGGTACTCAAGCAGCTGACCGACGGCGGGGTCGGGCTGGCGATGCTCACCGATCCACCCTCCGGCTCACACCTCGTGACGACGCCGGTACTGTCCGAACGACTGCTTATCGTCTCGGCACCGGGCCACCGGCTGGCCGGCAAGACCGTCAGGCCGGACGATCTCGCCGGCGAACGGTTCGTCCTGCGAGAGCGCGGCTCGTCCGCGCGGGACGATGCCGACGAGGCGCTCGCGAGCTGGCGGCTCGGGCCCATCGCGACACACGAGGTGTGGGGAGCCGACACGCTCACGCAGGCCGTGGCCGACGGCGAGGGCATCGCACCGGTCTCCGAGCACGCGGTCCGCGGCGACCTCGCCGACGGCCGGCTGGTGACCATCGACGTCGACCCGCCGCTACCGACCCGCGACGTCGTCCTGGCCCACCGTCGCGACCGCCTCCTCGCCCCCGCTGAGGCAGCCTTCCTGACCCACGTCACCAGGTGACCGGGCTCAGACGGCGGCGCGGCCGTAGTCGGCGTTGAGGCGGACCGGGAGGGACTCGATGCCGTAGACGAGGGAGAAGTCGCGGAACCGGAGCTGCTCGGGCCGGGCGGCCAGCGACATGTCGGGGAATCGCCGGGCCAGCGACCTGAACGCGCAGCGCAGCTCCATCCGGGCCAGCTCGGAGCCGACGCAGCGGTGGAACCCGTGCCCGAAGGCCAGGTGTGCGCTGCCCGGCCCGTACCCGCCCATTCGGTGTGGGTTGAAGCTGTCGCTTTCGGGGCCGAACATCGCGTGGTCGCGGTTCGCCCCGCTGAGCGAGACCGACACCAGATCGCCCTTCTTGACCTGCTTGCCGAACAGCTCAATGTCCTGCTTCGGGAACCGTGGAAAGGCCACCTGGACCACGCCGAGATAGCGCAGCAGCTCCTCGATGATCTGCTCGACACCCTCGTCCCGCACGACCGTCGCGTACGTCTCGGGGCTCTGCAGCAGCACCATGGTGCCCAGCGCGAGCATGCTGGCCGAGGTCTCGTACCCGCCGAGGAAGACGCCGTCGGCGAGGCCGCCGAGCTCGATGTCGTCGATCTCGTCGCCGTGCTCCTCGATGATGCCGCCGATCAACCCGGGACCCGGGTTCGTACGCTGCTTGCGCACCATCTCGATCAGGAAGGCACGCGACTCCTGCGCCGAACCGAACACGCCGGGCCCGCCCTTGGACAGGTCGAACCGGGCCGGGCCGAGCTCGCGGAACCGCTCGCGATCCTCGACCGGCAGCCCGAGCAGCTCGCTGATCACCTGGAACGGCACCGGGAACGCGAACGTCTGGACCAGGTCGGCCACCGGTCCGGCCGCGGCCACCTCGTCGAGTTGGCGGTCGACGATCTCGGTGATCAGCGGCTCGAGCCGGGCCAGCTTGCGCATCGTGAACTCCGGCGTCAGGAACTTGCGCAGCCGGGTGTGGTCCGGCGGGTCGGTGAACCCGAGCCCGCCGATACCTTCCGCGGTCGCGCTGTCACCGCCGCCGACCAGCGGCCGGATGTCGTTGCTGAAGTTGGTGGTGTCGGCGAGAACGGCGCGGGCCTCGTGGTACCCGGTCACGATCCAGACGTTGATCCCGAACAGCCGCTTGAGCAGGTGCACCGGCTCGGTCTCGCGGACCCGGCCGAGATCGGGCACCGGATCGACGCCGTTGCGGCGCAGCGGCATCGAGACGCTGCGCGGGATCACCTTGAGCCGGGCGAGGTCGAGGCTACCGCCGGTGGCGCGTCGCATCAGCCGGCGGCCCACCCGCCGCTTGACGTTCGACAGCAGCGTGGACGACATCAGTTCCCCTCCGACAAGTCCGGCGTGATCACCTTCGACGCTACGGAGGCGATCCGCGGTGGTGAAGGGTGCTGACACCACCCGTCAGGTAGCGCTGGGACTACTACGCCACGGAAGAGGGTCACCGGACGGCCAGTAGGACGCACAGTTGCACCATGCCAACCAATGCGTGGCGCGCGCCATCGGTATTTACCCGCATCGAACCCTGGCCTCCGCGGCGACATCAGTCGAACAAAGATGCCCATACGGGTCTCGGAATGAGCAGAGATGTCGGATGCAGGGGCTCTTACCTGAGAGTGACCGTCCTGTCACTAGCTGACCCGGCGGAACACAACAAATCGGTTAACGGTTACGGTTCATCGAGTCGTACGCTCTGACTCCGTCGGCGAGGTGACGTCCACAGCGGCGCCGCCAGCGGCGCGGACGACGGCGTACGGAGCGGGGACGAACGGAACAGACAGAGGGGACCGGGTCCAACGCGAGCCGGGAGGAGCTAGGAGAGCAGTGACAACGACCAGTGCGGAGCGCACGGGGCAGCGCCTTGTGATCGTGGAGTCGCCGTCCAAGGCGAGGACGATCGCGAGCTACCTCGGGCCGGGCTACACGGTCGAGTCCAGCGTCGGCCATGTCCGCGACCTGCCCAGCGGTGCCGACGAGATCCCGGCCAAGTACAAGCAGCTGCCGTGGGCCCGGCTCGGCGTCAACATCGACGACGACTTCGAGCCGCTGTACGTGGTGTCGGCGAACAAGAAGCAGACCATCCGCAAGCTCAGGGACCTGCTCAAGTCCGCCGACGAGTTGTACCTCGCGACCGACGAGGACCGCGAGGGTGAGGCGATCGCCTGGCACCTGCTCGACGAGCTCAAGCCCAAGATCCCGGTGCACCGGATGGTGTTCCACGAGATCACCCCGCAGGCCATCGCCGAGGCGGTGGCGAACCCGCGCGCCATCGACGAGTCGCTGGTCGACGCCCAGGAGGCGCGCCGGATCCTGGACCGGCTGTACGGCTACGAGGTCTCGCCGGTGTTGTGGAAGAAGGTCATGCCGAAGCTGTCGGCGGGCCGGGTGCAGTCGGTCGCGGTCCGGCTGGTGGTGGACCGCGAGCGCGAGCGGATGGCGTTCCGCACCGCGACGTACTGGGACCTCGACGCCACCCTCGACGCCGGTGAGAGCCGCACACCGCGGCTGTTCCCGAGCCGGCTGGCCGGCATCGACGGCAAGCGTGTCGCCCAGGGCCGCGACTTCAACGCCACCGGCGAGTTGCGCAACGACGTACGGCACCTCGACGAGGCGGCGGCGACCGCGCTGGCCACCGCGCTGCGCGAGGCGCCGTTCACCGTCCGGTCGATCGAGTCCAAGCCGTACACCCGCAAGCCGTACGCGCCGTTCCGGACCACCACCATGCAGCAGGAGGCGTCCCGCAAGCTCGGGATGTCGGCCTCGCAGGCGATGCAGACCGCTCAGCGGCTATACGAGAACGGCTTCATCACCTATATGCGGACCGACTCGATCACCTTGTCCGACACCGCGATCACCGCGGCCCGCTCGCAGGTCCGCGAGCTGTACGGTGCCGACTACCTGCCGGACAAGCCGCGCATCTACACCTCGAAGGTGAAGAACGCACAGGAGGCGCACGAGGCGATCCGCCCGGCCGGTGCGACGTTCCGGACCCCGGCTCAGACCGGGCTGACCGGCGCCGAGTACCGGCTCTACGAGCTGATCTGGATGCGCACGATCGCATCGCAGATGAAAGACGCCGAGGGCCGCAGCGTGTCGATCCGGCTGGAGGCGCCGGCCACGACCGGTGAGCTGTGTGAGTTCACCTCGTCCGGCCGGGTGATCACGTTCTACGGCTTCCTCAAGGCGTACGTCGAGGGGGCCGACGACCCGACCACGCAGACCGACGACCAGCAGACCCAGCTGCCCGACGTAGCCGAGGGCGACGTTCTGTCGGCGGAGGAGGTCGTGGCGTCCGGGCACGAGACCAAGCCACCGGCCAGGTACACCGAGGCCACGCTCATCCGCGAGCTGGAGGAGCGCGAGATCGGCCGGCCGTCGACGTACGCGTCGATCATCGGCACCATCCAGGCCCGCGGGTACATCTACAAGAAGGGCACCGCGCTGGTGCCGGCCTGGCTGGCGTTCGCGGTGGTCCGACTGCTCGAGGAGCACTTCACCCGGCTGATCGACTACACGTTCACCGCGAACATGGAGGACGTGCTCGACAACGTCGCGGCCGGGAACGAGGCGCGCGAGCGGGTGCTGCACCGGTTCTACTTCGGCGACAACGACCTCGAGGGCCTGCACTCGATGGTCAACGACCTCGGTGAGATCGACGCCCGCGAGATGTCGACGTTCCCGATCGCAGACGGGCTGGCGGTGCGGGTCGGCCGCTATGGTCCGTACGTCGAGGACGGCGACGGCAACCGCGCGAACGTGCCCGACGACCTGCCGCCGGACGAGCTGACCGCGGACAAGGCTCGCGAGCTTCTCACCCAGCCGGCCGGCGTCGAGCACGAGCTGGGCTCCGTCCCGGACACCGGTCTCAAGGTGGTCGCGAAGGCCGGCCGGTTCGGTCCGTACGTGACCGAGGTGCTGCCCGACGACGCGCAGAAGGGGGTCAAGCCGCGCACCGGCTCGCTGCTCAAGTCGATGTCGCTGGACACGGTGACCCTCGACGACGCGCTCAAGCTGCTGTCGCTGCCCCGTGTGGTCGGCGTCGACCCGGACTCCGGTGCGGAGATCACCGCGCAGAACGGCCGCTACGGTCCGTACCTGAAGAAGGGCTCGGACTCGCGCTCGCTGGAGACCGAGGATCAGCTCTTCAACGTCACCCTGGACGAGGCGCTCAAGATCTACGCCCAGCCGAAGACCCGGGGCCGCCGGGCCGCGGCGCCCCCGCTCAAGGAGCTCGGCGAGGACCCGGAGTCGGGCAATCCGGTGGTGGTCAAGGAGGGCCGGTTCGGTCCGTACGTGACCGACGGGGAGACCAACGCGACCTTGCGCAAGGACGACTCCGTTGAGTCGATCTCGCTGCTGCGTGCCGCCGAACTGCTGGCCGACAAGCGCGCCCGTGGCCCGGTCAAGCGCGCCAAGAAGGCCGCCGCCAAGAAGACCACCGCCAAGAAGACCACTGTCAAGAAGAC
>JBKPSJ010000085.1:0-7590 GCA_046765875.1 Actinomycetota bacterium
ATGGGCCGATACCGCGTCATCTACGAGATCACTGAGCAAACCGTGACCATCGAGGTCATTCACCTCGGCCGGGTCGGCTGACTGTGGCCTCGGCGGCTCAGGCCGTCGTCGTGGCCTCCAGGACGTTGCCGCGGACGGGGAACCACACGACCGGTTCCCGGCGGTCGATGGTCTCGTCCGATCGACCGCCGGGTCATTCGCATCGCGGACGACACTGGCCGGGTTCCGCGCGGGATCCGGCCACTGGGGCTTGCACGACTCGATCTGCACGCGCGACGCACGGGCCCGAACATTCGCCGCCCCCGCGACCACGGCACCGTTCCCTCCGGGGGCCGTGGTCGGCGGGCCGCAGCTCAGTCGGCTCCGGCTGGTCGCGTCGCGTCGAGACGTCAGCGGGACGGTTGGTAGGTGGTGGCGAACGGTGCGGCGAACAAGGCCTTCACCTGGGAGAGCCCACCGGCGGACTTCGCGTCAGGACGGACCAGGTAGACCTGCCGGGCAGGGATCTGCCCGGGCTTGCTGTAGTCCAGCGTGGGCACCAACCCGTTGGTCTGGACGTCCTGGAGGCTCTGGAACGCCTTGAGCAGGCCGGCCCGCGTCAGCGCCTTGTCCTCGCAGGCCCGGGTCAGGATGTCCTCCATCAGCTCGCCCTGCGCATAGCCGTACATCACGAATGCGGTCTTGAGCTCGTCGGGGTACTTCGCCACGAACGCGTCCCGGACCTGGCTGGGGCCGGGTTCGGTCGAGGAGAACGGCGCGATCGACGTGGTCACAAGCAGCCGCTGCTCCAACGCGGACTTGGCAGGACTGCGCAGCAGTGCGGGGCTGAACGACGGATTCGAGCCGAGGAAGGTGGCGCCGTACCCGGATGCGGCGGCGACGCCGACGGCGGACGCCGTCTGCGCAGGGGTCGTGGTGAGGAGAACGAAGTCGACGCCCGCGCCGCGCAGCGCGGTTACCTGACCGGTCAGGTCGGAGTCGGTGGGCTTGATCTTCTGCTCGACGAGCTGCAGACCGAACTCCTGCGCGGCTGCCTTGCTACCTGCGGCAGCGTTCTCGCCGTAGTCACCCTCGAGGAAGATGTGGCCGATCTTGTCGCCTTTGGCCAGACCCTTGTTCTCCATCAACCAGTGAATGCCATTGATCATCTCGACGTCATACGTGCTGCCGGTGATCACGATGTACGGGTTGGCCAGCAGGCTGGACGACCACGACGCGGCCATCGTGAGCATCTGGTCGGTCTCGAGATCGGGCAGCAGACCGGCGATCATCGGTGAGCCGAGCAACTCGTCGAGGGCTAGCACCTCGTCCTTGATCTGTGCGTATGCGGTAACCGCGTTCTGGGCGTTGTAGCCGTGGTCCTTGACGACGAACTCGACCTTCCGGCCACAGACGCCGCCTTGAGCATTCTTGGCGTCCCAGAACAGCTGACGCCCCTGCTCGGCCGACTTGCCGGCCGCGGCGAACGGCCCGGTGCGGTCGGTCAGCACGCCGAGCTTGATCACCTGATCTGTTACGCCTGGGCCGGTTGCGAGCTCGCCGCCGGCAGCGGCCGCCGTCGGCTCGTCGGCCTTCGTCGAACAGCCCCCGGCCAGGAGTACGGCGGCGAGCGCGGCAGTCAGCAGCGCATGGGGGCGCGGAACGGTTTTGGGGGGATGGAACCACGACATGAGGATCTCCTCGGCTGGATGTGATGAGTGGGACTCGGGTCACCGGCGACCGGACCTGAGGCGCATGACCCTTCTTCGCAGCCGGCCGGCGACGGCGGCGGCACCGCCCGGCTCGAAGACCAGTAGCGCGACGATCGCCGCGCCGAATGCGAACTTGGCGAGAACCGCGGAGCTGATGCCCTCGGCGCCCGCCGGGGCCAGTCCGGGGAGTACGGCGGCATAGCGCTCAAGCACAGCGGGCAGGCAGGACACGAAGACCGCACCGGCAACAGCTCCGGCCGGCGAGGCCACCCCGCCGATCACGACCATGGCGAGGAACTCGACGGCCAGGGCCATCCCGAACGTCTCCGGGACGATCCGGCCGAACGCGAGCGCGAGCAGCACACCGCCGAGGCCGGCGTACATCGATGAGATGAGGAACGCGTAGGCCTTGTAGCGGGTCACCGGCACTCCCATGATCCCTGCCATGAGCTCGCGGTCGCGGATCGCGCGCAGGGCCCGTCCGGGTCGGCCGCGGACCATGTTCCGGCAGGCCAGATACGCGACGGCGGCCACCGCCAGACCGACGTACCAGAGCTTCTCCTCGCGGCCGAACGGCACACCCAGGACGTACAGCGTCTCCCCGGGAACGTTGTCGAACCGCATGCCGGGCACGCTGAACGCCGGCACGTTGCGGCCGTTGAATCCCCCGGTGAGTGCCTCGACGTTGAACAGCACGTGCTGCCCGATGAAGACCAGTGCGAGCGATGCGATGCCCAGGTAGATGCCGCGGAGCCTGGCTGCGATCGGGCTGAACAACAGCCCGGCGACGCCCGCCAGCAGCACCGCGAGCACAACGGCCAGGACCGGCGGGAGTCCCAGCCCGGCCTGGTGACTGACTCCGATCGTGCGGGACTCGGCAGCGAGGCAGGTGTAGCCGTAGGCGCCCACGGCAACGAAGAACGAGTGACCGAGTGACAGCTGGCCGGCTTGACCGAGGAGCAGGCCCAGGCCCAGGGCCGCGACGGCGCCGGCGAACGCGAACATGCCGAGCCGCAGCCAGAAGGCGTCGACATACACAGGTACGGCGATGGCCACGACAAGGGCCAGAACCGCGGCAGCGATCTTCCAGCGCGAGCCCCGTCGACGATCGCTACGTACACCCGTCTCATCGCCTGGGAGCGCGACGCGCTCCGTTACCGCGAGGTCCCGGCTGTAGTCGAACCCTGGATCAGACACGATGCAACTCCCTCGTTCCGAACAGACCGGACGGGCGGGCCAGCAGCACCGCGACCATGACGACGTACGGCATGACGGTGTGGAACCCCTGCCCGAGGAACGACAGGTCACTCGCGTAGCCCTGGGTCAGCACCTCAGCCACGCCGACGACGAGTCCGCCGACCACTGCGCCGCCGGTCGAGTCGAGTCCGCCGATGATCGCGGCGGGGAACGCACGCAGCGCGACCGTTGCGGTCACCGGCTCGAGGCCGGGGGATGGGAACACGGTGACGAACAGACCAGCGATCGCCGCGAGGAGCCCGGCGAGCCCCCAGGCAAGCGCCGAGACTCGCGAGCGCCGTACGCCCATCAGCGCGGCCGTCTCGGAATCCTCTGCCACGGCTCGCATCGCGATGCCCCACGACGAGAACTTGAACCACGCGAAGAATGCGCCGATGAGACTGAGACCGACGAGGAGCGCGACGATGCGGGTCTGCGGAATCGTCAGGCCGGCAACCGAGACCACGTCGCTCTGCCACGGATCACCCATCGGCAGGATGTCCGCTCCGATCCGCCGGGTGATCTCGGTCTGGATCATCACGTCGACGCCGATCGTCATAATGCTGGCCGCGACCACGGATCTACGGGCCACCGGATTCACCAGCAGTAGTTGGACGACCAGTGACACGGCGGCGGCGCCGCCGACTCCAGCCAGCACCGCTACCAGGAACGGCACGTCACCCGAGCTCAACCGCGCGGTGACGTAGGCGCCCACCATCAGCAACGCCGGATGGGCGAAGTTGACTACGCCGCTTGCCTTGTAGATCACGACGAAGCCGAGCGCGAGCAGCGCGTATACCGAGCCGAGCGAGACTCCGCTGACGAGGAGTTGGAGCAGCTGTGCCATGTCATTCCTCTCCCGCGCCGAGATACGCGCGCTGTACCTGCGGATCGTTCTGCACCTGGTCCGGTAGGCCGTCCGCGATTCGCCGGCCGAAGTCGAGCACGGTGACCCGGTCGGCGATGGCCATGACCATCCCCATGTCGTGCTCGACGAGAAGGATCGGGATCTGCAGGGCGTCGCGGATGTCACGGATCAGCTGCGCGATGACCGACGTCTCGTGTGCGTTCATGCCGGCGACCGGCTCGTCGAGCAGCAGGAGGTCGGGCTCGACGCACAATGCCCGGGCGATCTCGACCCGCTTCTGGTCGCCGTAGGAAAGGGCCCCAGCCGCGGCGTCCAGCTTGTGGCCGAGACCGGCGAACGCGCCGATCTCCCGCACGCGCGCCCGATGGCGCCGATCCTCCCGCCGCGCGGCCGGCATCGCCAGGGCAGTCCGGGCGAATCCCACCCGCGTGAGGTGGTGACGGCCGAGCATCAGGTTCTCCTCGACCGTCTCCGACGCCAGAAGCGCGATGTTCTGGAACGAACGGGCCACGCCGAGGCCGGCGACGCCGTGCGGCTGCATGGTGGTCAGATCGCTGCCGCGGAACCAGACCGATCCGCTGGCCGGCCGGCACGCACCGGATACCACGTTGAACAGCGTCGACTTGCCTGCGCCGTTCGGCCCGATGACCGCGTGGACCGCGGCCGGTGCGACCGCGAACGACACGTTGTCAAGGGCTGTCACGCCGGCGAAGCGGACGGTCACGTGATCGACGACCAAAGCCGCGACATCCGTCGCGGTCACGGGAACCTCGCTCATCCCGCCCACCGCCGTAGTGTTGTGCGCGGAGACGCGACGGTCGTCTCACGTTCGACCGCCGCCTCCGTCTCGCGTCCCAGATAAAGGTCGCGGACGGTGTCGTCGGCGGCGAGCTCGGCCGCCGGTCCGGACAAGGACACCTCGCCGGTGGTCAGGACGAATGCGTGAGCTGCGACCGACAGCGCCATTGCGGCGTTCTGCTCGACGACCATGATTGTCGTGCCACGCGCGTTGATCTGTGTGATCACCCGTGCGATCTGGCCGACGACCTGCGGCGCCAGTCCCAAGGACGGTTCATCGAGCAGCAACAACCTCGGTTCGGCCATCAGCGCCCGCCCGATGGCGAGCATCTGCTGCTGGCCACCGGACAGTAGTCCGGCACGCTCCTCCCGGCGGTCGTGCAGGAGCGGGAACAGCTCGCAGACGAACCGCCGGGCCCGCCGGTTGGCCGCGGCGTCCCGGACGAAGCCTCCGATGCGCAGGTTCTCCCCGACGCTGAGCTGTTCGAAGATCCGCCGGCCCTCAGGGGCGTGCACGATTCCCGCCGCGACGATCGCCGCGGCCGAACGCCGTGTGAGCGGGCGGCCCTCGAACCGGATTTCGCCCCGGTCGACGGCCGCACCGTGCTCGCCGAGTACGCCGGAGATCGCCCTCAGCAGGGTGGTCTTGCCGGCGCCGTTGCTGCCCAGGACGGCGACCACCGCACCGGCCGGCACGTCCAGCGAGACGTTCCGCAACGCGGTGATCGCTCGTCCGTAGCTGACCTGGAGCTCGCGGACGGTGAGCGTCGACATCGGGACACCTCCTGGTTCGCCGTATGGCCGAAGAGAGTGCGGTGCCGCGGCCCACCACGCATAGCCGCAGGTGGAGATCGCCGTACGGACATCTCCATTCGGAGATGGCGCTGATCCAGCCGACCGGGGAGGATGTCAGGCAAGGTGCCAAGGTTCGCGACGGCCGCGGTCGCGCTGAGGTACCAGGAGCCGGATACAGGTGATGGCCATGCCGAACCGCCCGCGCGCGGCTGTGTCTCCCGACGTGCTGCTCGGCCTCGACGAGGAGTACGCGAGCATCCTCGCGCTGCTCGACCGGGCGGCAGCGGTGCAGCGCATCGTATCCAAGGTGCCGCAGCTGACCGGCGTCGACGTGGCGTGGGTTGGCGAGCCGGACGAACCGGACAGGCTGGTGTTGCAACACTCCGTCAACATCGTCAGCGAAGGCGTCGACGGCCTGATCGTGCCCGTCGGCGCCGGACTAGGAGGTCAGGTTGTCGCCCAGCGCCGCCCGCTGTGGGTCAGGGATTACTGCAATGCCCCTGGCATCACCCAGCACTTCAGGGCACACGCCGAAGCTGAGGGCGTCGGAGGGATGATCGCCGTCCCGATCCTCCACGACGGTGTCCTGCTCGGCGTGCTGTACGGCGCCAACCGCGGGCAGGCCGACTACGGCGACCGCACAACCGGCGCACTCGAGCAGCTCGCGACCCGAACCGCCGCCGCGCAGGTCGTCGCCGAGCGTGCGCTGCACGCGGCGGAGGTCGCGGTGCATGAGGAACGCCGCCGGGTCGCCCTGGAACTCCATGACTCGGTCGGCGCCATGCTCTTCACTCTCCGCGCCGGCCTCCAGCGGCTGTGCGACGAGCCCGAACTCGACCAGGACATCCGCGCCCGGCTCACCGCCCTGGACCAGCACGCGATCGAGGCGAGTGCCGCGTTGCGAGGCTCGCTACGAGTACTGAGCGCCCCGCCCGAGGAGGTCGCGCTTGGTGTTGCCCTGCGCGAACACTGCCGGGCCTTCCAGGAACGTACCGGCGTCAACGCCCGGGTGATCACACTGACCGAACTGCCCACCATGCCGCGGTCCAGGATCGGTGCACTGGCCGACGCCGCCCGGGAGGCTCTCCTCAACGTGGAGAAGCATGCCAAGGCAGAGTCCGTCGTCGTCAGCGTCTTCGCCTTCCGTGACGGCGTGGCCATGACCGTGTCGGACGACGGCGTCGGCCTCGACTCCGACCCGGCCTCCGCACACGGGCTAGGTCTCGCGGCGATGTCGGAGCAGATCGCCCGGGTCGGCGGCACCGTCACCATCGGCCGTAACGACGATGCCGGTGTCACCCTCCAGGCGTGGGTGCCGATATGAGCCACCGACTCGTCAGGGTGCTCGTCGCCGACGACCATCCGATCGTGCTCGACGGTGTGACGCTTGCGCTGCAGAACACACCCTGGCTTCAGGTGGCTGGCTATGCGCGCACCGGCCGCGCGGCGATCACGGCCATCGAGCGGGTCAAACCGGACGTCGTCCTCCTGGACCTACGCTTGCCCGACATGCTCGGCCCCGAGGTCGTGCAGGCCCTACGTGCCCAGGACACCACGGTGAAGATCATCATGTTCACCGCCTATCCCGATCATGCGGCCCTGGACGCCGCGCTCGCCGCCGGCGCGCACGGTGCCGTGGTCAAGGACAGCGAACGCGAGGAGCTCATCGACGCCATCAGGCGCGTCCTCGCCGGCGAACGCGTGCTCAGCATCACAGCAGCCGGCAGCAGCGGTGCCTCTCTCAGTCGCAAGCTCCGCGAACACGGCCTGACCCGGCGTGAGTACGACATCCTGCGGCATGTCGCGATGGGCGAGACGAACCCCGAGATCGCCGTCGCCCTCGGGCTCACACGCAACACTGTCAAGACATACCTCCAGCGCACGCTCGAGAAACTCGGCGCCCGCAACCGCGTCGAAGCCCTCTCCCGCGCCAGCCAACTCGGCATCCTCTGACCAGAATGCCTGGCCACCGCATGGCCGCGGCGTCAGCCGTGACGATGTTATGGCTGCTCCCGGCACCGAGCCGTTCCACGGCTTGCTCCACGTCCGGCCGGTGTAGGGCCGGCCGGACGTGTTTGCCCAGGTGAGACCTGGTAGCCCCGACGGGATTCGAACCCGCGCTACCGCCTTGAGAGGGCGGCGTGCTAGGCCGCTACACAACGGGGCCAGAGGGTGCTGCCACGGCCCCGAAGAGCCTGACAA
>JBKPSJ010000086.1:0-13453 GCA_046765875.1 Actinomycetota bacterium
ATCCAGGTCAGCAGGGTCCAGGTCTCGTACGTCGGCTCGGTCCCGCACGGATGGTCGTACATCGACACGAAATCGAACCCGAGTCGTTCGGCCCGGACGGCGTCCGCCACGGGGTCGGCACCCGGTGCGGCCGACGGCGTCAGGCCCAGCCCGAACCTGGTCATCGGGCCGCGAGTTGGCGCTCGGCGTCGGCGAGCAGCTCGACCACCCGAGCGCCGAACGCGACGTCGACCGGGTGCGGTTCGCCCGACTCGGCCGCCCCGACGAGTTCGGTTGCGGCGATCGCCAGCGCCTCGGTCGCCGAAGCACCGCCCGGCGGCATCAGCGTGGTGCCGTGCTCGCCCCACAGCCCGGTCTCGAAGTTCGCGCCGGCCGGAGGCGCGAACAACGACAGGGACGCAGTGCTGGTCGCGCCGCTCTCGTGCCTCACCACCAGGTGCACCAGGTCGCCTTCGCCACCCACCGCGGTCAGCCCGGTGATCGGCCCCAGCGCGGCCGACAGCGACGACAGCGCGTGCGGGCCCACATCCCACAGCGCACCGAACTCGCGCCGCCATGGCGACGAGCGGTACGGGTTGCCCGGCGCGTCCAGCGAGGCCAGCGACCGGGTCCAGCCGCCGCGCCAGCCACCGGTCTCGCCCACCTGGACGAACCATTCCCGCGACGCGGGCACGAACCGGTGGGTGAAGAACACCACCGACGCGATCCCCTCCGACTCGGCCTCGGCGGCCAGTTCGCGCGCGTCCTCAACGGTCAGCGCCACCGGCTTGTCCAGCAGCAGGTGCTTGCCGACCGCGGCGGCCTGCGTCGCCATCGACGCCTGTACATCCGGCGGCACCGCGAAGGCCACCGCGTCGACCCTGTTCAGCAACTGTCCGTAGTCGTCGTACCCGTCGACTCCGAGCCGGTCCGCGAGCGCCTTCGCCTTGCCCACGTCGCGGCCCCAGACCCCGACCAGTTCGACGTCCTCGGCGGCGAGCAGACCCGGCCCGTGCGCCATCGATGCCCAGGGTCCCGTTCCGACCAGACCGAACCGCATATGACCTCCGGATGACGGCGGGATATCGCTTTGGCCACGACCATAGCCCCGTCATGAGATCGGTTCGTTCGGCGCACCCAGGCGATGTCAGACTCGCCGCCATGGAGCTGCGTGACCGGTGGAATCGCCTGCTGCCGGACGCGAAACCGCTCGGCCAGGATCTACTCGGCCGGTACGCCGAACCCCACCGCGCATATCACGACCAGCGGCACCTGACCGAGATGCTCGACACCATCGACGAGCTCGCCGGCGAGGCCACCGACCCCGATTCGGTCCGGCTGGCCGCGTGGTTCCACGACGCCGTCTACGACCCGCAGGCACCCGCCGGGCAGAACGAGGAGTCGTCGGCCCAACTCGCCGAGGCCGAGCTCGCGGCGTACGGATTGGACGCCTCGAAGATCGCCGAGGTCGTCCGGCTGATCCGCCTCACCGCGAGTCATTCGGCCACGGACGGTGACCCGAACGGTGCGGTGCTGTGTGATGCCGATCTGCGCATCCTGGCCGCCGACCGGGACCGGTACGACGAGTACGTTGCCGGCGTCAGGCGGGAGTACGCCCACGTCCCGGACCGCGACTTCGCCCATGGCCGCGCAGAGGTGCTTCAGCGGATCGGCGGCGGCCGGATCTACACCACCGGGCGCGGCAAGGACGCCTGGGAAAGGCCGGCCCGGGACAACCTGTACCGCGAGCTGGCCCGACTCCGCGGCACCGAGCACCGGTGGGGCGGGCTGGTACCGCTGCTCTACCTGGGCGCGGCGCTCGGTCTGGTCCTCGGCGCGTCTGTCATGCTCGGCAGGGCCGTCGCGGCGGCGCCGAGCTGGCCGGTCACCCCCGGCTCGGAGCGCGGCTTCGGCTGGTGGGCGCCGGTGATCGGTGTGGTCCTGGCCGGTCTGATGCTGGCCGCCTGGGTGTACCGCGCCCGGTCAAGAGCGATGCTCGCGTTCTGCGCGCCGCTGGCCGTCATCGGTCTGGGCGGGCTGATCCTGACCCGGCTGCGCTGGCCGGCGGTCACCGGTGCCGTGGCCATGAGCGAACGGTGGCCGTACCTGCTGCTCGCCTCGATCGCGACCCTGCTCGGCGGCATCCTGCTCGCGGTCGGGTGCCGGCTGAGCACGTCTGCCCGGTACTCCGCACGCCCGCCGCGCGTCGCCGGCCCGGCCGCCGTGGCACTGACCGCGGCCCTGGCCACCGTGCTGGTACTGCTGGCCGGCGAGCCGTTCGTGCAGGCCCGGCTCCAGGCGGCCAACACGTTCAGCCAGGTGGCCAGGACGCCGCCGTCGGCCGACCTGCCGGTCCGGCTGGACGGCGAGCTGGCCTGGACCGGGGCACTGGCCAGCCCCGGCGCGGTCATCGGCACCGCCGGCGGGCTCGCGGTGCTGCGGCCGGACGGTGTCGTCACGCTCGACGCGGCCACCGGCGGCGTCCGCTGGTCCTACCGCCGCGCCGACATCACCAACGCCACCGGACCGCAGGGGCACGGCCTGGTGCTGTCCGCCGACCAGCGCACGCTCGCGGTCAACCTGCCCCGTAACGACCGCACCGGCAGCATCGACCTGCCGACCTACGCCGTCCTGGACGCGGTCACCGGCGCCGTACTGGCCGAGATCCGGACCCGCGGCACCGCTGTGGCCGTCGACGCCGAGCGGCTGATCGTGGCCGACGGCGACGACCTGATCGGCTACCCGCTCGGGCACGAAGACGCCTGGCGGGTGCGGCCGGACTGCCCGGTGACACGGGCCGAACTGGTCGCCGGCACCGTCGTCGTGGTCGGTGACTGCGCGACCGCCGGCCGCAAGACCGTTCGCGGCCTGGACGCCGCCGACGGGTCCCAGCGCTGGATCGTCGACGTCGGCCGCAGGTTGTCCCGGGCATCCGGGACGACGGAGACGACCTCCACCGGCGACTACCGGATCGGCGACCTGGTCGCGGTGCCCGACAGCCGTCAGGTCGCCGGGGTCGGCTGGAGCCCGGAGGACGGCGGCACCCTGTACGAGTGGGTGCTCGACACCGCCAGGGGCACGCTCACCTGGTCCTTGCCGATGCCGGGCTCGCCGCGATCGCAGCCGGGCTCGGGCGCCTGTGTGCCGGCGCTGAAAGCCAACCAGACCACCCTGGTCCTGATCGCGTGCCGGCCGGCGCCGGCGGGATCGGGTCAGGTCTACGACATCGCCGCGTCGAACCCGCTCGACGGGACGCAGCAGTGGTATCACCTGGTTCCGGTGCCGGCGGCGGTGCAGAGCGCCTGGTATCCGCGCAACGGTTTCACGCTTATGAACGACGGCCGGGTGGTGACGATGGTGCCGTCGGCGAAGGGCTGTGTCCCGATGACGATCGGCACCACCGGGGTTCAGACGCGCCCGTTCGTCAGCGGCGAGGTCGCCGTGCCCACCGTCGACTGCAATCGCCCGCAGGCGACCCTGGCCGGTACCGGGCGACCGGTGCTCGCCGGTACGACATACCTGCTCGCCCTGCGCTGACGACTCGGATCAGGCCTTCCGGGCGCGGAGACCGGAGTCGATCAATCTGCGGACGAGTTCGCGGCTGGTGACCGCGGTTGCCCCAGCCTCGACCAACCGGTCGTACATTTCGGCCGGTACGTCGTAATGGTCCCGGTCGAACCCGCGCGCCGGGATCCCGTGCGCCCGGGCGAACGCGTGCAACTCGTCGAGTGAGGTGTCGCTGACCAGGTGGGACCAGGTCCGGCCCCACCCGGGCCAGACCGGCGGGTCGATCAGGATCATGCGCCCGCCGCCGCGCCGCGATCGAGTCTGCGGTCCTCCGCGTCCAGCAGGTTGCGCCAGGCTCGGACGAACCCGGTGTCGACGTACGCCTTGGTCCACGAGCCGTCCGGCCGTACCGAAGACCCGACATGGAACCGGCGGATCCCGCTACCGAGCAGCCAGGGCACAAGCTCGGGTCGCAGGCCGCCGCCCGCCATCGTCAGCCGCGCCACCGCCGGGTCGGCCCGGGCACGCCGGCACAGGTCGTCCAGCCCGTTCGGTACGCCGAGCACCGAGCCGGCCGTCAGTACGCCGTCAAGGCCCGGCAACGTCCGCAGTACGCGCCAGGCAATTCGCGGCTCGAGGACGGCATCGATCGCCCGGTGGAACGTCCACGGCTTACCGGGGAAGGCGGCGGCCAGCGTGGCGCACGCCTCGGCATCGATCTCGGCGTCGGGAGTCAGGAAGCCCAGCACGAAACCATCCGCACCGGCGGCCAGGTACGCACCGGCCAGGCCCTGCAGCCGGGTGAGATCGGCGCCGGTCGCCGTGTAACTGTCGGACAGCCGCAGCATCACCCGCAGCGGCAGATCGGTGCTGCGGCGGATCTGGCTGACCGTGGCGACCTTCGGGCTCAGCCCGTCGGCGTCCATCGACGCGCAAATCTCCAGCCGGTCCGCACCGCCGGCCTGGGCGGCCTCGGCGTCGGCCGGGTGCAGCGCGATGACCTCCAGCAGGGTGCTCACCCCGCCCATGATCGCGCGCCCGGGGGCACACACCGCGCCGACCCGCCAGAAAAGGGGGTTGCACTAGCCCGAGAGCGTCTGTATCGTTCTACTAGAACGTTTTAGAAGAACGATTTAGAAAAACGATCCAGAAGGGCGGTGCGGCGATGGCCCCCACGGTCACGATCAAGACGATCGCGCAGGCGGTCGGCGTCTCGCCGTCGACGGTCTCGAACGCGTACAACAAGCCCGGCCAATTGTCCAAGGAGCTGCGCGAGCGGATCCTCGCGGTCGCCGACGAGCTCGGGTACGCCGGTCCCGACGCGGCTGCTCGGACGCTACGCAGCGGCCGGGCCGGCTCGATCGGTGTGCTGTTCACCGACCGGCTGTCGTACGCGTTCTCCGACCCGTTCGCCGTCGGCTTCCTGGCCGGCGTGGCCGAGGAGTCGGAGAAGTTCAGCACCAGCCTGTTGTTGATGCCGGTCAGCACCCCCGACGACGTGCCCGCGGCGGCCGCGGTCCGGCAGGCCGCGATCGACAGCGCGGTCGTGTTCTGCGTAGACCGCGACCACCCGGCGCTGGATACGCTGCGCAATCGCAGCATCCCGATGGTGACCACCGACCGGTACCACGACCCGGCGGCGCGCTGGGTGGCCATCGACGAGCAAGCCGCGGCCGCCGAGATCGGCACGCACCTGGCCAAGCTCGGCCACCACGACATCGTCGTGATGGTCGACACCAACCGACCGGCCGGCAGCTACGCCGAGCAGCTCACGTTCGACGAGGTCGGATGCGAGGACTGCGAGGCACGGATCCGCGGACTGATGACCAACTTGCGGCTCGAAGGCCTTACCACCGGGCTGCCGGAGGCGCGGATCCGGATCGTCAGCGGCGGGCACAACGCGTTCGCCTCCGGGCGGAGCGCCGCCGAACTCGTGCTGGACACCCAGGATCGGCCGACCGCGATCGTCGGGCTGAGCGACGTGCTCGCGCTCGGTGCGATCGACGTGATGCGGACTCGCGGGCTGACCCCGGGCCGGGACATCACCGTCACCGGTTTCGACGACGTTCCCGCCGCCGCGGCAGCCGGGCTGACCACCGTCCGGCAGCCCATCGCCGAGAAGGGCCGGCTGGCCGCACGGCTGCTCCTCGACCCCGACCTCACCGAAACCCAGATCCTGCTGCCGACCGAACTCGTCGTCCGGTCCAGCAGCGGCCCGGCTCCCCGCCGGTGACGACCAACCAACTCGCATTGATGAGGGGATAGAGATGTCGCTCTACATGACACACACCGCAGTGGAGAACGCCCGCAACCTGGCGCAATCGGCGCTGCCCGACGCACCCGTGGTGCCGGACGAACCCCGCCGGATCCGCCGGAAGCTCGAGGTCCGAGCCCGGGCCGGAGCAGTGCTCCGCGCCACCGCCCAGCACGAGCTCAAGCTGGCCGAACGGATCGACCCGGCATACCCGCAGCCGAGCTGACGCCGCCTCCACCGCCGTCGATCCATCGGGCCCCGCGCACCTGGCCGCGCGGGGCCCGATCTGCGTCCGCCGGTGCTCATCGATACGGCACATCGATACGGGACATCGGTCTGGGCACACGGCTCCCTGCGTTGCGTGGTCAGGCGCTCTACTCTGGCAACGATGGCAACCACTGATGTGTTGTTGACGGCGCGCGCGCAGGTGCTGCACGACCTTGCCGTACGCGGCTTCGGCGACGCCCACATCGTGTCGTTGCTGGAGGACGTGCTGGTGTCACGGCAGTGGTGGCTCGAGCAGTGGCCGGACGGCGCTGAACACATCGCCGGGCTGGTCGCGCAGGACGTACAGGACCGGCTGGTCGACGGCCGGGTCCGCTGGCCGCGCTGTACCGCCTGCGACGACCTGACCGCGCACGAACTACGGATCGAGCCCGAACTCGGCCCGGACCCGCATTGGGTCTGCGAGCGCGCCGGCATCTCGGTCGCCGCGCTCGGACACCTGACCTGACCTCGCACTGATCCAGTCCGCGACGGCCAATTCGGCCTGGTCGCCGAGACGTGAGCGTCGCACCCCGGTACGCGGTACCCGCACGGCTAGTCTGGTCCGCGTGCGGCAGTACCTGGACCTCCTCGACCACGTCCTGACCAACGGCACCCGCAAGGGCGACCGTACCGGGACCGGAACGCTGAGCGTTTTCGGGTACCAGATGCGGTTCGACCTGTCCGTGGGCTTCCCGGCGCTGACCACCAAGAAGCTGCACCTGCGCTCGATCGTCGGCGAGCTGATCTGGTTCCTGCGCGGCGACACCAACGTCAAGTGGCTGCAGGACAACGGCATCACGATCTGGGACGAGTGGGCCGACACCGACGGCGAGCTTGGCCCCGTGTACGGCTACCAGTGGCGCTCCTGGCCCACTCCCGACGGCCGGCACGTCGACCAGATCGCGGCCGTGATCGACGCTCTCAAGGCCAATCCGGACTCTCGCCGGCACATCGTCAGCGCTTGGAACGTCGCCGACGTCGACCGGATGGCGCTCCCGCCGTGCCACACGATGTTCCAGTTCTACGTCGCGGACGGGCGGCTGTCGTGCCAGCTCTACCAGCGCTCGGCGGACGTGTTCCTCGGCGTACCGTTCAACATCGCCTCGTACGCACTGCTTACCCACATGGTCGCCCAGGTGACCGGGCTCGAGGCGGGCGACTTCGTGCACACCTTCGGCGACGCCCACCTGTACCTGAACCACCTCGACCAGGCCCGGCTCCAGCTCACCCGCGAACCACGGCCGCTACCCCGGCTGCGGTTGGCCCAGCGGGACTCGATCGACGCATTCGAGATCGGCGACGTGGTGCTGGAGGGCTACGACCCGCACCCGTCGATCAAGGCGCCGATCGCGGTATGAGCCTCGTCCTGATCGCGGCCGTCGCCCGCAATGGGGTGATCGGGCGGGACAACGAACTGGTATGGCGCGACCGCGACGACCTGCAGCGGTTCAAGCGGCTCACCCTCGGCCATGTGCTGATGATGGGACGCCGGACATACGACTCGATCGGCCGCCCGTTGCCGGGCCGTACCACCATCGTCGTCACCCGCCGGCCCGACTGGTCGGCCCCGGGTGTGACGGTCGCCCATTCATTCGAGGAGGCTCTCAAGCTGGCCGAGGAGGTCTCCCCCGGCCAGGACGTGTACGTCGCGGGCGGTGGCGAGATCTACCGCCTCGCGCTCCCCCTGGCGGACCGGCTCGAACTGACCGAGATCGCCGCCGACCTCGACGGCGACACCACCTTCCCCGCCTATGACCGATCGGCCTGGACCGAAGCGACCCGAGAGCAGCGCTCCGGCTACGCCTGGGTCACGTACGCCCGACAACCTGGACTTATGACGCCGGCAACCGGGTCCGGAGACACCCGTGAGGACAGGCCACGACGACCGGTGCCGTATCGGTCCTGACCGGGACCTCCGGACAGGACCGGCGGGCAAGTAGATTTGGCTGCACGTCGTGAGGGGAAGCGCGACCTGCCGAGGGGAAGATCACGATGACTGAGCAGAACCAGGCCAGGCCCGCTCCGCTGCAGCCGCCGGCCGCCACCGAGCCGGTGCTGACGCTGACCGCGCCCGAACCGGTCCAGGCGGTCGCCACCACCGCGGCGCCGGCGATGGCCCCGGCCGTCGACGCGGCCGCGCTACCCGGGCTGGACGCCAAGGTCGACACGTTCCTGAGCTCGCTGATGGCCGCCGAGCCGCGCTCGCCGGAGTTCGCGGCCAAGGCGACCGATGTCCGGGCGATGGGCGACGCCGACATCCGCGGTGCCGCCGAGTCGTCGAACCGGCTCCTCAAGACGCCGGTCCGGGCGCTGCAGCAGGGCGGGCTGTCGGAGGGGTCCAAGGTCGGCGGCACACTGATCGAGCTGCGCCGTACCGTCGAGGAGCTCGACCCCAAGGAGGCGACCGGGGTCAAGAAGTTCCTCGGGATGATCCCGTTCGGTGACAAGCTCCAGGACTACTTCCAGAAGTACCAGTCGGCGCAGAGCCACCTGGACGCGATCCTGCACGCACTGCGCGACGGCCAGGACGAGCTCGGCAAGGACAACGCGGCGCTGAACCTGGAGAAGCAGCAGCTCTGGGACGCCATGACCCGGCTGAACCAGTACGTGTACGTCGCCGAACGGCTCGACGCCCGGCTGGCGGCCGCGATCGCCCAGACCGAGGCCACCGACCCGGAGAAGGCGAAGGCACTGCGCGACGACGTGTTGTTCTACGTACGGCAGAAGCACCAGGACCTGCTGACCCAGCTCGCGGTGTCGATCCAGAACTACCTGGCCATCGACATCGTGATCAAGAACAACATCGAGCTGATCAAGGGCGTCGACCGCGCCTCCACCACGACGGTGTCGGCGCTGCGGACCGCGGTGATCGTGGCCCAGGCGCTCGGCAACCAGAAGCTGGTACTCGACCAGATCAGCGCGCTGAACACGACCACCAGCGGGATGATCGAGCGAACCTCGCAGATGCTCAAGGACAACTCGGTCGCGATCCAGCAGCAGGCCGCATCGGCGACGATCGGGCTGCCGCAACTGCAGGCCGCGTTCCAGAACATCTACGCGACGATGGACGCGATCGACACCTTCAAGGTCGAGGCGCTGGACAACATGGCCGCGACCATCGGCACGCTGGAGACCGAGGTGACCAAGTCCCGCGAATATCTCGACCGGGTGCAGAACCAGAACGACCAGGTCGCACACGGTTCGCTCGACCTCGGCCTCGGCCGCTGACCTTCGCAGACTGAGATGGGGTTCTGGTCCCGGCTCACCGGGCGGCGCGAGCAGCGGCAGCCGATCGTCGCCGTGCCTCGCGCGCCCACCCGGGATGACCTGCTGGCCGCGCTCGACCGGGTCGAGCAGATGGTGACCGCCGGTGCCGTACCGGCGGTCGTCGCATCCCGGGTGGACCGGGTCTCGCGGACGGTACGCGACACCATCCCGCGGCTGGGGAACCTGGGTGCCGGCAGTCCGCAGGCGTACTCGGTGATGGCGACGGCGACCGACTACCTGCCGGAGGCGATCGGCGGGTACCTGCGGCTGCCGCGCGAGTGGGCCGACAGCCGGCCGGTGGACCGCGGCAGGACGTCGCTGATGCTGCTGATCGACCAGCTGGATCTGCTCGGCGCGACGATGGACAAGGTGTACGACGCGGTCAACCGGGCGGATGCGGTGGCGCTGATCGCACACGGCCGATTCCTCGAGGAGAAGTTCGGCCACGCATCCACCGGCGGCGTCCTCGGCCTGTCCAACCCGACCCCGGCATCACCGGCGCCGGACGTCTCCGACGGTCCACAGCGGTTGCGGCCGCCTTCGAGTGAGGGGGCGGGATGACCGGTACGTCGCTCGCCGACGCCGTCGAGCAGGTGGTGTCCGTCGCCGCCCGGGCCGGCGTACCGGTCGACACGGCGAGGACCGAGGCGCTCCAGTTCGCGGCCGCCGTGGCCGAGTCGGCACCGGGCGCACCCAACGACTGGGCCGCGGCGGTGCCCGGCTCCGACACCCAGGACTTCTTCGATGCGGCGGTACGCGGACGCAGGTGGCGCGGCGCCCCGACGGCAACGCTGAGCGGCCTGGTCGCAGGCGGCTCGCCGGACAAGATCGCGTACGCCGAGGCGCTGGCCGAGGTCGCGTCGGCAGCCTGTGCACTCGGCGAGCCGACGATGCGCGTGATCGGGAACGCGTCCGTGGCCGCCGCCGCACAGCTCAACGCCGCAGGGGCTCGCTCGCAGAGCGGCGTACCGGCCGGTCCCTCACTGGCGGGAGCGCCCGCGGCACCGCGGCCGCAGGTAGCCAAGCAGACCGAGGCGGACACAGAGCCGGACAAGGAGCCGGACAAGGAGCCGGACAAGTCGGTCGAGGAGTTGCTGGCCGAGCTCGACGACCTGACCGGGCTCAAGCGGGTCAAGCGCGAGGTGCACCGGCAGGTCGCCTTGCTGCGGGTGGAGAAGCTGCGCGCCGAGGCGGGTCTGAAGAGCCCGACGATCACTAGACACCTGGTCTTCACAGGCAATCCCGGTACGGGCAAGACGACGGTGGCCCGGCTCGTGAGCGGGATCTACAAGGCGCTCGGGCTGCTCAGCAAGGGCCAGCTGGTCGAGGTGGACCGGTCCGAGCTGGTCGCCGGGTACCTCGGCCAGACCGCGATCAAGACCGCCGAAGTGGTGGGGTCCGCGGCCGGAGGCGTGCTGTTCATCGACGAGGCGTACAGCCTCAACGGTGACCAGTACGGCGAGGAGGCCGTCGACACGCTGGTCAAGGAGATGGAGGACCGGCGTGACGACCTGGTCGTGATCGTGGCCGGGTACCCGCTGCCGATGGCCGAGTTCGTGGCCCAGAACCCCGGGCTGGCGAGCCGGTTCCGGACCACGATCGAGTTCGACGACTACACAGACGATGAGCTGACCGACATCCTGACCGGGCTGGCCGATGACGCCGACTACGAGCTGACCGAGGACGCGACCGAGCGGTTCCGCGGAATCCTCTCCCGCACGCCGCGGGACAACTCGTTCGGCAACGGCCGGTTCGCCCGGAATCTGCTCGAGGCCGCGATCGGACGGCACGCGTGGCGGCTCCGCGACGTCGAATCCCCGTCGACCGAACAACTCCGCCAGTTGCTTCCGGAAGATCTCGACGAGAGCACCGATACGGAAGACACTGACGAACCACACGCCGAGAACGAAGAGCCTGCGAACGCCGGGAGCGGAGCGAGCGGGCAGGACGAAGGAGGGACGCGGTGAGCGTGACCAGTACGGCTCAGCCGGGACAGCCGGCGCAGCCGGGCGCGCCCGCGCAGCAGCCGGTCACACCGGACGGCCGGCAGAACGGACAGCAGAGCGGACTGACAGTCGTACCGGCGGTCGAGGACAGGACGCTGATCCAGCGGGTCTCCGATGGCATCAGGTCGTGGCTGTCCGGCACGCCGGGCCGGATGCGGCAGCTGATGATCGCCGGCGCAGTCATCGCGATCGTGTTCGGGATCGCCGCGGCGCAAGGCTTTGCTGAGGCGTCCGGTGCACTCGAGCGGGCCGACGCGAACACGGCCCAGCTGGTCCGGATCCAGGAGATCCACACCAACCTCGCCAGGGCTGACGCCGACGCCACCAACGCGTTCCTTCGCGGCGGACTGGAACCGCCGGCGCAGCGCCAGGACTATCTGAACGCGATGTCGGCGGCCAGCGGGCTGATCGCCGATGCCGCCCGCTCGCAGCCGGCCGACAACCAGGCGCTCGCCGCACTCAACCAGGCTGTGGTCGATTACGGAGGACTGATCGAGCAGGCGCGCGCGAACAACCGGCAGGGCCTTCCGATCGGTGCCCAGTATCTCCGGGTCGCGAGTTCTGGGCTCCGCGCCGATGCGCTACCGCTGCTGCAGAACTTGGTCAAGGCGAACCAGGACCGGGTGCAGCTGGAGTTCGACCGGATCACCCGCGGCTTCATCTGGCTGTCCGTGGCCGGGTTGCTGGCGCTGGCCGTGTTCGGGCTGTCGCTGTGGTGGCTGGCGCGGCGTACGCACCGCTATGTGAACGTCCCGGTGGCGATCGGCGGCGTCGCGATACTACTCACGACGATGATCGGCCTGATCGGTTTGTCGACCGTCGCGGGCGACGTCGACGACGTCCACGACGGGCCGTACACCGCGACACTGTCGCTCGCGCAGGCCCGGATCGCGGCGTACGACGCGAAGTCGCAGGAGAGCCTGACGCTGATCTCGCGCGGCTCCGGACAGGCGTTCGAGACCGCGTGGAAGGCGTCGAACGAGAAGGTCAAGCAGCAACTCGGCACCGCGGCCGGGGTGTACCCCGGCGCCGCGGAACTGCCCGGCAAGTGGGACGCGTACGTCAAGACACACCAGCAAATCCGGACCCTCGACGACGGCGGCGACTGGGACGCTGCTGTGGACAAGGCAATCGGCAACAAGGCCGGCTCGGCGAACACGGCCTTCAACGCCTTCGACAGCAGTGCTGCGCAGTCGCTCTCGGCGAACAGCCAGCAGACCCGCGCCGATCTGAGCGACGCCGGCAACTGGCTCCCGATCGCGCGCTGGCTGAGCCTGCTGGTCGGCATCGCCGCCGCGCTGTGTGTCTTCTGGGGCTTCTGGCAGCGGCTGGAGGAGTACCGATGAAGCGACTGGCGCTGCTCGCGGCGGCGACGCTGCTGCTGGCCGGCTGCGGGGCCGGCAACTACGAGGCGACCCCGCTACCGGTCGCGGAGACCCCGTCCGCCAGCCCGTCCGCGCCGTCCACCACGGCCCCACCGACCCAGTGCGGCAACGCCCTGGCCTCGTATGACCCGATGAACCCCCTGCCGCAGCCGAACGAGATGCCCGCCAACTCGTTCATGGCAAAGATCCGAGCGCACGGCAAGCTGAGGGCCGGCGTGTCCGCGGACACTCTGCTACTCGGTGCCCGCAACCCGCTGACGAACAACATCGAGGGCTTTGACATCGACATGCTCAAGGCCGTGTCGCAGGCGATCTTCGGTCAACCGGACAACATCGACTTCAAGGTCATCACGGCCGCGCAGCGGATCGATGCCCTTCGCAATGGTTCGGTCGACATCGTCGCGCGGGCCATGACCATCAACTGCGCCCGTTGGGAGCAGATCGCCTTCTCCGCCCAGTACTACCAGGCCGGCCAAAAGGTCCTGGTAAAGGCCGACTCAAAGGCAAAGAGCAAGGACGACCTGGTGGCCGGCACGAGGGTGTGCGCGCCGACTGGGACGAGCAGTTACGACAATCTGACCCTGTTCCCGAAGGACGTGGTCAGGGTCGGCTCGGACACCCATACCGGATGCCTGGTGCTGTTCCAGCAGGGCAAGGTCGACGCGATCACTGGTGACGACACCGTGCTCGCCGGGCTCGCCGCACAAGACCCATATGCGAAGGTCTTGCAGGCTCCGCGGTTCACCAGCGAGCCGTACGGGCTCGGTATCTCGCAGGCCCACCCCGAG
>JBKPSJ010000087.1:0-18840 GCA_046765875.1 Actinomycetota bacterium
GGGGGTGACGGCGGGGGTGACGGCGGGGGTGACGGCGGGGGTGACGGCGGGGGTGACGGCGGGGGTGACGGCGGGGGTGACGGCGGGGGTGACGGCGGGGGTGACGGCGGGGGTGGCCGGGGGCCCTGCCGCGGCGCGGCGGGCGGCTCGGCCGACTTAGTCGGCTGTTCCGGCGGCGCGGTCTCTTCCGGATCGGACTCGCCGCTGGGCCAGGAGGTCCAGTCGCCGCCGGCGGACTTCCGCGGCGGGCGGTTCGGATCAGACATCGGTGGACTTCATTGTCGCAGCCGGTACGGCGTGCTCGGCCGGCGCCTTCCTGCTCGGGCCCGGCACGACCGACCCGCCGTCGTGTTTCGTCGGTGGAGGTTGCTGAACGCGTTCGGCGACCCGGCGCTCGGAGCGGATCCGCCGGTAGATCCGGATCGCCGACGTACCGAACAGCAGCGCGACCGCGGATCCCACCAGCACCCAGCCGACGGTTCCATACTGTGCCGCCCGGATGTCCAGTTCGAGCGGTTCGCCCAGTTCCCGGCCGTCCTCCGTGATCAGGTGCACCCGGGCCCTGATAACGCCGTTCTGCTGCGCCGAGGCGCGGATCTCGAAGGTCTCCCGGTTGCCGCCGCGGATGCGGGCCGGCTCGATCGGCTCGACTCGGAGGTCGTCCCGGTTGAGCGACTCGATCCGCAGCCCGACCCGGACCGGCAGCATCAGGTCGTTGGCCACGGTGAGCGGGAACCGCCCCTTGCTCGCCGACAGCGTCACCACGTCGTCACTCGGTCCGTCGGCGCTGACGATCCGTACCTTGTCGAACTGGGTGCGCAACAGCACCATCTGGTACTTGCGGAACTTGTCACCTTCGGCCTGCGCGCCACGCCAGGTCAGCGAGGTGGCGCGCAGCAGCGAGCGGTCCCATTGGTAGCGGCCGGCCTGGGTGGCCAGCATCGCGGTGTAGGTCGAGATGCCGTCGTCGATCCGGCGTACGGTGTCCAGCTGCGATGGCGAGAGCGCGGGCTGGGCCGGTGTCGCGTCCGGCGCGGGTACGGTCGGGACCGGCTCGGACTGGAGGTGGTCCAGCGCGACCGGGCTCACCCACGGCAGCCGCAGCGCCTGCAGCAGGGTTCCGGTCGCCGTACCGAGCGTGTCGAAGGTCCGGCCCGGTACGACGGCGACGGAAACAGGTGCCGGATCGGCGGCGCCGCCGGTGTCGAGCGCGAGCAATGCGGTCTCGGCCGCGAGCCGCTGGCGGAGCTGGACAGGGCCGTTCGTTGCGACCGGGTCCGGGCCGCCGGACATCAGTGCCTGGTCGGCGACGAGTGCGGTGACCGGGCCGCGGCTCGTGTCGATGTGTACCAGCGGACCCGTCGGCCGGGAGTCGGCCGGCCAGGAGGTGTTCGACAGCAGTGTGATGTCGGCGGGCTTGGTCCCGGCCGCCGCGGCCAGTGCGGACTCGTTGGCCGCGTCCGCGTCGAGCCAGAAACCGGTCCGGGCCGAGTGGTGCGCCGGCGGAGCGGTCGCGACGCCGAGATCGCGGGCGAGCTTCACGAGCCGGTCGAGCTTGGCGTCGACGAGACTGCGGACGTCGGGATCGGCGTACGGGAGCATCACGACCGGGTCGGAGCCGATGGCCTGCTCGAGCCGGACCAGCCAGTCGCGGGCAACCGGACTCGGTTCCGGCCGGACGCCGGCCGAGCCGTCAGTGCGGTAGCCGTCGGCGAGGCGGCGCGCCTCGTCGAGCAATGACGGGTCGATCACCCAGGTCACCGGCTGGGCGTCGCCGGCCCGGATCAGCTGGCTCAACCGGCCCTGCTCGGGGTCCATGGCATCCAGCAGTGACTCGTCGGCGAAGTAGGTACCGGCGAGCTGGGTCGGCCGGTGCCGCAGCGTCAGCACCATCGCGGTCCGGACCTTGCGAAGCTTGGCGTCGGTGGTGACCACCGGCATCAGCGTCCGGATGACCGCGCGGGTCGCCCGGCCGCCGTCGGGGTCGTCGGCGAAGATCCGCACACCCACGACGTACACGCCGCTGCTCGTGCCAGTGAACTCCCACTGATTCCACGGCACGGTGATCTTGAACTGCTTGGTGACGCCGGGCTCGAGCGCGTCGGAGAAGTCGTGATACGCCGTCGACTGCGAGCCGGCCAGACCCTTGCAGCCGTCGCCCTCGGGGGACAGCGACGCGAGCTCGGCCCGGTTGTCGATCCGGCCGGGTTCGGCACACGCGATCGCCTGCGGCCGGGTGTACATGGTGGTGCCGCGGTTGGTCGCCGTACCGGTGATGGTGACGGTGTCGCCGGGTTTCGGGGCGACCGGGCTGAAGGAAGAGATGCGAACATCGACGTCGCCCGGCTGGGCAGTCGCCCCGGCGGTCCCGGTCGCCCCGGCCTGTGCGGCTGGTAGTGCGAAGGCGACGCCGAGCAGCCCGGCCAGGCCGAGCAGCACCCTTGTCATCGGTCGCACCACGCGGTCACCGTAGCCTAGATCTCCATGCCATCTAACTCCGACAGTTCTGCCTTGTCCGCCGTCCAGCGGCAGGGCGTGCGGTCGTTGCTGCGCATCACCCCGGTGGTAGACGAACTCGGCGCCCGGTTCGTTTCGGCCGGCCACGAAATCGCGCTCGTCGGCGGCAGTGTCCGCGACGCGCTGCTCGGCCGGCTGGGCACAGATCTGGACTTCGCCACCTCGGCGCGACCCGACGACGTGGAGAAATTGGTGGCCGGCTGGGCGGACGCGCAGTGGTCGATCGGCAAGGAGTTCGGCACCATCGGCTGTCGCAAGGGCGACTGGGTGTTGGAGATCACTACGTACCGTTCCGACGTGTACGACGGTGAGACCCGCAAGCCGGTCGTGTCGTACGGCGACACCCTCGAGGGTGATCTGCTGCGCCGGGACTTCGCGGTGAACGCGATGGCCGTCGCATTGCCGGGGCAGACCTTCGTGGATCCGTTCGGCGGGCTGCGCGACCTGGCCGCGAAGGTGTTGCGGCCGCCGGGCACGCCGGAGCGCTCGTTCGCCGACGACCCGCTGCGGATGATGCGCGCGGCGCGGTTCTCGGCCCAGCTCGGCTTCCGGGTCGACCCGGCCGTGGTGGCCGCGATGACCGAGATGGCCGACAGGATCGAGATCGTGTCAGCCGAGCGGATCCGCGACGAGCTGACCAAGCTGATCCGCGCGCCGCGGCCGCGCGACGGGCTCGATCTGATGGTGTTTACCAAACTCGCCGACCATGTGTTGCCCGAGTTGCCGGCGCTCAAGCTGGAGGTGGACGAGCACCACCGGCACAAGGACGTGTACGAGCACTCGCTGACCGTGCTCGAGCAGGCGATCGACCTCGAACCGCGGCTCGAGCTGGACGGGCCGGACTTCATCGTCCGGTTCGCCGCACTGATGCACGACATCGGCAAGCCGCGGACGCGGCGGTACGAGGATGGCGGCAAGGTGACGTTCCACCACCACGACGTCGTCGGCGCGAAGATGGTCCGCAAGCGGATGCGCGAGCTGCGGTTCAGCAATGACCAGGTCGATGCGGTCGGCAAACTGGTCGAGCTGCACCTGCGGTTCCACGGGTACGGCACCGGTGAGTGGACCGATTCGGCGGTACGCCGGTACGTCCGCGACGCCGGCGACCTGCTGCCCCGGCTGCACGTACTCACCCGGGCGGACTGCACCACCCGGAACGCCCGCAAGGCGGCCGCGCTGCGAGCGGCGTACGACCATCTCGAGCAGCGGATCGCGCGGCTGGCCGCGCAGGAGGAGCTGGACAAGATCCGGCCGGACCTGAACGGCGATCAGATCATGGAGATCCTCGGCATCCCGCCGGGCCGCGAGGTCGGGGCGGCGTGGAACTACCTCCTGGAGATGCGGCTGGAGCACGGTCCGCTCGGCGAGGACCGCGCACGCGAGACGCTGCTGGCGTGGTGGGCGGACCGGCACCCCTGAGCCGTCAGCACCTTTGTCAGCCAGGTTAGGGTGACGATCTGTGACCGGTACCGACGAGGAGCTGGAGGACCAAGTCCCGCCGGATCGGCCGGAACGGCGGCGCTGGATCGGATCGGTCCTGATCGACACCAGGCCGCTGCGGTCGCCGGCCTTCCGCGCCCTGTGGGTGTCCACCGCGGTGACCGCGATCGGCAGCCAGTTCAGCGCTGTCGCCGTACCCAAGCAGATCTACGACCTGACCGGCTCCTCGGCGTACGTCGGGCTGACCGGTGCTGTCGGCTTGATCGTGCTGATCGTGTTCGGGCTGTGGGGTGGTGCGATCGCCGACGCCGCCGACCGGCGGACCGTGATGGCGATCAGTAACCTGGGCATCGTCGTCACCACCGTGTTGCTGTGGTTGCAGGCCGCGGCCGGGCTCGACTCGGTGTCGATCGTGCTGGTGCTGTTCGGCATACAGCAGTCGTTCGCGGCGGTGAACGCGCCGACCCGCAGTGCGGCGATCGCGCGGGTGGTACCGACCAGCCAACTGGTCGCCGCGAACGCGCTCGGCTTCACAGTCTTCACCTTCGGCGCCGTCTTCGGCCCGCTGGTCGCCGGCGTACTGATCCCGCTGACCGGTCTGCCGACGCTGTACATCATCGACTCGACCGCGCTGGCCGTCGCCTTGGTGATGGTGCTGCGGCTGCCGCGGATGCCACCGCTGGAGCGTTCGACCCGGACCGCCGGGCTGCGCGACATCGTTGACGGGCTGAAGTACCTGAGCGCGCACGGCGTACTGCTGGTCTCATTCCTGGTCGACATGATCGCGATGATCTTCGGGATGCCGAAAGCGTTGTTCCCGGAAATGGCCCAGAAGACCTTCAGCGATCCGCACGGCGGCGGTACCGCGCTGGGCTGGCTGTACGCCGGGATCCCGCTCGGAGCGTTCGCGATCGGGTTGCTGTCCGGCCGGCTGTCCCGCATCCATCGCAACGGCGTGGTGGTGACGTTCGCGATCGCCATCTGGGGCGCCGCGATGGTCGGGTTCGGGTTGTCCCGGGTGCTGTGGCTGGCGGTTCTGTTCCTGGCGATCGGCGGCGCGGCGGACATGATCAGCGGCGTCCACCGCGGCGCGATCCTGCAGGCCGCGTCGACCGACGAGATGCGCGGCCGGATCCAGGGGGTGTTCATGGTCGTGGTCGCCGGTGGTCCGCGATTGGCCGACGTGGTGCACGGCTGGGCGGCCGCCGCCGTCGGCACCCGGTGGGCCGCGGCCGGCGGTGGCGTACTGGTGATCGTCCTGCTCGTGATCACGGTGGCGATGGCGCCTGCCTTCTGGCGTTACTCGACGCCGCAATGACGATTGCACGCGCAATAGTTGCTACCCTCGACGGATGAGACGCGGCGGTCCCAGCGAGCTCGCCTGGCTGGAACTGCACCAGGCCAGCGGGATGCTGTCCGGCGAGCTGAGCCGGCGGCTCGAGGCCGAGGCCGGGATGACGCTCGCCGAGCACGACGTGCTGTGGTTCCTGGCGAACACGCCGGACCGCCGGCTGATCATGTCGGCGCTCGCCGACCGGTTGCTGATCAGCCGCAGCGGCGCGACCCGGCTGATCGACAGGATGGTGCGGCGCGGCTGGGTGACCCGTGAGCAGGACCCGGACAACCGCCGGCTGACGTACGCGGTGCTCGCTCCGGAAGGCACCAAGGCGGTACGCCGCAGCATCCAGGTCGTATGGCGGGTCCGTCCGGCCTTGTTCGACGACCGGCTGGAGCCGCAGGACGTCGAGGATCTGCGTCGTGTGCTCGGCAAACTGCTCCGCCGGCTCGACGTCGTCGGCTAGACCACGACCCAGGGGTTCGACTCGTACGCCGCCAGCAGTATCGCTCGTAGGTCCGGGCGGTCGGGATAGGTGACGGCGTCGATGCTCTGCACCGGCAGAGCCGGGTCGATCGAATTCGTCAGGTATGCCGCGTCGTACTGACCGACCTCGCTGAGTGCGACCGGCCGGTGGTCGAAGTCTTGTTCCAGCCCGGCCTGGATGAGTTGCATCATGATCCCCGGCAGGGCCGGTGCCGACGGCCAGACGAGGGTGCCTCCGGTGACGAAGCAGACGTTCCAGATCGTCGCCTCGGAGACGAAGCCGTGCCTGTCGGTGAACAGTGCGTCGTCGTACCCGGCTCGCTCCGCCTCGTCGGCCTGGAGGGTCAGCCCGAGGGTGCCGTTGTGCTTGATGTGCGGCAGGTCTCGCTCGTACTCGACCGAACGGAGCCGCAGTGGCGTCGTACCGGGCTCGACCGGATCGGTGGCATGGATCAGTACGTCGAGATCGCGCACCACGCTGATGCGGACCGATGCCTCCGGCGCGTCGCGGACGACCCTGGCCAGGTATCCGCGGACCCGATCCTGATCGAGACCGGTTCCGAACATCTCGGCCGAACTGCGATCCAGCCGGTCCAGGTGAAGCGCAAGACCGCGGACCTTGCCGTCGCGCGCCTGCATCGAACTGAAGTGCGAGTAATTCATTGCCCGGAGCAACGAGACCGGGACGCTGTCGACCCGGCGGCCGTTGAGGCTGGCGTAGTCGATCACGTCCGCGAGCGTACGCGCCAGGAGTCTGTTTCCACCTTCGTACGGTAGTCAGCGAAAGGGTCTACGCTCCGGACGTGAGCTGGTTGGATCTGGTCGGGTGGGGCGGATCGGCCCTCGTTGTCATCTCGTTGCTGCAGACACGCATCCTGCGATTGCGGGTGCTGAACCTGATCGGCTGTGTCGTCCTGGTCGGCTTCAACGCCGCAATCTCGGTCTGGCCGATGGTCGGCATGAACGCGGTCCTCGCTGTGATCAACGCCGTCCAGCTGTGGCGGCTGGTCCGGCACCGCCACGACGAGACCGAGTACGCCGTGCTCGAGGTTGCCGGGTCCGACCCGTATCTCAAGCACGTGCTGGCGACGAACAAGCCAGACATCAACAAGTACAACCCGGGCTTCGACCCGGACGCGGCGGACAGCCGGTACGCGTTCCTGGTCCAGCACGGCCAACGCACGGTCGGAGTCGTGCTCGCCGACGACGCGGGCGACGGCCGGGCGCAGGTCGACCTGGACTACGTGTTGCCCGAGTACCGCGACTTCACCCCGGGCGAGTTCGTGTTCCGCCGCAGTGACGTCTTCACCCGGCATGGCTTCCGCCAGGTGATCGCCGCACCCCAGATGCGCGACGCCGCCGGCTACCTACCCCGGATCGGCTTCCACCGCGAGAACGGCAGCATGGTCCTCGACCTCTGACCGCAGACATCTGCCTTCTTCAGAG
The DNA here is from genome assembly GCA_046765875.1 of Actinomycetota bacterium. Lineage (GTDB taxonomy): Bacteria > Actinomycetota > Actinomycetes > Propionibacteriales > Kribbellaceae > DASRHY01. Next base: position 7,226 of record JBKPSJ010000087.1, read on the forward strand.
GTTGACCAATCTGTCGGTGGGGGTGGGTAGGTTCTGAGGGTCGGTGGCCCTCGGCGCTGGGGGTGGGATTGGTGCGGAGCCGGGTGGTCCTGGTCGGTGGTGGGTTCGTGCTGGCCGTCGCGTTGCTGGCCGGGGCGGCCTGGTGGTTCGGGCTGCGGCACGAGGGCGGGCCGTTGGACGCCGCCGGAGCGACAGGATGCGTGCCCTCGCGGGGCAGCACCGACTTCTCGCACAATGTCGGCTACGTCCGTAACAAGGCCGACAAGGAGGCGCGCATCACGAGTGTCGCGCTGCTCGGCGCCGAGGGCCTGCGGTTGGCCGACGCTGTCCTGGTCCGGGTGAGCAATGTCGCGCTCGGGTCGGCCACGGCGTGGCCGCCACCTGACGCGCAGGTCGTCTGGAGCGGCCACGTCCCGGCGGTCGGCGGCCGCATCCCGGCCGCAGCCAGCACCGGCCCCGATCACCATTGGGACCTGGTCCTGCACCTGCAGGCGTATGACGACCGTGCCATGGCGCGGATCGACGGAGTGCAGGTGGACTACCGGGTCGGATCACGCCGCTACAGACTCACCGCTCCGTTCCGCTTCGTTGTCGTCCGGACCGGACAGTGCACCGACGCCGACATGCGGTGGCCCGGCTAGTCAGAGTCGGCGTCGGGTGCGCAGATAGTCGCTGATCACGGCTGCTCCGAGGCCGTTGGTGTCCGGTGCCACGACTCGGCCGCCGCCCCGACGTGCCAGCAGGTCGACGTACGCGGTCAGCCGCTTCTCGTTGCCGAGCCGGAACACGGTCAGTACGGTTCCGAGCCTGGCCAGCCGGTCCACCTCGGCAAGCGTTGTACCGAGCGTCTTCGGCGAAGGCGGGTACGAGAACACGGCCGTCCCCTCGGACTCCAGATGCGCGGTCGGCTCGCCGTCGGTGACCAGTAGCACGACCGGCTGCGCGTCCGGATGCCGGCGCAGGTGCCGGCCGGCGAGCAGCAGCGCGTGGTGCGCGTTGGTGCCCTGTTCCCAGGCGCCCTCGAGCCCGACCAGCTCGCCGAGCTCGACGGTACGTGCGTACCGGCCGAACGTGATGACCTGCAACGCGTCGTTGCGGTACCGGGTCGAGATGAGCTGGTGCAACGCGAGCGCGGTCCGCTTCATCGGCAGCCAGCGATCCTCCTGGACCATCGACCACGACGTGTCCACACACAGCGCCACGGCCGCGCGGGCCCGGTGCTCGGTCTCGGCGATCTCGACGTCGGACACGTCCAGCCGGATCGGGTTGCCGCCGCGTACCAAGGCGTTCCGTACGGTCCGCGGTACGTCCCACGGCTGGGTGTCGCCGAACTCCCACTGCCGAGTGGACCCGATCAGCTCACCGGCGGCACCGGCGGCCGCTGTGTCGCGCGAACCGGTCCGGCCGTGCACCGACCTGAGCACATCGGCCAGTGCGGTCTCGCCGAGCCGGCGCAGCGCCTTCGGTGACAGCCGCAGCGAACCGTCCGGCGCCCGTTCGACCAGGCCCTGCCGGCGCAACTCCCGCTCGAGCTCGGACAGCCGGCGGGCGTCGACGCCGGCCTGTTTGCCGAGCTGGCGTTCGAGGGCGTCGAGGTCGATGTCCTCCAGCCGCGCGCCGGGGTACGACTGCGCGAGCTGCTCGGCCAGCGCGTCGAGGTCGGCCAGGTCGGCCATCGCCCGCGCACCTTCACCCATGCCGAGCGCGTCGTCGCCGCTGAACTCCTCCGACGACCACCAGTCCTCGCCAGGTCGTAGTCCGCGGAGTTGGGCGTCAAGCTGGGCGAGCTCCTGGGCGAGTCGTGGATCACCGAAGGCCTGCTGAGCCATCGACATCAGTTCCTCGCGCTGCTCCGGCGACATCGAGTTCAGCATCCGCTGTGCAGCCGCGGCCCGGCGAGCGAGCGCGTCGATCAGCTCCTCGACGTTCCGCGGGTTCTCCGGGAAGAACTCGCCGTGCTTACGCATGAACTGGTCGAACAGCTCGGGTACGTCAGGCCGCCCCTGCGCATGCGCCGACAGCAGGCTGTTCATATCGGCGAGCATCTCCCGGATCTGCTCAACGTCCTCCGGGGTGGTGGACTCCAGCGCCTCCTTCATCCCTTCGAACCGCGAGTCGAGCAGTTCGCGGCCGAGCAGGTCCTGGATCTGCTCGTACTTCTCCCGGGCCTCCGACGATCGCCAGTCGTAGGTCGACAACTCCTGTACGGCGGCCGCGGTGCCGGGTGGTAGCGCGTCGAGCTGCGCCTCCCGGAACCGGGCGTCGTCCGACGGGTCCGGGAACAGCGTGCTGCGCTCGGCCTCGACGGCTTCGTCCAGCAGCCTGCGTACCTCCTGCAACGTGCCGTCGAGTGAGTGCCGGCGCTGGATCTCGGCGCGCCGTTCCCACAGCCGCCGGGTCAGGTCGTCCAGGCCGGTGGTGTCGCGCAACCCGCGCCGCAGCAACTCCTCCAGCGCGCTGCCGGGCGAGTAGCCCTGCATGACGTCGCGGCCGATCTCGTCCAGCGCCTCGCGCAGGTCGACCGGCGGCGCCAGCGGGTCCGGCCCGTCGTGCCAGGGTCCGTAGTTGTACCGCGAGGGCTCGGCTGGTGAAGCGGTCATACGCCATACACCGTGGTGTCGTCGTCGGCGTCCTTGGCCAGCCGCTTGGACAGGTACAGCGCCTCGAGGGCCAGCTCGACCGCCGCGGCGATTCGGCCCGGCGGATCTATGTCCGGGTCGGCACCGGCACGGCCGGCCACGTCGTACAGCAGCGGCAGCTCGGGTATCGCGGCCAGTACGTCACGGCCGGGCACCCGCTCGCCGGTGGTGACCAGGTGGCCGTCGGCGACCGCGTCGGCCAGCGGCATCAGGTCGACACCGGCGAACCGCTCGCGCGCGGTCTCGGCGATCGCGCGGCGCAGCAGGTGCACGAGGTGATCGACCTCGCGGCCCTCCTCGCCAGGTTCGAACTCGAGCTTGCCGCGCAGCACCGACGGCACCGTCGCCAGGTCGACCGGACGGGCCACGGCCGGTTCCTCGCCGGTCAGCGCGGACCGGCGCAGCGCGGCGGCCGCCACCGTCTCGGCCGCTGCCACCGCGAACCGCGCGGATACGCCGGACCGCTGGTCGATCGCGGCGGACTCGCGCAGCCGGCGGACGAACCTGGCCAGGATCTCCAGCAGCGGCTCGCCCACCTCGGCGACCAGTACGGCCTCCTGGCGGACGACATCCACCTCGGCCTGGACGTCGAGCGGGTAGTGCGTACGTACCTCGGCGCCGAACCGGTCCTTGAGCGGGGTGATGATCCGGCCCCGGTTGGTGTAGTCCTCGGGGTTCGCGGTTGCCACCAGCAGTACGTCGAGCGGCAGCCGCAGCGTGTATCCGCGGACCTGGATATCGCGCTCCTCCATCACATTGAGCAGCGCGACCTGGATCCGCTCGGCCAGGTCCGGCAGCTCGTTGATGGCGACGATGCCGCGGTGGGCCCGCGGCACCAGTCCATAGTGGATGGTCTCGGGATCGCCCAGGCTGCGGCCCTCGGCCACCTTCACCGGGTCGACGTCGCCGACGAGGTCGCCGACGGAGGTGTCCGGCGTGGCGAGCTTCTCGGAGTACCGCTCCGAGCGGTGTACCCACCGCACCGGCAGGTCGTCGCCGAGCCGCGCGGCGCGGCGCCTGGAGGCGGGCGTGATCGGGGCGAGCGGGTGCTCGGGCAGTTCGGCGCCCTCGATCACCGGGGTCCACTCATCGAGCAGGAGTGCCAGCGTGCGCAACAGCCGGGTCTTGCCCTGCCCGCGCTCGCCGAGCAGCACCACGTCGTGCCCGGCCAGCAGCGCCCGTTCGAGCTGCGGGATGACGGTACGGTCGAACCCGACGATGCCCGGCCATGGATCGATACCGGACCGGAGCTTGTAGAGCAGGTTGGCGGCGATCTCGTCCTTGACGGACTTAGGCATATAGCCGGCGGATCGCAGCGCGCCGGCGGTCAGGGGCAGGTCAGCGGGGAACGAAGCTGGGACAGAAGTCACGCCTCCGACAGTACGTCGCCATTTCTAAGTCGGCTAACGATTCCACGAACGTCCAGACAGTGGCTAGTGAATCCGCGGCGGGACCCAGCCGCCGAACGCCTTCTCGAGCTCCTGCGCCACCCGGATGGTGACATGGTCGCGGCCCGGTCCGGCGGCGACCTGGACGCCGAGCGGCAGCCCGCGCTCGTTCAGGCCGAGTGGCACCTCGGTGACCGGCAGCCCGGCCAGGTTGAACAGGCCCATCGGCTGCGGCCAGTACGCCTTGCCGACGGTCCGGCCGTGTCGGGGCGCCACCGTGGGGGCCGGCGGGTGGAGCACGATCCCGTCGCCGACGGTCGCGACGAACTCGCGGGCGAAGTCGAGCCCGGCCGCCATCGCCGACCCGGTCCGGAACGCCGCCGACCGGGAGGTCAGCGGCTCCCCGAGCAGCAGCAGCTTGGTGGCCAGGGTGTGCTCGCCGCTGCGCCGTACCGTCGACCGCCAGCCGACGTCCGACCCCTCGGCGCGCAGGATGTCGTGCAGCGAGCCTCCGCGGGACAGGATCGCCAGGTACGGCTCGACCATCTTCCGCGCGGCCTTGAGTTGCAGGTGCTCGACCTTCGCGCCGAGCGACTCCAGCACGGCGGCGGCCCGCTCCCGCGCCAGCAGGAGCTCGCGGCTGATCGGCCGCAGCCAGGCATGCTCGGACAGCAGCACCCGGATCCCGTCGAGCCGGACCTCGGCTGGGTCGCCGAGCGGCATCGTCCTGGACAGCAGGTCCTCCTCGTCCGGACCCGCCAGCACCCGCAGCAGCGGCATCAGGTCCTCGGCTCGCCGAGCCAGCGGGCCGTTCACCACCAGCCGCGCGGTATCGCCGCGCGGTGCTGGGAACGTGCCGGTGATCGGGACCAGCCCGGTGCTCGGCTTGTGCCCGAACACACCGCAGCAGAACGCCGGCATCCGGATCGAGCCACCGCTATCGGTACCCAGCCCGACCGGTGTACCGCCGGACCCGACCGCCGCGCCCTCGCCGCCGGAGGAGCCGCCCGCGGTACGCCGGGGGTCGTACGGGTTGCTGGTCCGTCCGTACAGCCGGTTGGACGTCTCGATCCACATACACAGCTCGGAGGTGTTGGTCAGCCCGAGCGGGATCGCGCCGGCGGCGACCATTCGGCGTACGACGGGTGCGGTCCGGCCGGCACGGTGATCGCGCCGGGCGACCACGCCCGCGCTGTTCGGCATCCCGGCGACCTCGATCGACTCCTTGATCGTGAACGGTACGCCGAGCAGCGGCGGCAACTCATCGTCCGGCCAGGCCGCCCGGACGCGCGCGTCGGCGGCGTCGGCCTGATCGCGGGCGTCGTCGTACAGATCGGCGACGACCGCGTTCAGCACCGGGTTGACCCGCTGCAGCACCTCGATGTGCGCCTCGACCACTTCGCGAGCGGTGACAGAGCCGGTACGAACGGCGCCCGCGAGCGCGACGGCCGAGCGCTCGGTGAGCGGCGTGCTGCTGCGGGCGAGAACGGTACCCCCGTGAGCCTCCCCTGGTCCCATCTTTCGAGTGTAGGCGGCACAGTGAAACAAGTTGCCGAAGGCACCAGCGGGTCTGGAACGTGAATGTTCACGTACCTTCTCGACATGAGCGGTCTGGTCGGCGTGACCCGGTGGCCGCCGGTGCGTACGATCGCCGCCGCCGTCCGCACCGGCGAATGGGAGCCGCGCGATCTGGTCGAGCAGTCGCTGTCCGCGGCAACGACCATCACCGACCTGCAGGCGGTCGTTCATCTCGACGCCGAGGGCGCTCGCGCCGCCGCCCGGACGCACCGGCGCAGGGGCCCGCTGGCCGGCGTACCGGTGCTGGTGAAAGAGATCGTCGAGGTCGAGGGCTGGCCGTTCCGGTGCGGCTCGGAGGCGTTCGCCGACCGGGTCGGGATGCGCGACGCCGAGGTGGTACGCCGGTTGCGTGCGGCCGGTGCGATCCCGATCGGGCTGACCCACAGCCACGAGTTCGCGTACGGCTGCACGGGTACGTCGAACCGGGTCGGCCCGAGCCGCAACCCGCACGACGCGGCGCGGATGACCGGCGGTTCCAGCGGTGGCGCGGCCGCGGCGGTGGCGGCCGGTGTCGTCCCGTTCGCGATCGGTACCGATACGGCGGGTTCGGTACGGATCCCGGCGGCGTTCTGCGGTGTGGTCGGCGCCAAGCCCGCCAACGGGACCATCCCGGCCGCCGGTGTCTTCCCGCTGTCGCAGTCGCTCGACACCGTCGGCGTGCTCACGACCTCGGTCGCCGACGCCGAGTACACGATCGAGGTGCTGTCCGGTACGCCGCTGGCCGGCGTTCCGCGGACGCCCCGGCTCGGCTTGGCGACCAACCCCGAGCACGTCGACCACGGCACCGAGGTCGGCGACGCGTGGACCACGACGCTGGGCTGCCTGCGCGGGTCGGGCGCGGCGCTGGTCGACGTGAAACTGCCCGACTGGGACGACGTCACCGCGACCGCGATCGACATACAGGGTCCCGAAGCCGCGGCGATCCATGCCGGCCGGGACACCAGCCGATACCAGCCCGACGTACAGGAGCGATTGCGCGAGGCTGCCTCGGTTCCGGGCTGGCGGTACGTCCGGGCCAAGGCGCACGCCGCCGAACTGGCCGGCGCTGTGCGGGAGGTGCTCCGCGATCTCGACGCGGTGCTGATGCCGATGGTGCCGATCGTGGCGCCGCCGCTGGACGCCACCGAGGTCGACGGGTACACGGTCCGCAACCGGTTGTTACGCAACACCCGGCTGGCCAATCTGGTCGGCCTACCCGCGCTGAGCCTGCCGATGCCGGCCGACGGGCTTCCCGCCGGTCTGCAGGTGATCGCCACGCACAACAGCCGCGCATTCGCCACTGCCGCGTGGATCGAGGCCGCCCAGCGGGTATGACACCCGCTGAACGGCGCCGCCGCACCGCGACCGGTTACTGTCGCGCGGAGTACGGAAGGAGACGCCATGGGCTTGGAGCCGTCCGCGCGCGGACGGGAACTGCGGGACCGGGTCGCCGAGTTCATCCGTACCGAGATCGACCCGGTCGAGGCCGAGGTCCATGCGGCGATCAGGGCCGCGGACGACCCCTGGGCGCCGCAGCCGGTGATGGCCGAGTTGCAGGCCAAGGCGCGCAAGCAGGGTCTGTGGAACCTGTTCCTCCCCGAGGCCGCCGAACTCGGGTACGGCGAGGGGCTGAACAACCTCGACTATGCGCCGATCGCCGAGCTCACCGGACGGTCCGCGCTGGCACCGTACGTGTTCAACTGCAACGCGCCCGACACGGGCAACATGGAAGTGCTGGTCAAGTACGGCACCCCCGAGCAGCGCAGGCAGTGGCTCGAACCGTTGCTCGACGGGAGGATTCGGTCCGCCTTCTGTATGACCGAGCCCGGTGTCGCTTCGTCGGATGCCACGAACATGCGGGCCACCGCCGCCGTCGAGGGCGAGGAGGTAGTAGTCAACGGCCGCAAGTGGTGGAGCACCGGCATCGGTAACCCGGACTGCAAGCTCCTGATCTTCATGGGCCTCACCGATCCCGGCGCGGACCGGCATGCCCAGCACACGATGGTCCTGGTCCCGCGCGACGCCCTCGGTGTCCAGGTCGAGCGGTTGCTGCCGACGATGAGCCGGTACGACGAGCCGTACGGCCACGGCGAGGTCACATTCGCCGACGTCCGGGTACCGGCGTCGAACATCCTGCTCGGACCGGGCCGGGCGTTCGAGATCGCGCAGGGCCGGCTCGGCCCGGGCCGGGTGCACCACTGCATGCGGCTGATCGGACTGGCCGAGAAGGCACTCGAGCTGGCGATCCGGCGCGGCACCAGCCGGTCCGCGTTCGGCAAGCCGATCGTCAACCTCGGCGGCAACCGGGAGCGGATCGCCGACGCCCGGATCGCGATCAACCAGGCGCGGCTGCTGGTGTTGCAGACCGCGTATCTGCTCGACACCGCCGGTCCGGCCGGCGCCCTCAGCGAGGTCAGCCAGATCAAGGTCGCCGTGCCCCGGATGGCACAGGACGTGATCGACATGGCGATCCAGTTGCACGGCGGTGGCGGACTGTCGGACGACTTCCCGCTGGCGGCCGCGTGGACCTCGGCGCGCTCGCTGCGACTGGCGGACGGGCCGGACGAGGTGCACCGTGGTGTCATCGCGAAGCTCGAGCTGGCCAAATACCGGGAGGCCGAGTGAGTGAATCAGTTGGTGCCCGAGACAACAGCTCAGTTAGCGGCTCGGCACGCAGAGTGCTGGTTACCGGCGCCGCGTCCGGGCTGGGCGCCGCATTGGTCCGCCAACTGCTTGCGCAGGGCAACAAAGTCCTCCGGACCGACTTGTCGAAACCTGCCGATGACGGCGCGGAGTACCTGCGGCTGGATGTACGTGACGAGCAGGACTGGCAGACCGCGGTTGAGTGGTGCCGCGAGCAGTGGGGCGGCCTCGACCTGCTGATCAACAACGCGGGGATCGCGACCGGTGGCCGGATCGATGTCGAGAGCCTGTCCGAATGGGACCGGGTCATCGACATCAACCTGATGGGCGTGGTCCGCGGTTGCCGAGCGTTTGCGCCCGTGTTCAAAGAGCAGCGGTCCGGCCACATCGTCAATACGGCGTCGGCCGCCGGACTGGTCCATCCGCCGATGATGAGCTCGTACAACACGGTCAAAGCGGGTGTCGTCGCGCTGTCGGAGACGCTGTCGCACGAGTTGCACCCGTACGGCGTGACGGTGTCGGTGGTGTGCCCGTCGTTCTTCAAGACCAACCTCGCGGACTCGATGAACGGCGAGGACACCGAGATGAACGCGGTCGCACGGCGGCTGATCGAGAAGTCGCCGCGGACCGCTGACGAGATCGCGACCGCGGTGCTGAACGGGATCGCCAAGCACCGGTTCCTGATCATCCCGGACCGCCCGGCGCTGATGTCGTGGCGGACCAAACGGTTCGCCCGGCCGCTGTACGACCGGCAGATGCGCAGGCTGTCCGCCCGGGCGCAGTCCCGCCCGGCCGCCGCACCGGGCGACGCATGACGGACCGCGTCGTACGGGCCGAGGACGCCTTCGACGTCGCGGCCGTCGACCGTTGGCTGCGCGCGCACGCCGATCTGCTGGACGGCGAGCCGCTGGTACGGCAGTTCTCCGGCGGTGCCTCCAACCTGACGTACCTGCTGCGATACCCGGGCCGGGACCTGATCCTGCGCCGGCCGCCGGCCGGAACCAGGGCACGCGGCGCGCACGATATGGGCCGCGAGTACCGGATCCAGTCCGCGGTCGCGCCGGTCTACCGGTACGTCCCGAAGATGGTGGCGCACTGCGACGACGAGACCGTGATCGGCTCGGAGTTCTACGTGATGGAGCGGATACCGGGAACGGTGCCGCGCACCGAGGACGACATCACCCTCGGCCCGGAGGACACCAGTCGGCTCTGCCGGACGGTGATCGACACCATGGTCGAGTTGCACGGCATCGACGTGAACGAGGCCGGGCTGTCGTGGCTCGGCAAGGGCGAGGGGTACGTCGGCCGGCAGGTGTCCGGCTGGTCCGGCCGGTACCGCAAGGCGAAGACCTGGAACGTGCCGAACTTCACCGGGGTGATGGCCTGGCTGGCGGCGAACCAGCCGGGCGACGTCGGCACCTGCCTGATCCACAACGACTTCCGGCTGGACAACATCGTGCTGGCCCCGGACGACCAGCTGACCGTGGTCGGGGTGCTGGACTGGGAGCTGGCGACGGTCGGCGATCCGCTGATGGACCTGGGCAGCTCGCTGGCGTACTGGGTGCAGGCCGACGACGACTGGGCGTTCCGCCGGTTCCGCCGCCAGCCGTCCGACGTACCCGGGATGCTGACCCGGGCCGAGGTGGTCGACTACTACTGCGAGCGCAGCGGTTTGAAGCCGGGCAACTGGACCTTCTACGAGGTGTTCGGGTTGTTCCGGCTGGCGGTGATCGCCCAGCAGATCTACTACCGGTACCACCACAAGCAGACCCACAACAAAGCGTTCAAGAACCTGTGGATGCCGGTCGGTATGCTCGAACGCCGCTGCCGGAAGCTGATCTCGCAGAGCGAGTGATCCTGGAGTGGTACTGATATCCGGGTGAGGATCTGTGTGTACGGCGCAGGCAGTATCGGCTGCTACGTCGGTGGCCGGCTCGCAGCCACGGGCGCCGATGTTGTGCTGGTCGGCCGGGAACGGCTGGCGGCCGAGGTGGCCGAGCACGGGCTGCGGCTGACCGACTGGCAGGGCGCGGAGCTGGTGGTGCCACCTGGCGGCGTGCGGTTCGAGACCTCGCCCAAGGGTGCCGAGGGCGCCGTCCTGATCCTCGCCTGCGTCAAGTCGGGCGCTACCGAGGCGGCCGCGGCGGAACTGGCCGAGGTCGCGCCTGCGGACGCGGTCGTGATCAGCTTCCAGAACGGAATCGGCAATACCGATGTCCTGCGCGCCGGGTTGCCGGGCCGGACGGTGATCCCGGGCATGGTGCAGTTCAACGTGGTACGCCGCGGTGCCGGCGCGTTCCATGCCGGTACCGAGGGCGGGCTCGATGTCGCTCGCAGCGCCGCCCTCGCGCCGTACCTGGAGGACTTCGCCCGCGCCGGCCTGCCGCTGCACGGGCACGAGGACATGGCGCCGGTGCAATGGGCGAAGCTGCTGCTCAACCTCAACAATCCGGTCAACGCGCTGTCCGGGCTTCCGCTCAAGGCGGAGTTGTCACAGCGCGTCTACCGCAGGTGTCTCGGTCTGGCCCAAGCAGAGGCCGTCGGCCTGCTCGACGCGGCCGGGATCGAGCCGGCGCGACTGACGCCGGTCCCGCCGAGGCTGATGGCCCGGCTGCTCGGCGTACCGGACGCGCTGTTCGCCCGGCTGGCCCGCCGGCTGCTCGCGATCGACCCGCACGCTCGGACCTCGATGCTGGACGACCTCGAGGACGGCCGGCCGACGGAGATCGACTACATCAACGGTGAGGTGGTCCGGCTGGCCGAGCGGCTCGGCCGGTCCGCGCCGGTCAACGCGAAGCTGGTCGCACTCGTCCACGAGGCCGAGTCCGGTGGCCGCCGGCAGTGGTCCGCCGACGATCTGTACGCCGCGCTCAAAGCCGCCTGAGCAACTCCTCGGTCTGCGCCCGCTCGTACTCCGCTCCGATCTGGGCGAACTGTTGCGCCGCCCGCGTCAGACCATCCCGGTCGCTGTGGAGCCGCGCGGACGCCCGTGTCAGCGCGGCCGCCGCCCAGTCGTTCTCCATATCGGGGGGCGCCGCGTCCTTCAGCCATTGCTCCGCGTCCGGGAGTCCTGCGACCACGGCCAGTTCAGCACCGGCCGCGCGCGCATACGGCTCCCACCACGTCTCCGCGAACGGAGCGAAGGCGCGCGAGACGAGCCGCCTGGCGGAATCGTCCGGGCCGGTGTGGATGGCGACCAGTGCCTCGGCGAAGGCCGCACTCGCCGCCAGCGTCGGCCCGTCCGCATCCGCGCTGCGGCGTGCCCGTTGCTGCCACAGCGCGAAATCGCCGGCGCGCAGCAGACCGTGGACCGCTCCGGCGACTGCGAACGCCGATGCCATCCACTCCATCGGCGGCTCGCCGGCCCGGTGCCAGCGCTCCCACAGCA
>JBKPSJ010000088.1:0-1903 GCA_046765875.1 Actinomycetota bacterium
ACGCGAGCTGCAGGACGTGGTGAACGACGTGCTCGGCTCGACCGGCGCCCGGCTCGGCATCCACTGCCATAACGACGCCGGCTGCGCGGTCGCGAACTCGCTGGCCGCGGTCGAGGCCGGCGTCACCCACGTCCAGGGCACCATCAACGGGTACGGCGAACGCACCGGCAACGCCGACCTGCTCGCGGTGGTGGCGAACCTGGAGCTCAAGCGCGGACAGGCGCTGCTGCCGGAGGGACGGTTGTCGGAGGCAACGAGGATCGCGCATGCCATCGCCGAGGTCACGAACGTGCCGCCGTCGAACCGGCAGCCGTACGTCGGCGTGTCCGCCTTCGCCCACAAGGCCGGGCTGCACGCTTCGGCGATCAAGGTCGACCCGGATCTGTACCAGCACACGGATCCGGCCCGGGTCGGCAACGACATGCGGATGCTGGTCTCGGAGATGGCCGGGCGCGCCAGCGTCGAGCTCAAGGGCCGCGAGCTCGGCTTCGACCTGACCGACAAGGAACTGGTCGGCCGGATCACCGAGCGGGTCAAGGAGTCTGAGGCGCGCGGGTACACCTACGAGGCCGCCGACGCCTCGTTCGAGCTGCTGCTCGCCGAGGAGGTGCACGGCGTACGGCCACGGTTCTTCGACGTCGAGTCGTGGCGGGTGATCACCGAGTCGCGCGCCGACGGCGAGGCGGTCTCGGAGGCCACGGTCAAGCTGGTCGCCGGCGGCGAGCGCGAGATCGTCACCGGCGAGGGCAACGGCCCGGTGAACGCGCTCGACCACGCACTGCGGACCGCGATCGAACGGGCCTATCCGGTCGTCCGCAAGTTCGACCTGATCGATTACAAGGTCCGCATCCTCGACCAGGGCCACGGCACCGACGCTGTGATCCGGGTGCTGATCGAGACCGCCGACGGCGAGGGCTCCTGGATCACCGTCGGCGTCGGGCACAACATCGTGGAGGCGTCCTGGGAGGCGCTGGTCGACGGCGTCGTGTACGGCCTGGTACGCCACGGCGAGGTGTCGCTATGACCGCGCTGCTGGTGCCGGCGCCGGCGCCGGCCCGGGTGGTCACCGAGCTGAACGCCCTAGTGACCGAGGTCGACGGCCTGCTGGCCCGGGTCGCCGTCCTGCTCAACCCTTACGACGTCCGCGAGCTGACGCTGTCCCTCGACAAGGGCACGCTGCGCGTCCTCGTCGAGGGCGACGGCTTCGACGCCGACCGCGCCGCCGCCCGGCTGGGCAAGATCATCGGCGTCCACGCGGTGACCCGCGCCTGACGCCTCGCCTTCACCGGCGAGGGCCGGATGGGTAGTTGCGGATCGGCGGGAGGTCCGGCGGCGGCCACGGTTCCCTGAGGGCCTGTCTGATGTCGGCCCACAGCGCCCGCAGCTTCTGCTTGAGTGTCATGAGGAGTCCCTTCGTAGGTTTGTCTCCGTCGAGGGTGCGCCGTCCGTGTGCCGTTGACATGGGGGCATCACCCCAGGACCGAACCCCAGGAATTGGGCCAGACTGGACCTGTGCTGCTCGAACGTGAGGCCGAGCTCGCGGTGATCCGTGGCGCCGCCCGGGCCGCCGCGGCCGGCGACGGGCAGCTGGTGGTGATCGAGGGCGAGGCCGGGATCGGCAAGACCAGCCTGCTCGGCCGGCTCGGCGAACTGCCGGAGTGGTCCGGCAACGCGATCTTTACGGCCCGGGGGTCGGACTTGGAGAGCCGGTATGCCTACGGCGTGGTCCGGCAGTTGTTCGAACCGCTGACCAAGCCGCTGACCGGAGCCGCGGCGCAGGCGGCTCACGTGTTCGATCCGAGTCAGGCCGAAGGCGAGCCGGCCGCGGACGATCTCCTGCTTGCCCGGATCACGTCCGACCCCGCGACCACGCTCGTACGGCCGGCCCCGCTCAGTGCCGAAG
>JBKPSJ010000089.1:0-8560 GCA_046765875.1 Actinomycetota bacterium
CTCCCAACCGCCGGCGCGCCCATGGTCCACGACCGAGACCGAATTGAGTCGCGGGTGGTGCGGGGGTGGTACGGCGGCTCCGTACGATGGCGGGCGTGACTGCCGTGATCGACGACACCGAGGCCTCGGCGGCCGGTGATGGGCCGGGCCGTAGCGAGGGCCTCGGGCGGGATGTGCTGGGCCGGCGGCTGCCGCCGCTCAAGGACCGGCTCTATCCGCCGATGCCGAAGGACTTCGACGGCGGCTGGCTCGCGACGATCGGGATCACGCTGTTCGCCGGGATCATCAGGTTCTGGCACCTGGGCAACCCGCACAAGTTCGTCTTCGACGAGACGTACTACGCCAAGGACGCGTTCTCGCTGCTCAAGTACGGGTACGCCCGCCAGTTCGTCGACGGACCGCGCAAGGACGAGGCGAACCTGCGGATCCTCGCCGGCAACCTGGACGTGTTCAAGGACACGCCGAGCCTCACGGTGCATCCGGAGGTCGGCAAGTGGATGATCGCCGTCGGCGAGCAGATCTTCGGGATGAACCCGTTCGGCTGGCGGTTCATGGCCGCGCTGTTCGGCACGCTCACGATCACGGTGCTGATCCGGCTGGTCCGCCGGATCACCCGGTCGACGCTGATCGGCTGCATCGCCGGGCTGCTGCTGGCGGTCGACGGCCTGCACTTCGTGATGTCGCGGACCGCGCTGCTGGACGGGTTCCTGGCGTTCTGGCTCGTCTGTGCCGTGATGTGTCTGGTGCAGGACCGCGACTGGATGCGCAAGCGGCTGGGCCAGTCCGTGCCGGTAGGCGGTGGCTTCGGCCGGTGGATGCCCGTGCGGCCGTGGCGACTGGCGGCCGGCGTGTGCTTCGGCCTCGCGCTGGGTGTGAAGTGGAACGCGGTCTGGGCGGTCGCCGCCTTCGGCCTGCTGACCTGGGCATGGGACGTCGGCTCACGCCGGGCGATCGGAGTCCGCGGCGCGGTATGGAAGTCCGCGCTGCGCGACGGCATCCCGGCGTTCATCAGCGTCGTCCTGGTGGCGCTCGTCACCTACACGGCGACCTGGACCGGCTGGCTGCTGCACGACAACTCGTACGACCACGACTACGCGTCGAAGCACCCGGCGACCGGGGTGATGAAGTACGTACCGGACGACTTCCGGTCGCTGCTGCACTACCACAAGGAAGTCCTCGACTTCCACACCGGCTCCTACATCGAGCACGCCACCCATCCGTACCAGTCGCAGCCCGGTGGCTGGCCGATCATCGCCCGGCCGATCGGGTTCGACGCGGTCAACGACATCAAGCCGGGTACGAACGGCTGCAGCGTACCGGCGGCGCAGACCTGTCTGCAGGTGATCTCCGCGCTCGGTACGCCGCTGCTGTGGTGGGCGGGTGCGCTGGCGATGATCGCGGCGGCACTGTTCTGGATAGCCCGGCGGGACTGGCGCTACGGCGTGGCCGTAATCGGCTTCGTCGCCGGCTGGGTGCCGTGGTTCTTCTTCGCCAAACGGCCGATCTTCTTCTTCTACGCCGTGGCGATGATCCCGTTCACCGTGATCGCGCTGTCCCTCCTGCTCGGCGCGATCATCGGCAGAACGCCCGACGGCTCGGTGACGTCGACCAACAGACGCATGATCGGTACGGCGGTCGCCGGCGCCTTCGTGATCCTGGTGGTGCTGAACTTCGCGTACATCTGGCCGATCCTGACCGACCAGGTGATGCCGCACGCGGCCTGGCTGAGCCGAATGTGGTTCAGCAAGTGGATCTAGCGCTGCTTGTTCCTCTTGCGCTTCTTGAGCCCGGCGCTGACGCCGCCGAAGATGGCGACGCCCTTGACGATCAGCACCGGCGCCCTCGGATCCGGGGTGCTGGCGCCGTGCGCGTCGAACCCGCCGAAGATGCCCGAGCCCTCGTTGCGTACCTCGACGTTGTCCGGGACGGTGATGTTCACCCCACCGAACAGCGCGAACGTCGAGACCGTCACCTCGCGCGCCTCGAAGACGGCCTCGGTCATGTCGAAGTCGTAGCCGCCGAACACGCACATCACGTTGGTCCGGCGCTTGACCCGCCAGCGGCCCTTCCGCTCGCCGCCGCCGAAGATCCCCACCACCGACTCGAAGCTCGCGTCGGGGTCGGCGGCCGGCTCGATCTGCGCCGAGGTCGCGCCGGGCATCGGGGTCACCGGCCGGTCGGGCACCGTGAGGTCGGCGGTGATCGGCTCCAGTTCGCCCAGCGTCTTGGCCATGAAGGTCGCCTCGAGCCGCTCGGCGTGCTCGTCCTGGGTCAGCCGGCCGGCCATCAGCGACTCCCTGAGCACGTCAACGACCCGGTCGCGGTCCTCGTCGGAGGCGCGCAGATGGGCGTGCGGGTTCGGCGGCCGCTCGGGGAGATTCTCGGTCATGCCGTGCACGATAGTCCCCCGGCTCAGCCCATTCGAGTCCCGAGTTGTACGCCGAGGAACTGGCCGCCCAAGTACCACAGCACGGGGTCAGCGGGGTCGGGTTCGGACCCGTCCAGGTACTTGTCGGCGTACTGCTCGGCATCGTCGACCGGGTGGTAGCCGATCGCCTCGCCATCGGCCAGCGACCACCAGCGGCGAGCGTTGCGAGAGATACCCCAGACCAGCCGGAAGCCGGGCTCGGACAAGGCCAGCGCGGCCTCGACCAGCCGCGCGCCGTCGTCGGGTGACATCCAGGTCGACAACCCGCGGACGCTGCCCGGCTCGGCAAAGCAGGTGCCGATCCGGACGCACACGACGGACAGGCCGAACCGGTCGGCGTACAACCGTCCGAGTGCCTCCATCGCGGCCTTGCTCACTCCGTAGTACGTGTCCGGTCGAGCGGGTACGTCGGCCGGCAACCCATCCGGCGGAGCGTCATCACGGGTGTAGTAGCCGACGGCATGGTTGCTAGAGGCAAGGATCACGTTCCGGACACCTGCTTGCTGCGCGGCATCGAGGAGCGTATGCGTGCCGTCGATGTTCACGGCAACGATCTCGTTCCACGGCGCCTCCAGGCTGATCCCGCCGAGATGGAGCAGCGCGTCGACGCCCGAACAGGCCTCGGCCATCGCGGCAGGATCCGTGATCGACGCCGTGACGACCTCCTCGCCCGGGCCGGCGGACTGCTGGGGTGCGGTGTCGACCAGCCGCAACATCCGGCCCGGCCGGGCGAGTCGAGGTCGCAGCAGCCGGCCCATGTTGCCGCCGGCACCGGTAATCAGCAGCCTCATCGAATCCCCTCCCGGCTGAACGGACCTGATGCCACCCAGCTCGCCGCGGTCTTCACCAAACTAGACCGGCTCGGGATGATCGCGGGGGTCTGCCGCCCGTCCGCCCGGTTCTTCAGGCCGTGCGCGGTACGACCAGGCCCGACTGATACGCGAACACGACGAGCTGTGCCCTGTCGCGCGCCCCGAGCTTGGTCATCGCGCGGCTGACGTGGGTCTTCGCGGTCATCGGGCTGAGCACCATGCGCTCGGCGATCTCGTCGTTGCTCAGACCGTGGGCCACCAGCGCGACGACCTCGCGCTCTCGGTTCGTGAGCAGGCCCAGGTGCGCCGAGGGGAGCACGTCGGCGGGCCGAGCCACGAACTCGCTGATCAGCCGCCGGGTGACCGCCGGGGAGAGCAGGGCGTCGCCACGCATGGTGACCCGCAGCGCCTGCAGCAGGTCGGCCGGCTCGGTGTCCTTGACGACGAACCCGGAGGCGCCGGCTCGCAAGGAGTTGAAGACGTACTCGTCGAGGCCGTAGTTGGTCAGCATCACCACGTGCACGTCGGCGAGCCGGTCGTCGTTCGCGATCCGGCGGGTCGCCTCGATGCCGTCCATCTCGGGCATCTGCACATCCATCAGCACGATGTCGGGTAGGTGTTCGGCCGCGAGGGCGACTCCCTCGCGGCCGTCGGCTCCCTCGGCCACGACCTCGATGTCGTCCTCGGCGTCGAGCAGCGCACGAATGCCGGTCCGGATCAGCGGCTGGTCGTCGACCAGCACCACCCGGATCAAGACGCCCCGCTCACCGGCAGCTCGGCGAGCACCGTGAACCCGCGGGACGCGCCCGGCTCCGCACGCAGGTGACCGCCCAGGGCGGTGACCCGCTCCCGCATCCCGACCAGCCCGTACCCGGGCACCGGCGGCCGCCGCGATCCCGTCCCGTCGTCGTCGACGCGGACGGTCAGCGTGTGCTCGTCGTACGTGATCTGCACCGAGGCGGCCGCCTTCCCCGCGTGCCGGGTGACGTTCGTCAACGCCTCCTGCACCACCCGGTACGCCGCCTGGTCGACCTCCGGCGGCAGCGGACGCGGGTGCCCGCGCACCGTGTAAGTCGTCGGCAGACCCGAGGACCGTGCCCGCTCCACGAGCGCCGGAAGCAGGTCCAGCCCGCTGCCGTTGAGGTCCTCCTCGCGGCGCAGCACATCGAGCGTCGACCGCAGCTCGCGCACGGCGTCGGTACTGGCCTCCTGGATCGCGAGCAACGCGTCGGACGGCTCCTCACCATTCTTCATCGCCAGGTGCGCCGCGACGCCGGCCTGCACCTTGATCACCGAGATGCTGTGGGTCAACGAGTCATGGAGCTCGCGCGCGATCCGGAGCCGCTCCTCCACCGCCCGGCGTCTGGCCACTTCGTCACGCGTGCGCTCGGCCTCCTCGGCGCGGCTCTCTACCTCGCGCACGTACGCATGCCACTGAACGAACGCGAACACGCCGACCGCGGCCGACACCAACCAGCCCGTGGCGTAGAACCTCCGCCAGCCGCGATCCGTCCGCATGGCCCCGATCGTAGAGCCGCGAGCGGCGTCCGCGCGTCCCGCGGTGGGAGTACGCCGCGCCTGCACCGTGAGCAGTACCCGCAGGCCCGGCGACCCGCCAGGCCGGTAGCCGGAACCGACACCTCTCGGGCGACGCGGTCCGTCCCGGTTTCCCGAACGATCGGAGGCACCGACTTTCCGGACTGAGGAGAGACCGATGACCTTGTACGACACCGACCTGGCCGTGGAGACAGTGCGACCTGGAGACGATGGTTATGACGCCGCGGCGAGGGTCTTCTTCGCCACCGGCGAGCCGGCGGTGATGGCCCGGCCCCGCAACCCGGACGAGGTCGCGGCCGCGCTTGCTTACGCCTTACGTCACGATCTGGCGGTATCGGTGCGGTCGGGCGGGCACAGTCCGCTCGGCCACAGCACGAACATCGGCGGGATGGTGATCGACCTGGCGCATCTTGACGACGTCGAGGTCCTCGACGCCGGGCGCCGGCTCGTGCGCGTCGGCGGCGGCGCGACCTGGGGCCGGGTGGCCGCAGCGCTCGATCCGCACGGCTGGGGCCTCACCGCCGGAGACACCACCGGCGTCGGTGTCGGCGGCCTCACTCTCGGCGGGGGGATCGGCTGGATGGTGCGCCGGTATGGCCTGGCGATCGACAACCTGGCCGGCGCGCGGGTGGTGACGGCCGACGGCCGGCTGGTCACGGCGTCGGAGGACGAGCACGCCGACTTGTTCTGGGCGCTGCGCGGCGGTGGCGGCAACTTCGGCGTCGTGGTCGATTTCGACTTCGTCGCCCAGCCGGTCACCACCGTGCACTTCGGGTCGGTGACCTATCGGCTCGACGACCCGGCCGACCTGCTCGGCCGATGGCGGGACGCGATGCAGGTCGCGCCGGACGAGCTGTCCAGCACCGTCGTGCTGATGCCGCGGATGCCCGGGGCGCCGCCTCACGCGAAGGTGCTGCTCTGTTACGCCGGCGAGCCCGGCACCGCGGTGGCCGACGTCGACGCCGCGAGCGAGCCGCTGTTCGAGCTTGGCGCGGTGAGCGAGGCCACCATCTCCGAACGCCGGTACTCCGAGATCCTGGAGGACGCCAAGCACCCGCCCGGCCGTCGGCCGCTCGCCCGAAACACCCTTGTGCCAACCCTTGACGACGCTGTGATCGCGGCGATCGATCGCCTCCACGCCGCTCCGGCTCCTACGGCAATCGCCGTGCGGGGCCTGGGCGGCGCGTTCGGCCGGGTGCCGGCGGATGCGACGGCGTTCGCCCACCGCGATGCGGAGGCGATGGTCGTATGCCTGCCGATGCTGCCCGACGGTGCACCAGAGGCCGAGGTCGAGCGAGCGCTCGTTGCCTGGCGTGCCGTGGCGGCACACGGCACCGGCCTGTATGTCAACTTCCAGGCCTCGGCGACGCCAGCGGACCTGGCGGCGGCGTACCCACCCGCGACATACGCCCGCCTCGCCGCGGTCAAGCGTGCCTACGACCCGGACAACCGGTTCGCGCTCAACCACAACGTCGAGCCGTCCCCGGCGGAGCGGGTCGAGGGCATGGCAGCGGTGACGTAGAGTGCGGTCCCGACGGGCGTCAGCCCCGTAACCTCATGGAATCACTCGTCTAGTGGACCCACAGTGGAACATCTCGAGCAGCTGGCCGCCGCGCTGTGAACAGGCTGCCGATCACCGAGGTCGTCGTGACGCCGATCGCGTTCCCGGACCCGCCTCTGCTGAACTCATCGGGCGTACACGAACCATGGGCGCTGCGGACGATCGTCGAGGTACACACCGGCGACGGCTTGGTCGGGCTGGGTGAGACGTACGGCGACCTGCCGCACCTGGAGCTGGTACGCCGCGCCGCGGACGCGCTGACCGGGCTGGACGTGTTCGACCTGAACGGGCTGACTGCCAGGATTGCGGCCGTCGTCGGCGGGGTGGATGCGCCGGACGCACACGGCCTGACCGGCGGGTCCAGTCCGGCCAAGACGCTGGCTCGCGTGGTGTCGCCGTACGAAGTAGCTTGCCTGGACCTGCAAGGCAGGGCGCTCGGCCGGCCCGTGTACGACCTGCTCGGCGGCAAGGTACGCGATGCCGTGCCGTACAGCGCGTACCTGTTCTACAAATGGGCAGGCCATCCGGGCGCGGAGCCGGACGAGTGGGGCGCCGCCCTCGATCCGGCCGGTTTGATCGACCAGGCCAAGCGACTGATCCAGGAGTTCGGGTTCGGCTCGATCAAGCTCAAGGGTGGTGTGTTCCCACCGGGCCAGGAGATCGAGGCGATCCGCGCGCTGCGGCAGGAGTTCCCGGACCTCCCGCTGCGGCTGGACCCGAACACGGCCTGGACGGTCGAGACCTCGGTGATGGTGGCCGAGGAGACCGACGGACTGCTGGAGTACCTCGAGGACCCGACGCCGGGCAACCCGGGAATGGCCGAGGTGGCCAAGCGCGCACCGATGCCATTGGCAACGAACATGTGCGTGGTGAGCTTCGCGGATCTGCCGGAGGCGGTGGCGCTCGGCTCGGTCGGTGTGGTGCTGTCGGATCACCATTACTGGGGTGGCCTGCGGGCGTCGCAACGGCTTGCAGGCATCTGTGAGACGTTCGGACTCGGGTTGTCGATGCACTCCAACAGCCACCTGGGGATTTCGCTGGCGGCGATGACTCAACTGGCCGCTGCGACGCCGACGTTGGCGTACGCGTGTGACACGCACACGCCTTGGCAAGCGGGTGTCGACGTCGTCCAGCCGGGCGTGCTGCGGTTCGAGCGCGGCGCGGTGCCGGTACCGGACGGGCCCGGCCTCGGCGTCGATCTGGACCGGGATGCGCTGGGCCGCATGCACGAGGACTATCTGCGCTGTGGTCTGCGGCAGCGCGACGACACCGGGTATATGCGCCGGATCATGCCCGACTTCGACCCGGCCCTGCCGCGCTGGTGATAAGGCTGTGTCCGTCAGACATGCCTTAGGCCTGCGGGAGCTTGACCGCGCCGCGCTTGCGTACCGGGGCCGACGGCGGCGGGACGACCGGGCCGATGTCACCGTCGGGCGCCTCGTCCAGGTCGACGATCACCGGCGCGTGATCGCTCGGGCCGGAGCCCTTGCGGGCGTGCCGGTCAACCCAGGCCGCCTCGACCCGATCGGCCACCGAGTCGGTCGCCAGCACCAGGTCGATCCGCATGCCGAGATCCTGGTGGAACATGCCGGCCCGGTAGTCCCAGTACGTGAAGACCCGCTTGTCGGGCCACCGGTCGCGTACGACGTCGTGCAGCCCGACGGCCTCCAAGCCTCGGAGGGCTTGGCGTTCGGGCTCGGTCACATGGGTCTGGCCGACGTACGCGTCCGCGTCGAACACGTCCTCGTCGGCCGGCGCGATGTTCATATCGCCGCACAACATCGCCGTGTCCGGACCCGCCTTGACCACGTCGCGGAGCGCGGCCAGCCAGGCCAGCTTGTACTGGTAGTGGTCCGAGTCCGGCACCCGGCCGTTCGGGACGTACAGCGAGTGCACCCGGACGCCATCACAGGTCGCCGCGACCGCGCGAGCCTCGGGCTCGGGGAACCCGGGCGCGCCCTCGACGCCGAGCACGACGTCTTCCAGCCCGACCTTGGACAGGATCGCAACGCCGTTCCACCGCCCCTCGCCGTAGTGGGCGTACTCGTACCCGCGGTCGGCCAGCACCTTTGTGAACAGTTCCGCGAACGCGTCGTCGGCCAGCTTGGTCTCCTGCAGGCAGACCACGTCCGGTTTGCGCTGGTCGAGCCACGGCACCAGCCGCGGCATCCGCTGCTTGATCGAGTTCACGTTCCAGGTAGC
>JBKPSJ010000090.1:0-15967 GCA_046765875.1 Actinomycetota bacterium
ACGACTATTCCGATCCGGTCCGGGCCAGGTCCGAGCCGTCACTGCAACTTGCGGGTACGCCGGATGCTCGCGGGATCGACCTGGGCGTCGTGCAGGAGGCCGGTGTGCGGCTCACCGGCCGGCTGAGCGCCCTCGACGGCACCACCGCGCAGTTCGCGGACGACCTCGCCGTCACGATGGGCGCGGCGCAGTGCCGGTTGTGTCGTGTGCTCGCGGACATCGACCCGTACGCCGGCGCACCGTCGGATCCACCGCCCGTCATTCCGGTGCCGAGATCGCCGACGACTCTCGACCTCGCCCGAGAGGGGGTGACCTCGGTGGTGTGGGCCACCGGCTTCCGGCCCTGGTACCCGTGGTTGAAGGTTCCGGTACTCGGTGCGGACGGCCGGATCCGTCATCGCCGTGGTATCACCGACGTACCCGGGCTCTACGCGATCGGCCTGCGTTTCCAGCATCGGCGGAACTCGACGTTCATCGACGGCGCCCGCCATGACGCCGTCTACGTCGCAGACCACATCACGGCCCACCGCGCCGTACGGGTGGGGGTGTGACCGATGGACTACGACGCCGTCATAGTCGGAGCCCGGGCGGCCGGTGCCGCGACCGCACTGTTGCTCGCCCGGCAAGGTTTGCGTGTGCTCCTGGTCGATCGTGACCGGTATGGCACCGACACGCTGTCCACGCACGCGTTGATGCGCGGCGGGGTGCTGCTGCTGTCGCAATGGGGTCTGCTCGACCGGATCGTCGATGCCGGCACGCCCGCGATCGGCCGGACCACCTTCCACTACGGCGCCGAGACGGTCACCGTCGCGATCAAGCCGTCGGCGGGCGTGGATGCCCTGTACGCGCCCCGGCGCACGTTGCTCGACCGGGTGCTGGTCGACGCCGCGGCCGCCGCCGGTGCCGAGGTCCGCTTCGGCGTCGCCGTCACCGGTCTGCGACGTGACCGCTCCGGCCGCGTCGCCGGGGTGATCGGACGCGACCGGTCCGGCGCAACGCTGGAGGCGCGGGCCGGGCTCGTCGTCGGCGCCGACGGTGTGCGGTCGAAGGTTGCCCGCGACGTCGGCGCCCGTACCCATCGCGGTGGCAGCGGTGCCGGCGCTGTTATGTACGGCTACTGGTCCGGCCTCGAGGTCGCGGGCTACGAGTGGTTCTACCGGCGCGGCCACAGTGCCGGCCTGATCCCCACCAACTCAGGCGAAGTCTGTGTCTTCACCGGCGTCCCGGCCCGGAACCTTCCGGCCGCGAAGGCCCGCGCCTATCACCAACTGCTGATGGCCGCGACGGGCGGAGACCCTCGATTGGCCGCCGCCCAACCTCCGACCCGGGTACGGACCTGGATCGGACGCCCCGGTTTCATCCGGCAGGCGCACGGTCCGGGCTGGGCTCTCGTCGGGGACGCCGGCTTGTTCCAGGACCCGCTGAGCACGCATGGCATCACCGATGCCCTGCGCGACGCCGAGTTGCTCTCACGATCGGTGGCAGCGGCCGGCAGCGATGCTCTCGACGCATTCGCCGACGATCGCGACGGGATCATTCACCCGCTGTTCGATGTCGTCGACCGGATCGCCGGCTATGAATGGGATCTGGTCGAGGTGCAGGGCCTCCTCCGCCGACTCAGCGCGGCGATGAGCCGGGAGGTGGATCTCCTCGAAGATCCAGCCGCATCAGTACGCGTGGGAACCCCCCGGCGACCGAATCCGTATCGGCAGCCTTCGTGAAGCCGGCAGCCTCGAATACGCCCCGGGTTCCGACGAATGCCATCGTGAGGTCGACCTTCTCGCCCCTGTTGTCCACCGGGTATCCCTCGACCGCGGGTGCGCCGCGGGACTTCGCGTAGGCCACGGCGCCTTCGAGAAGCGCGTGCGAGAGACCCTTGCCGCGGTGGCCGGGACGTACGCGAATGCACCACACGGACCACACCGGCAACTCGTCGACGTGCGGGATCTTCGTCGACCGTTCGAAGGGGAGTTCCGACCGGGGTGCGACCGCCGCCCAGCCGGCGACCTCACCGTCGTCGTACGCCAGGACGCCCGGCGCGACCTTGCGGGAGCAGAGCCTCCTGACGTACTCGCCGCGGGCCGGCTCGATGAGTGACCGATTGGTCTTCCAGTCCAGGCGATGGCTCAGACACCAGCATACCGAGGCATCGGGCCTCTTCGGACCGAGCATGGTGGCGACATCGTCGAACCGCGCGGCCGTCGCAGGCCTCACCTCGATGCTCACGCCGGTCACGCTATCGGGGCGCGCCGACAACCCGCAGAGGCGCCCGAACGTTCGGGGGCCACGCCCGGACAGGCGCGCGCCGAGGGGCGACTATCCGAAATGCGAACCGCCGTCAGGTGCGAAAGCGGCTGGTGTGGACGGCTGGCCACGCCTCCGAGCCGAGCCGCGCGTGCCAGGTTGTGGGTCTGCACGTCTTGTTGTGACTTCCAGCGGCGTTATGCAGCGTGCCAACCCACACCAATGTGCGGGAACCCTTCGACCCCGCCGGCACGGTACGTCACCGACGGCACAACACCACTGACATCCGACCCGGGCCTGCGGACGGATCAGCCACTTTCGTGACAGGTCTTAATGCAGGGGGAATGGTGGCTGCCACCACCAGGGCTGGGCGTCCACGACCACGCGGTCCAGCCATTTCACCCACCAGAAGCCCCGCCGACCCGGCGCGACGAGCCGGGCCGGTGCCCCGTGGCCGACCGACAGCGGTTGGTCGGCGACGTGGGTCGCGATGAGCAGGGACGGCATATCCGACAGCGGCAGACGGCGTGCGTACCCGGTGGTTGAGATCACGAGAAGGCTGCGCGCATCCGGCGGGAGTGACGCGGGCAGCAGCCGATCGAGCCGCACTCCGCGCCAATGCTGGGCGGCGTACCAGCCTCCGGTGCAATCGAGGACGGCGGGCAATTCGTCGCCGGCCATGGCCAGCAGCGCGTCAAGGTCGTGCTCGGCCACCGGCCGGCCGGGCACTTCGAGCCGCAGCCGCCAGGTCGCCACGTCGACGTTCGGTACGTCGTCCAGGGCCCATTGCGTGACCGGCATCGACTCCGGACGTTCCGAGCCGACCTCGTACGAGCCGGTCGCCCTGCTGTCCTGTCCGGATAGCGCGAGCCCGCGTGCGACCCCTTCCACGGCGAAGTACGCCGCGGCCGCACCGCCGCCGAGCGCCAGCGCACGGAGCAAGGTACGCCGGGAAAGGTCGGTACGCCGCAATCGCTGCGGATACCGAAGCACGTGTGCGACAGCGAACGGCACCGCAAGCACCGCGGCACCAACGTGCACCTGCATCGCGGTCAGGCCCGCGTAGGTCCGGAAGCCGCCGAGGACGTGCACGATGCCCGCGATGATCGATACGGCGACCAGGACCCCCAGGACAACGCCCGATGTCCCGCGCCACGAACCCGGCCTGCGTATCCGGCCCCGCCGAACGATCAACGACTTCCAGGGCACCAGCAGGACCAGCGCCAGCCCCGCCGCGGCATGCAGTGCGATCACCACCCGCGCCGGCGTCGTCGTACCGGTGCCGAACGCGACCCAGCCGGTGGCGAAGGCGAGCACGAGCAGCACCATCAGGGCGACGTTCGTACGCCGCCCGGCACCTCGGCCAGCCCGGCGCTTGTGGGCCATACAGCCAGTGTGAGCTGACGTGCCTCAGCGCGCGCGGGTGTTCAGGCGGTGGCTGTCATGAAGATGCTGACGGCTTCCTGGACCTGGGCGTGTGTCGGCCCGATCCAGAACAGGTGGCTGGGTGCATCCAGTTCGACAAGGGTGGCGGTCGGGATGGTGTGTGCGGAGTCCTTGATCGATCGTTGATGTCGGGACGGGATCGTCGGTGCATGACTGGACGGATGTTTCGGGTAGGGGCCCTTTGCGGGCTCGCTGCGCTTGTCATGACGCCGCTGGTGGCCTCCGCCCCGGCGAGCGCCGTCACGATCGGTGACTGGACCCAGTTCCGCAACGGGTCCGCTCACCTGGGAGTCAATTCAGCCGAAACGGCGTTGTCTCCGTCGACCGTCAGTGGGCTGCGCCAGCAATGGGTGACGAACGTCGCCGGCAGCGTCTTCTCGTCGCCGGCGACCGCCGACGGACTGGTGTACGTCGGTGGCCTGGACGGCCGCCTGCATGCGCTCGACGCCACCACGGGCCAGCAACTATGGGCCAAGCCGGACGATGCGCTCGACGGCGACTGGACGTTCACGTCGCCAGCCGTCGGCGACGGAATCGTCTATCTGGGGATCAACCGGCCCGCGGCCTCGATCTGGGCCTTCGACGCAGTGACCGGAGCGACTCGCTGGCACACCACCGCATCGGTCAGCAACATCAACGGATCGCCGGTCGTCGACGGCGGTGTGGTGTACGCCGCCACCACCGAGGACCAGGTGCTGGCCCTCGATGCCGCGACCGGTGCGCGGATCTGGGATGTCAAGCCGAACGGCGGGCGCGGTTCCGGGTTCCTCTCCTCGCCGACCGTTGCCGAAGGCAAGGTGTTCGCCGCGTCGGTCAACCAGCAGGTGTACGCGCTGGATGCGGCGTCCGGCGCCGTGCTGTGGTCGTTCCCGACCGGTGGCCACAACTCCTCGACACCTGCTGTCGTCGACGGCACCGTCTACTTCGGCTCGCGGGACGGCAATGTGTACGCCGTCGACGCCGGCACCGGAGCACTGCGCTGGAAGGTGCGATACGGCACGAACATCCTGGCGACCTTCCAGTCGTCGCCGGCAGTATCGGGCGGCACCGTCTACATCGGGACGAACAACGACGGCCGGGTGCTCGCGCTGGACGCCGCGACCGGTGCCCAGCGCTGGGCCTTCCGCGCGAGCGGTGTCGTGATGTCCTCGCCAGCGGTGGCCAACGGCGTCGTGTACGTCGGATCCAGCAACGGCTCCGTCTACGGACTGCGGGCGACGAACGGCCAGCGGCTGTGGTCGGGCCGGCTCTCCGGCGAGGTGGACTCCAGTCCGGCCGTGGCGCAGGGCAAGGTCTACGCGGCGACGTACGGTGACAAGGGCGGCGGCAACGTCTACTCGTTCGCGCTGCGGCGTTGACCGTTCCCGGACTCCTGGAGGATCTCGCCGAGCAGCCGGAGACACTGCGCCGTGCCGCGCCGATCATCGGTCCGTTCGCAGATGGCCAAGGCGGCACGCAGGCACTCCAGCGCCCGGTCGGGCCGGCCGAGGCCACGGTGTACGAGGCCGAGGTGGGTCAGGCAATGCGCCTGGCCCGCCTCGTCGGCCAACTCGCGGAAGACCGCGAGCCCGTCGGTGTACTTCGCCTGTGCCTCGGTCAGCGAGCCCGCCGTCTCGTACACCTCACCGAGATTCGTCACCGCGGCCGCCTCGCCGCGCCGGTTGCCCAGCTCGCGCCAGATCCGGCCGGACTCGGCGAGGCAGGCCAGCGCCTCCTCGTACCGTTCGAGTCGTCCGTACACCGGGCCGAGGTTGTTCAGGTACACGCCCACGCTGTGCGCGTTGCCGAGCGCGCAGGCGATCGAGAGCGCCTGCGACAGACAGTCGGCAGCCCGGTCGTAGCCGCCGAGGCTGTCGTAGACCGTGCCGAGCCCGTTCAGGCACGAGGCGCGTCCGACGTCGTCGCCGGCCTCGGTGAACAGGTCCAGTCCAGCCTGCAGGTGGGTTGTGGCCTGACTCCAGTCGCCGCGCAGTTCGTACGCCGCTCCGAGGTCGCGATGCGCGAACGCCTCGGCATACCGATCTCCGGTGCGGAACGCGACGGCAAGCGCGGTCCGGTTCAGCCGGATCCAGTCCGACCGGTGCCCGCGGATATGGAAGAACGCGAACAGGGCACGGGCCAATTGTCCAGGGATCTCATCCGGTACGCCGTCTGTGGCCGCGGCCTGCTGCGCGGTCGCGAGCAGGTTCGCACGTTCGGTCTCGAGCCATTCGAGCGCGGCCGGCACCGAGCCGAGCGGCGTACCACCTCGTGCCCATTCGCCGGCGGTGTCGATCCGCGGGTCGCCCGGCCGCAGCGTCGCGTACGCGCTCCAAGCGGTGGCGACCTGCCATCGCATCGCACGGGTGAGCGTTGCGGCCAGTTCGTCGGGGGAGTGCGACTCGGCCGCGAGTTCGCGCGCCAGCAGCCGCAGCAGGTCGTGCAGCCGGTACCGGTCAGGCGTGCGACTCTCCAGCAGCTGCGCGTCCACCAGCTGTTCCAGCACCGGGGTGGGGTCCGTTGCTTCGAGCAACCGTTCGGCGTACGGCGCACTCAGGTCCGGCGTGTCGGGCAGACCTAGCAGGCCGAACGCCGCCGCGGCTCTGCGCTCGGCTTCGGACCCGGCGGTCAGCAGCCTGTGCCCGACAAGCAGCGAGGCTCGTACGTCGAGGTCGCCGGCGCGCAGTTCGTCGAGTCGGCGGCGGGTATCGGCCAGCCGGCCGGTCAGCGTCTGTACCGGCCAGGCCGGACGCGCGGCGAGTCGGGCACCGGCGATTCGTACCGCCAGCGGCAGCCCTCCGCACAGCGCAACGAGCCGCCGCGCGGCGACCGGATCCGCGGCGACCCGCTCGGACCCTGCCAATCGGCCGAGCAGTGTAAGCGACTCGCCCGATGACAGCGGACGGAGATGCAGATGACGTACGCCATCGAGGGCCGACAGCACCCGCCGGCTGGTCACCAGGACGGCACAACCGGGTCCGGCCGGCAGCAGTGGCCGCAACTGCGCTTCGTCGGTCGCATTGTCCAGTACGACCAGGATCCGCCGGCTCGCGGTCTCGGCGCGGAACCTGCCGGCGGCTTCGACGACGTTGTACCGGCCGGCGTCGGGTACGTCCAGCGCACGGAGGAACCCGCCCAGCACCCCAAGCCGAGTACCGTCCGCCATGTCGGCGTACAGCTGACCGTCGGGGAAGCAGTCCGCGGCGAGGTGCGCCGCATGCACCGCCAACGCGGACTTGCCGATGCCCGCGACACCATCGATCGCACCGATCGGCGGTACGCCTTCCGGATCTCGCCGCAGCAGCGACGCGAGCTCGGCCAACTGGCCGGAACGGCCGGTGAATGTGGCCACGTCGGCCGGCAGTTGGTGCGGCACCACGGTCCGCGTACAGGCCGACGGCCGGCCCGGCAGATCGAGCGCCGGATCGGCTGCCAGCATCCGCTCGTGCAGGTCACGGACAGCGCGGGCGGGCTCGGTCCCGAGCTCGCCGGCCAGCCGATCGCGCAATCGCCGGTACGCCGCCAGCGCCTCGGCCTGCCGACCGGCTCGGTACAGCGCGAGCATCCAGTGCTGCCACAGCCGTTCGCGCAGCGGGTTCTCCTCGACCAGGGCGCGCAGTTCGACGGCGAGGTCGGCGTGCTGACCGAGCGCCAGCCGGGCCTGGACCAGGCTCTCGCTGGCAGCGAGCCGCCGTTCCTCCGCGACCACCAGCCGGCCGTCGGGGTCGGCGTGGACGACGACATCCTCGAGCGGACGGCCGCGCCACAGTGTCAGCGCCTGGCCGAGCTGATCCGTCGCGGTGCGCGGATCGCCATCGCGCAACGCCTGTTCGCCGCGGGTGACAAGGTCTTCGAACGCAAGCAGATCCAGATCGGCTGCAGTCACATCCATCCGATAACCCGCCGCGTCGGTCACCAGCCGCGGCGACCATTCCCCGTTCAGATCCAGGTCACGACGCAACGTCGACACGTACGTACGCAAGGCCCCGACCGCGGTCGGCGGTGCCTGGCCGGCCCAGACGGCGTCGACCAGCCGGCCGGCGCTCACCGGCCGGTTCGGGTTCACCAGCAACACGGCGAGGACGGCACGCAGCTTCGGCGACCCGAGCCGTACTGGCTCGTCGAACCGGTCGCGAACCTCCAGCGGTCCGAGCACCCTGAACCGCACAGCGTGGCCCTCCCGTCACCGAGGCGACCCTCAGCACCAATAACGAACCACTCCACCCCCTGGTTCACCGGCCGCCGGTGTTCGGGTGACCTGATGCGATTGCCATTGCTACGAAAATGGCTGGTGTGGACGGCTGGCCATGCCCGCGAGCCGAGTCGCGCGTGCGGGAACCTTCGATCCTGCCGGCACGGGACGTCACCGACGGCCACCGCCGCGGACATCCGCCCCCGGGCCTGCTGCCGGATCAGCCACTTTCGTAACAGGTCTTAGCCGCGTTCTGCGCGGCGGGCGAGAGCACGGAGCCAGTCGCGGCGGATGAGGCCGCTGAATCCGCGGATCAGTAACCAGTAGCGACCAAAACCGCGCCTGGCCGCCGGGTCGGTGGCCGTCACCCGGGTCTCGGTCTCGGCCAGGGTGGTCCCGTCTGCCTGGTCGACGAACCGAAACATCAACGCTGCCTTGACGAAACCGGGCTCGGTGAAGGCAAGGAACTCTTCCCGATTGCCGGGTACGACCGTCCGCCCACCCGGTCGCCACATCTGACTGATCAACCCCGCAGCGACCACCTGTCCTGGGACATCGGCCAACAGCACGAACCCCAGCTCGAGGAACTGGTCCAGCAGCGGCACATCCGGCTGCGACGGCAACCCCCGGCGACCCGCCAGGCGTGCCGGCAAGGATCGGACAGTGAACAGCAGTCGTGAGGCGGGCAGCTCGTTCGGGGTCAACACCTTGAACGCGTCGTACACGGCATGGGGCTCGGCGTGTATGACTCGCGAATGCCGCTCGGCAAAGTCAGCCTGCGCCAGCAGTGCGTCCAAGGGCGACCCGGGCAGCGTCCCCCGCCCGCTGGGCTCAGATGAGTCAGCGCCCATCCGAATCACCTTTCCGTACGCTACGGTATGGAATGCTATTAATGTACCTATCCGTACAGAAAGGTGCAAGCGCTGACTCCCACACGACGAGGCCGGCCCCCGAAGGTCACCGCCGAGGACTGGGAGATCGCGGCCTTGGACGCTCTGGCCGACGGAGGGCTGGCCGCCGTGGCCATCGAGCCGATCGCCACCCGGCTTGGAGCCAGCAAGGGCAGCTTCTACTGGTACTTCCCCAACCGTGAGGCCCTGATCCGGGCCGTGCTCGACCGCTGGGAGCAGCACCACACCGAGCATGTCGTGGAACTGCTGCAGCAGATCGCCGACCCCGCCGAGCGGCTCCGCGAACTGATCCGCGGAGCCTTGCTCGGCACGCGCGGCGCGGCCGTTGCGCTATTGCTCCTGGCCGACTCTGCCGACCCCCTGGTAGGGGCAGTCGTCGAGCGCGTGACGGCCCGCCGAATCGATGTCCTGACCGGCTGTTTCGCCGCTCTGGGTCAGGATCCCGAGCGCGCCCGCGACCACGCGCTGGCCGCCTACAGCGCCTACCTGGGCGCCGCGGCGCTGCGTCGAGGCGCCCCCGACCTGGCGCCCGCGCTCGACGACCACTACATCGAGACCGTCCTCGCAGCCTTTGGCGTCCCGCCCGCCTAACCGCCGATCACTGAGATGCCGTCTCGATCCGTGGCTCCAGGACCACGACGGCCGTCTCGGACGAGCGCATCGCCGCGTAGGCATCAAGTTGCTTGTCGATCTCACGCCACCTGGCCCACAGCCGAGACCGCTCCTCGCCCTGCGCAGCACGTGCCCGCACGGGTCTCGTCTCACCGACCAGCTCGACGGATGTGTCCGGATGCGCCTGGAGGTTCAGCCACCAGGCCGGCTCACCATCTGCCCAGCCGTTCATGGCCAGGGTCACCACGTTCGGGCCGTCCTCGAAGTATCCGACGATGACGCAGTGCGTCCGGCCGGATCGGCGCCCGATCGTCGTCAACCGTGCCGTTCCCCAACGGCCACGCCTCGGACGCCACAACCCCACCCGGCCACCGCTCAGACGGCACAATCCCCGGTGTGCCGACCATACGAACCGGATGAACCAGCGTGGTGGCAACCGCGCGACCCGCTCCCCGGACACCTCGGTCCTCCTCGGCTCGACCGGCGCGAGCCTACAGGCCCCGAACCCGACGTCGACGAACACACGGTTCTCGGCATGGTCGCGCCCGTGTGGATGCTGGAGGGTGCAGGATCTGCGGCATGGATGACGGGCGCAGGGCGCTGCTGGCGGAACTGCATGCCGACGGACTGCTACACGATGCCGCTCAGGAGGATCGTCTGCTTCGCCGGCGCAATCTGGAGCCGGCGTCGGCTGAGCTGTTGGCGCTGGTGGTACGGATGGTCGGTGCCCGCCTCGTGGTCGAGATCGGAACGTCGAACGGCTACTCGACGATCTGGCTCGCCGACGCGGTGGCCGACACCGATGGCCGGGTCGCGAGTGTGGACGCGGGGCCGATCGATGAAGCGAGCGCGAACCTCGACCGAGCGGGTTTGGCCGATCGGGTCGAACTGATCCGCGGTGACGGCGGCGCGCACCTCGCGGGTCTGGGCGACGAGACCGTGGACGTGCTGTTCCTCGACGCCGAGCGGACCGAGTACGCCGGTTGGTGGCCGCATCCGGTCCGGGTCTTGCGGCCGGGTGGGGTGCTGGCGATCGACAACGTGCTCGCCCCCAGCCCGGAGGAGTTGACCGAGTTCTTGGCGTTGGTCGGCGCGGACGACCGATTGGTCGGCACGACGGTTACGGTGGGCAAGGGCCTGCACCTGGCCTGGCGTCAGGGACACACCTGAGATCCCAGGGACCTGGCCGGGTACGGCGCCGACGAAAGGCGCCGCACCCGGGGATGGTTATTCGGTGGGGTTCGGGCTGCCTTGGCCGGTGGTGATCAGGTGGCGGAGGCTGTTGTTGATGTAGAAGGCCCATGCGGTGGAGCACGAGTCGTAGCACTCGAATTCCGGGACCAGGCCGAGGTGGGTGAAGCGGACCTCGGTCTGGTCGTCCTTGCGGCCGATTTCGAAGGTGATCTCGGTTCCGTTCCACTCGGCCGGGTCCTCGGTGAAGTCGAGGTACGCGTCCAGGACGCGCCACACGACCTTCTTGTTCGGAACGAGTTCGGTGATCTCCTGCTTTGAGTAGTGCACGTCCTCGTAGCGGTATATGAACTCCGCGCCGAGCTTGTCCGTGTCGCCGTCGATTTGTCCCGACCACCAGCCGCGGACATTGGTGATGGCGTCGAAGGCTTCTGCCGGCGACTGGTCCACCGCGAATACCGTCGTGAAATTCGTACTGGTCATGATGGTTCTCTCTCGTTGTGTGGTTGGTTATGCGGCGGGGGACTATGCCGACACGAAGGCCGCGTTCTGGCGCTCCATCGCCTTGACGGACCCGTTGTGCCATTCGTCGGCGACGATCTGGGACAGCGCGTCGGGGAAGATGTCCTCCTCGCCGTTCTCGACGGCGTCGAGGATGGCTCGCGCGACGGACTCCGGAGTCGCCTTCGGGATCTCGAAGCCGCGGGTCATGTCGGTGTCCGTCGGCCCGGTGAGTACGGCGTGGACGCTTACGCCACGGCCGGCCAGCAGCGCACGCAGGGACTGGGACATGTTGAACGCGGCGGCCTTCGAGATCCCGTATGACGGCGTGAGCGGCAGCGGCGCGAAGGCCATCAGCGATGTGTTGTAGACGATCGCTCCCTGTGAGCGAACCAGTGCCGGCAGGAACGCCTGGGTCACGTCGTAGGGACCGAAGAGGTTGACCGCGAGGTGCTGCTCGAGGGCGGCACGGTCACTCAAGTCGTCGTACCCCGCGACTCCGGCGTTGTTGATCAGCACGTCGAGAGTGTCGACCTGCGCGGCGGCTGCCTTGATCTGCTCGACATTCGTCACGTCCAGCGTCAGCGGTGTGACCCGCGGGTCGGGGTGGGAGAAGGGCTGGCGGGTGGCGGCGTACACGCGGATCGCGCCGCGGCGCAGAGCCTCCTCGACGAGGGCGTGCCCGATGCCGCGGTTGGCGCCGGTGACGAGGACGGCCTTGTTCGCAAAGGTGATGCTCATGGCTGGGTACTCCAGTTCGGCTGAGGTTGTGGTGGCCGCCGTTCGGCGGTCCGCACATACAGACCCGCCGGGGTTCACGGAATCGCCGCGTCCGGCAATTCGTTGACACCGACTTGAAAGACACCGCTGGTTGGATGGCGAGCCGGGGTCACGATCTTGGAGTGCGGCGATGACGGTGAGCGAGGAGTTCACGACGGCGACGGGCCGGTACCGGACCGAGTTGCTGGCGCACTGCTACCGGATGATGGGTTCGGCCGAGGAGGCCGAGGACCAGGTCCAGGAGACCTATCTGCGGGCGTGGCGCTCGTACGACGCGTTCGAAGGTCGTTCGTCGATGCGGACCTGGCTGTACCGGATCGCGACCAACGTCTGCCTGACCGCGATCGAACGGCGTGGCCGGCGACCACTGCCGTCCGGGCTGGGCGGTCCGGCCGAGGACCCGGCGGCACCCCTCGTAGCGGGGCCCGAGGTGGCGTGGCTGCGGCCGTTGCCTGAGGCGCTGCTCAGTGCGGAGCAGCAGGATCCGGCCACGGTGGCCGTGTCGCGCGCGGGTATCCGGCTCGCGTATGTCGCGGCGCTGCAGCACTTGTCCGCCCGACAGCGGGCCGTACTGATCCTGAGAGACGTGCTCGAATGGCCGGCCGCCGAGGTTGCCCATGTGCTGGGCCTGACCACAACTGCGGTCAACAGCGGGTTGAGGCGGGCCAGGGCTGACATCGCGCAGGCTCTACCGGACCAATCCGCGCTCGCCGAACCCACCGAACCGGAACGGCGCGCGGTGCTCGAGCGCTTCGCCAAGGCGATCGAGAACGCCGACATGAACACACTGGCCGAGTTGTTCCGCGAGGACATCGCCCTGGAGATGCCGCCGCTGCTGACCTGGTTCACCGGCCTGCCGACGGTGGTCGACTTCCTGGCCGCGAGCTTCGTCACCGAACCCGGACTGCTCCGGCTGGTGGCGACGACGGCCAACGGGCAACCCGCGGTCGCGGTGTACCGGCGCGATGCCGACGGGACGTACAAGCCTCATGCGGTGATCGTCCTCACGGTGACCACGACCGGGATAACGCGGATGGTCGCCTTCCAAGACCCAGAGCTCTGCGCCCTCTTCGGCCTGCCCCGAGCGTTGTAGCCGCACGTGGCCGCGGCGATTCACGGCTGCGACCGAGGTCTGTATTCGTGACCGTCGCAGCCGTGGAGGGACGAGAGCCATGCCAGACACGTACAACGCGAGAATCATCGAGGAGTTCCGGGCCAATCAGGGCCAGGTCGGTGGGGACTGGGCCGGCAGTCCGCTGATCCTGCTCCACCACGTCGGCGCCAGGTCGGGGATCGAGCGCGTGACGCCGCTGGGATGCTTCCCGCTGCCAGACGGCCGGTACGCGATCGTGGCGTCGAACGGGGGATCGGCGACGCACCCGAACTGGTACTACAACCTCAAGGCCAATCCGACGACCACCGTTGAAGTAGGTGCCGAGACCGTCGCCGTGGTGGCCGAGGAACTCGACGACGCCGCTCGCGCCGAGGTATGGCCGGCGCTGGTCGCGCATGCGCCGCAGATCGACGAGTACAGCAAGCTAGTCGCCCGCCGGATTCCAGTCTTCGTCCTGACCCGAGTGGGTACGTGACTGGGCCGACTGCGGCTCGGGCGGCTGCTCCGGAGATGGTGGCTCCTGCTCTGCGCGCTCGGCGCGGTGGCGCCGGATGCGCCACAGCACGATCCCGATGAGGACGATGGCGAGGACGACCAGCGCGGTGGCCCGGCCGAAGGTCTTCTCCACCTTGGCGTACGAGTGGCCGGCGAGGTAGCCGACGAGGACGGCGGACGTACCCCACACGATTCCGCCCGCCGCGTTGTAGGCGAGGAACTTCAGGTAGCGCATGCCCGAGGTGCCCGCGAGGGCGGGCATGGTGGCCCTGAAGAAGGCGACGAAGCGCCCGAGGAACACTGCCGTACCGCCGCGCTCGGCGAGTTGCTTACCTGCGGCGTCGAGCCGCTCGGCCCGGCGCCGCAGCGGTCTGGCGCGCAGGATCCTCGGTCCGAGGTGGCGTCCGACCTCGTACCCGACGGTGTCGCCGAGGATCGCGGCGCCGATCACGACGACCAGCATCAGCGGGAGCGACGCGTGGCCGAGGCTGGCCGCGACCCCACCGAGGATCGCGGCGGTCTCGCCGGGGAGGACGAATCCGACGAACAAGGCGTCCTCGGCGAAGACCAGCAGACCGACCAAGGCGTACACGGGCAGGCCGTGCAGGCCGAGCAGCCAATCGGTCAAACGGCTCATCGCTGTAGCCGCCGGAGCAGCCATCCTCCCATCTACTACAAGCGAGGTAGTAGACAATCGTACCCATCCACCGAAACGCAGCAGCGACCGTTTGTCGGGGAGGGCAGCGGGTATCGGTACAGCGAGTCGCGAACCGGCGGCAGTATGTGCACGCCGGTAGACCTGAGGAGGCTCGCGATGGCCCTTCATCTACGCCGACACGGCGATACAGGTACAGACGCAGACACCGATACTCACACCGACACCACGACCCACTCCGAGACGCGCACGCAAGCCGCTGCTCCGGTGCAGCCGGTTGCCGCGCCATTGGGTCGCCGGGAAGTTGTCGCCCGCGAGCGCGAGCGGTACGGCGGGGTCAAGGTAGGTGCGGCGTTCTTCGGCTGGCTCACCGCCACCGGGATGGCCGTGCTGCTGACCGCGCTGCTCGCGGCTGCCGGAGTCGCCATCAGCCTGGCGACGGGCACCGACCTGGGGCAGGCTGCCAACCGCGCGGCCGACCGTGCTGCCGCGGAGCCGGCTACGGTCGGGCTGGCCGGCGCGATCGGTCTGCTGGTGATCTTCTTTATTGCCTACTACTGCGGCGGCTACGTTGCCGGCCGGATGGCCCGTTTCAACGGCGCCCGGCAGGGGTTCGCCGTGTGGGTCTGGGCCGTGGTCATGGCCGTGGTCGTCGCCGCGCTGGTGGCTGTCGGAGCGGACCAGTACAACGTGCTGTTCGAGCTCAACAACTTCCCGCGCATCCCCGTCGACGAGGGTGACCTGACCACGTCTGGTGTCGTCGCCGCGATCCTGCTCGCGTTGGTCAGCCTGACCGGAGCGGTTCTCGGCGGCAGTGCCGGAATGCGGTTCCACCGCAAGGTCGACCGCGCCGGACTCGACTACTGACAAGTGCCCTCAGACCGGCCGGACGGGCTGGGAAGGCGGCGCCGCAGGTTATGGACACCTGCGGCGCCGTGTTTCGAGTTAGTTGGGTGGGGGATGGCCGAGGAAGGCCAGTACGGCGGCGACGCGCCGGTTCACCGGTTCTTCGTGGACGCCGAGTTTGTCGAAGATCGAGCTGACGTGTTTCTCGACGGTTGATGCCGACAGGTGCAGCGCCTGTTCGATGCCCGCATTGGTCTTGCCCTGGGCCATCTCGCGGCGGACGTCGGCCTCGCGTGGGTGAGGGCCGCCAGGGGGAGTGTGCGGCACGGGTGCGTCTGGCCACCAGGCTCTCGACGACGACCGGGTCGATGACCGAGCCGCCGTTGACCACTTCGCGCAGGGCGCAAATGAGGTCGTCGACATCGCCGAGCCGGTCCTTGAGCAGATAGGCCAGGCCGGCTGTGCCGTCGCGGAGCAGGGCGAAGGCATAGGTCTCGTCGGTGTGCTGGGACAGCACCACGACTCCGGTGGCGGGGTGCTCGCGCCGGATGTCGTGTGCGGCCTCGATGCCTTCCATATGGTGACCGGGCGGCATCCGGATGTCGGTCAGGACCGCGTCCGGACGGAACCGGCGTATCGCATCGCGGAGCTCGTCGGCGGGGACCGTAAGGACGAAGCAGAGTAACCATACGGCTGCTCTAAGCGACCCAGAGGACCCGAGCTCGCTGCCCTAAGCGCTGAATTCGCTGATTCTCATGAGAGGCTGGCGGCGAGCAGGACCTATTGGGGGACCGATGAGCGGTCGCGCGGGAATCACGGAGACCTCGGGGCTCCTCGGCCTGCGCTCATCGGCCGCTCGGAGCCGCACGGTCGCCGCCATCGTTCTGGTCGGCGCCGCCTACTATCTCGCCGCTCGGCTGGGGCTGAGCCTCTCGCTGGTCGATCGGAACGTCACGCCGCTGTGGCCGCCCACCGGTATCGCACTGGCGGCGTTCCTGCTC
>JBKPSJ010000091.1:0-31066 GCA_046765875.1 Actinomycetota bacterium
ACATCCACGTGTTCAGCCATGGCCCTACCTTGTCAGACCCGTCAGTCAGCGGTCAGGAACTCCGTCAGCACCGGTGCCAGCGCCTCGGCCTTGACGAGATGGGTCTGGCCGTCCAGCGTACGGTGCACCGCGCCCGGCACGACGCCGGCAAGCTCGCGCATCGCCGACTGCATCGGCTGCGGGCTCTTGCCGCCTGCCATCACCAGCGTGGGTGAGGTGATCCGCTCGAACCGGTACGCCGGGAGCGGCCGGCCGAGACCTGTGTCGTCGCCCACCGCGGCGTAGTCGTACGGCAGAGTGTGCGCGAC
Organism: Actinomycetota bacterium; assembly: GCA_046765875.1. GTDB lineage: Bacteria > Actinomycetota > Actinomycetes > Propionibacteriales > Kribbellaceae > DASRHY01. The sequence continues at coordinate 309 of JBKPSJ010000091.1, forward strand.
CGCCTTGAGCCGCCGCCAGAACGGCATCAGTCGCATCATCGCCACAACCGGGCCGGGCAGATTTGCTGCGCGGCGCATGAACAGCGCCACCGCGGCACCGCGTTTGCCTGCCGCGACCAGCGCCTTGGTTCGCTCCGCGATGTCGGCCGGAACCGGTGGCCGGCCGTCGTCGACGACGAACGGGGCCTCGTAGACGGCCAGCCGCTTGATCGGTGCGCCCTGGTTCGCGGCGCCCAGCGCGAGGGCGGCGCCCGACGAGATCCCGTACACATGGGCCGAGCCGCCGGCCGCCTCGAGCACGGCTGCCAGGTCCTCGTACTCGCGCTGCACGTCGTACGAAGCGGTGTCGCCACTCTCGCCGCGGCCGCGCCGGTCGTAGGTGTAGACGGTGAAGCGCGAGGCGAGTTCCTCGGCGAGCGAGTCGTTCGGGCTGCTCGTCCGGTAGCACAGCGCGCCGTCCACCAGGACGACGGCCGGCCCCGAGCCGGTCCGGGTACAGCCGATGGTCGTGCCGTCCTTGGACGTAACCGTGGTCATGATCTGTCTCCTCGTTGTGGTCGGGCCGTTCGACTACGCGTCGATCGGCCGACCTTCCGGATCGACATCCTCTCGGGGCTAGTTGGGCGGGTGGAGAGGGGCGGCGGTGCCGACGATGGCCGCGGTGAGCGCCTCGGCGGGCTCTGACGGTGCTCGCGGGTTCGACATCAGCACCAGGTCAACGTCCGGCAGCGGCGGCAGCCCAGGTGGCTCGACCAGATCGGCCGGCATCAGGCTGCGGGCGAAGATCGCCAGCCCGAGCCCGGCCCGTACCGCGGCCAGCACCCCGTTCACCCCGGTCACGATGCAGGTGATCCTCGATGCCCGCCCCGCCTCTTCGAGCGTCTGCACGCTGAGCGAACGGCTCAGGCTCGGCGCCCGGTACGCAACCAGTGGAACGGGTACGCCGGGATCGAGCCGGGTGCCGGCTGCTGCGGCCCACACCATCGAGTCGCGCCGGACCAGCCGCCCGTGTGGCTCGTACCCGCTGCCGGTGTTGTGTTTGACGTACGCCAGATCAAGGTGACCGGACTCCAGCCTGCGGAGCAGATTGGGGCTCTGGGCAACGGTCAGGTCGAGGTCGATCCGCGGGTACAGCTGGCGAAACTCGCGCAGGATCCGCGGCAGTGGCGTCAGCGCCAGGTCGTCGGTCACGCCGAACCGCAGCCGGCCACGCAGACCGGAACCGGTGAAGTGCGCGGCCGCTTGGTCGTGCGCCGCGAGAATCGTCCGGGCGAACCCGGCCATCGCTTCGCCGTCCGCGGTCAGCGTCACGGTCCGCGTGTCGCGGACGAACAGCGGCCGGCCGACGGATTTCTCGAGCTTGCGCACGTGTTGGCTCACCGTCGGCTGTCTGATACCCAAGCGTTCGGCGGCCTGGGTGAAGCTCAGCGACTGCGCCACGGCCAGGAAGGTCCGCAGCTGCTCCGGGTCGTATGTCGTCATCGGTGAACTCTCATTGTGATCAGCAATGACAGTAATACGATCCATTCTCTTTCGGAATCACTGTCCAGACCGGAAGCATAGGGATCACCACCCGACCGATCCCGACACGATCGAGGACAACCGTGAGCTCCCGGGCCGCCGGCGCCGACGCGCCGCCCGAGGGAACCACGATCCGGCCGGGGACGTTCGCATCCCTGCGAGTGCGCAACTTCCGTTTGTTCGCGGCCGGTCTGTTCGTCAGCGCAACGGGTGCTTGGGTGCAGCGGATCGCGCAGGACTGGCTGGTGCTCGACCTCACGGGCAGTGCCGCAGCGGTCGGCGTCACCACCGCGTGCCAGTTCCTGCCCACCTTGTTGATCGGCCTGTACGGCGGTGTGATCGCGGATCGCTTCCCGCGCCGGGCGATCCTGCTGACGACACAGGCCACCCTCGGTCTGCTCGCCACCACCCTGTCGGTTCTGACCATCTCCGGGCTGGTCACGGTGTGGCACGTCTACCTGCTCGCCCTCGGGCTGGGATCCGTCGCCGCCTTCGACAATCCATGCCGGCAGGCGTTCGTCAACGAACTCGTCGGGCCGGAGCGGATCCGCAACGCGATCGGGCTGATCTCGTCGACGTTCCAGCTCGGCGCACTGATCGGACCGTTGCTCAGCGGGGTGCTGATCGGTGCCGCCGGCAACGGTGTGGCGTTCGCCGTCAACGCCGCGACGTACGGCGCCACGATCACCGCCTTGCTGCTCGTACGGCCGGACGAGTTGCGCCGTACGGTTCGGCGACATACCGACGTCCGGCTCCGCGACGGTCTGCGGTACGTCATGGCGAACCCACAGGTACGTTGGCCGGTCCTGCTGGTCGGGACGTTCGGCGTGTTCATCACAAGCCTGCCGGTGACGCTGGCGTCGTTCGCGGACTCCGTCCTGCACTCCGGCGCCGGCGGCTACGGCCTGCTCAACTCACTGGTCGCCTGCGGCTCCCTGGTCGGCGCCCTGATGTCGGCCGGCCGGGCTCGCCGCGGCCGTCTTCGCACCCTCGTCGGTATTGCCGCCGTGCTGGCGATCGCCACGATGCTGGCGGCTTCGGCACCTACTGCGTGGGCGTTTCTCCCGTTGCTTGTCGCGTTGGGTGTGGCAACCCTGCAGTTCCTCACCACTGCCCAGTCGATGGTCCAGCAGACGACGCCGGACGACCTGCGCGGCCGGGTTCTCGGCGTCTACACCCTTGTGTTCATCGGCAGCGGCGCGATCGGCAGCCCGCTGGTCGGCGTCGTCGACGAACACCTCGGACCCCGCCTGGGCCTCCTGCTGGCGGGCGCCATCCCAGCCGCCGTCACCCTTTCGGTCGCCCGGCGCCTAGCCCACGACAGCCACCTCCGCCTCCACATCTCCATCACCCTCGTCCCCCGCTGAACGCGGGTGCTCAGTGACCGTGACCGCGGCACGGGCTGGGCGTGGCCAGCGGTCGGCGCCGGCGGGCGTCTCATGCCTCGTGCGCGTCCGCAGCGCCGAACAGAAGCTGAACAGAATGGGCCTATGCAGACGAGCGATGCCGAGGCGTTCTTCGAGCGCCTGGCCGACGACCGGTTCGCACCTACGGAGTACACACGCGGGCCATGGGACCCGGACAGCCAGCACGCCGGTCCGCCCGCCGCGCTGCTGGGCCGTGCGGTCGAGCAGCGCCCAGGCGCCCGTGAGGACATGCGGGTCGCCCGGATCACGTTCGAGATCCATCGGCCGGTTCCGCTGCGTGCCGCGACCGTGAGCACTCGGGTGCTCCGGGCGGGTCGCAGCGTCGAACTCATCGAGGCCTCGCTGGTCCCGGACGACGGCGAGCAGGTGATGCGGGCGACAGCCCTACGGATCCGCACTGCGCCCGGCTCCGCCCCTGCCGTCGTGGACGACGCCACCGTTCCGCCGCCTGAGGATGTGCCGGAGCAGCCGTTCTTCCCCGTACCGTGGGCGGTCGGCTACCACACCGCGATGGAGAACCGCTTCGCCGCCGGTTCTTTCACCGGCCGAGGACCGGCGACCTGCTGGCTGAGGATGCGGGTGCCACTGCTGGCCGGGGACAAGCCTGCGCCGCTCGACCGTGTGCTCGTGGCTGCCGACTCCGGCAACGGCGTGAGCAACGTGCTGGACTTCTCCGCACACCTGTTCGTCAACGCCGACCTTACCGTTCACCTCCACCGCTACCCGATCGGCGAATGGGTATGCCTCGACGCCCGTACCACCATCGACCCCGACGGCATCGGCATGGCCGAATCCGCCCTGCACGACACCCGCGGCCCCATCGGCCGCGCCGTCCAAAGCCTGTACGTATCGCCTCGCCGCCAAGGCGGTCAGCCGCCGGGCCGCACCAGGCCCAGCTCGTAGGCGAGCACGACGGCCTGTACGCGGGTCACCATGCCGAGCTTGGCGAGCACCCTGTTGACGTGGGTCTTGACGGTCGCCTGGGCGATGACCAGTTCGGCCGCGATGTCGTCGTTGGACATACCGCGGGCCATCAGGACAAGCACCTGGCGCTCGCGATCGGTCAGCTCGCCAAGCAGCGCCGACATACTCGCTTCGTGCGGTGGGTGTGTGAGGTACTCCTCGATCAGACGTCGCGTCAAACTCGGAGCAAGCAGCGCCTCGCCGGCACAGACCGTACGAATTCCCTCCACGAGCCGATCGGGCGGGGTTGCCTTGAGCAGGAAGCCAGCGGCACCGGCCTCGAGCGCGTCGTACACGTAGCGATCGAGGTCGTACGTCGTGAGGATCAGCACCTTGGCCGGCGATTCGGTGGCGGTCAGCTCGCGCGTGGCCGCGATCCCGTCCATGACGGGCATCCGGATGTCCATGAGCACCACATCAGGCTCAGTCCGCCGGACCTCGGTAACCGCCTCCCGGCCGTCACACGCGACACCGACCACGTCGCAGCCACGGGTCTCGAGCACAAGCTGCAGACCGGACCGAACCAGATCCTGATCGTCGGCGATCACGACGCGGGTCATGACGCCACTTCCCGAGCCAGCGGGATGTCCACGTCGACCACGAACAGGCCGTCGGGACCCGGGCGCCGGTGCAGCGTGCCCCCCAACAGGCCGACACGTTCGGCCATGCCCTGCAGGCCGAGGCCAGCTCCGTTCACGACCCGCGATTTCCCGATCTGGTTCGTGCAGGAGATCCGCAGCAGGTCCGGTCTCGACTCGACGCCGATTCGTACCGCGCCATCGGAGTACTTGAGGGCGTTGGTGAGAAGCTCCTGGATCACTCGGTACGCCGAGACGTCCACCCCACCTGCCAGCGGCACAGCCGGCAGGCCGAGGTCGGCCTCGACGTCGAGCCCGCCGGCGCGGAACGACTCCACCAGGGCGGGTACGTCGGCCAGCCCCGGAGCCGGGCGTAGCCCGAGCTCGTCGACGTCGTCGCGGATCAGATGCAGCAGCCGGCCGGTCTCCTCCAGCGCCCTCCGGCCCGTGTCGGCGACCGACTCCAGGAGCGCATGAGCCCGGTCCGGCGAACGGCGTACCAGATCCTGCGCCGCCGCGGTCTGCACCACCATGGCGCTCAGAGAATGCGCGATCACGTCGTGCAGCTCACGGGCGATCCGGTCCCGCTCGGCGCGGACGGCCTCGTCGCGGATCAGCGCCTGCTGCCGCTCGAGCTGCTCGGCCTGAACGGCCAGCTTGCGAGAGATCCGCCCGAATATGTACGGCGGGATGGCCAGCGCCGAGACGAACACGATGTCGGTCAGATCGTGCGTACGCACGTCGACGAACAGGTAATCGACGAGGAACATGCCGAACAGCAGCCCGATCCCGACCAGCCCATGCAGCCCTGCGATCCACCGGCCGAGCGTGTAGCAGATCAGCGCCAGTGTGAGGATCGGAGTCGCAAGCTCGTCGAGCTGCGGTCCGGCCCAAGGCATCAGGAGCAGCATTGCCGCGACGACCGTCGATACGAGCAGCGGCCAGCGCCGGCGCCAAATGAGCAGCAGCGCCGCACCCGTCTGGAGCGCAAGGCCGTACACCCAGCCGTCCGGGCGGACCAAGACCACCTCGAAGGCGGCCACCGCGGCGATGACGGCCGGCACCACGATGTCGGCGGGGCGAAGCATCTTCCGAGGTTACGGCCGCAAGCGGGGTCCGTGGCGTCAAACCAGGGATGGAGAAACAGACCAACCCGTACGCCGACGATCCGGGCCGCCCACGGTTCCTAACGTGACCCGGACGGTGGCGCCGCCCGGCGCCCGGGAGGGAGAACGTCATGTTGGAGTCGGTGGAGTGGCAGCGCCGGATCGGTCGGTGCGCATGGGTGATGGCCTGGGTGGGCCTGGTCGTCGGGCAATTGCACGCGCTCGCCCGGTTCGCGACCGAGGACGGCAAGGCGGATCTGGAGCTGCCGTTGACGGCGGCATGGGCCGAGCCGGCGGCGGACCTCCTGCACCCGCTGCTGGGATGGGCGAACCCGGACATCGTGTACGTCACGTACGGCAAGATCTGGTTCCCGGTGATGCTGGCGTACACACTGTGTGCCTTCGTGGTGTACCGCCGGCGTCGGCCGATCCGCGTCGAGAGGTGGATGTGGCGGATCGCTCTGGCGGGGTATGCGCTGGGGTGCGTCGCGGTCTTCCTGGACTACTGGACCCAGTGGACCGGCGACTACAACGGCGACGGCATCGAGGCCACCTTGTTCGGCCTGGCATGGCTCGTCACCGTGCCGAGCCTGCTGCTGAACCTGCTCGGCTCGACCGCGCTCGGCATCACCCTGCTGTCGAAGCGCTTCCGGCCGATCCTGCCCGCAGTCCTGCTGGCGCTGGTCATCCCGCTGAGTCTGGGGATCGTGCAGATCACCTCGCTGGGCAGCGCCGCACTACCCGTCATGTTCGCGTTCGGCATCCTCGGCCGCCGGATCGCCCGTGCGGAGTCGCCGGCACCCAGCCAGTCTCAGCCGACCGCCGCGCCGCAGGTGTCCCCTCGCCGCTGACCCCGTTGCGCCCGCTCGGGCGAGGCGGGCATAGTCGCTGTACGGCGAGAGGGGGCCGCTCATGGCGCCGCCAGACAGACTCATGCGCATCATCACGGACTCGGGAAGTAGCCCGGCTCCGGAGATCGGCGAGTTCGCGCCACTGGCTGGTTCGGCACAGGCCGAGCGGCGTCGCGACGACGCGTCGCCCTACTTGTCCCTGACGCGGTCGACGGCACTCTGGACCCTGCTGAAGACCCGTACTGCCGCTGCCGCCGCCTACACTCTTGCCGACCTGGCATCGGCCATTCTGCACGCCGCCCGCGATGACGCCAGATCGGGCGAACTACCGGGCCGGCTCCGACGACTGAACGTCGATCTGCCTCGGGCTATCGATGCCATCGACGCACTCGTCCAAGCAGGCCGGGCTGGAGGGTCGATCCCCGGGCTTCCGCTCGTGTCCGAGGTTGACCCGTACGACTTCGGCGTACACACGGGCGCCGATGGCCCGCGCGGCCGGAACCGCTCGGCATTCCGCTCGAGCTCGACCGCCTGAACGTCAAGGACTACGTCACCATGCTGTCTACCGTGATGGCGGACAAGGACACGCCGATGCCCTTGTCGGTTGGCCTGTTCGGCGAGTGGGGTTCGGGCAAGAGCTACTTCATGGGCCTGCTGTTTGGCGAGGTGAAGAAGCTCGGCGAGCAGGATCCGGACCGATACCACACAGACATCGTCCAACTCGGGTTCAATGCCTGGCATTACTCCGACAGCAATCTGTGGGCGAGCATCGGCGATGCGGCGCCGAAAATTCTCCATTGCCACGGCAAGGCTCGTCGAAATTCGTTGACACGATCCGCAATCTGCGCGCCCAAGCCGCACAGAATTTCCGGCTCATAACTCGATCGTGTTGCCCAAATGAGCGACGATCATTTTTGGTTCGTCACCCGGTCGGGCGAGTTTCGGCGCGTTATCCCGTGCCGGCCTAGAAGTTGATCATGTGGCCGGCCAGGCCGTGGAGGGCTTCCTTGACGGCTTCGCTGAGGGTCGGGTGGGCGTGGACGTTGCGGGCCAGCTCGGTGGTGGTCAGGTCCCACTGCTGGGCGAGGGTGAGCTCGGGGAGGAGCTCGGTGACGTCCGGCCCGATCAGGTGGCCGCCGAGTAGTTCGCCGTATTTGGCGTCGCTGATCAGTTTGACGAAGCCGGTCGCGTCGCCGAGACCGTGCGCCTTGCCGTTGGCGGTGAACGGGAACTTGGCGACCTTGACGTCGTGCCCCATCTCGCGAGCCTGCTCTTCGGTGTAGCCGAAGCTGGCGATCTGCGGTTGACAGAACGTCGCGCGCGGGATCATCACGTAGTCGAGCGCCATCGTCTCGGCACCGGCGATGGACTCGGCGGCGACGATGCCCGCGGCCTCGGCGGCGTGCGCGAGCATCAACTTCGCGGTGACGTCGCCGATGGCGAAGATGTTCGGCACGGACGTACGGCCGAAATCGTCGATGTCGATCGCGCCGCGGTCGGTGAGGCGTACGCCGGTCTTGTCCAGGCCGTATCCGTCGACGCGCGGCTGGAAGCCGATCGCCTGGAGGACCTTGTCGGCCTCGAGGGTCTGCTGCTGGCCGTCCGGACCGGTGACGGTGACCCGCACGGACGGGCCGGAGTCGTCGATGGCGTCGACCCGGGTCGAGGTGAGTACGTCGACGCCGAGCTTCTTGTACGCCCGGGCCAGTTCCTTGGACACCTCGACGTCCTCGAGCGGGACCACCCGGTCCAGGAACTCGACGATGGTCACCTTGACGCCGTAGTTCGCCAGCACGTACGCGAACTCGACACCGATCGCGCCCGCGCCCGCGATGATCATGCTGCCCGGCAGTTCCTCGGTGAGGATCTGCTCCTCGTAGGTCACGACCCGCTCGCTGAGCTGCGTACCGGGCAACAACTTGGTGGTCGCGCCGGCGGCGATGATGCAGCTGCCGAACGTCACCGTCTCCGACGGGCCGTCGTTCATCGCGACGTCGAGGGTGTTCGCGTCGGTAAAGGTGCCCCAGCCGTCGATCTCGGTGATGTCGTTCTTCTTCATCAGGAAGTGGACGCCCCTGACCCGGCCGTCGGCCACCTTCCGGCTGCGCTGCACCGCGGCCGGGAAGTCGAACGAGACATCGCCGCTCATCCCGAACGTCTTCGCCTCCTTCTGGAAGATGTGCGCCAGCTCGGCGTTGCGCAGCAGCGCCTTCGACGGGATGCAGCCGACGTTCAGGCAGACGCCGCCCCAGTACTTCTTCTCGATAACGGCGGTCTTCATACCGAGCTGGGCGGCACGGATCGCGGCGACGTACCCGCCAGGTCCCGCGCCGAGGACAACGACGTCAAAGTGAGAAGCCATGCGATGAAGCGTAGTGAACCGGACCGATCCGTTCTGCTCGGGGCGACGAACTCCCCGGTGAGGATCGTCGGTTGGTCACAGCTTGCAGCGATTGCGGATTCGCGACAGCGGAGCGTGATCGAAGTCTTCCGGTGTCGGCGGTCGGTGCTTAAGCTATGTAGGTGTGGGGCGGCACAGCCGCCCCGTGCTGTGCGGGAGGCCCGTCGAGACAGCGGTTCCATGGGGGATGGGTGATGGCGGCACGACGGTTGGCCGGGCGGCGCTGGTGGATAGCCGTACTCGGAACCGCGCTGGTCGCCATCTCGTCACCGGCGTACGCCGACGATCCGACCCCGCCGCCACCCGCGTCGGTGACTCAGATCCCGACTGCTAAGTCGCTGGAGCAGATGCAGGCCGAGGCCGCCCAGGTTCAGGCCGACTTCGCCAAGGCGACGATCGCGTACACCACCGCGCTGAAGAAGGCGCAGCAGGCCAACACCGCCGCGGACAACGCCGATCGTACGCTCGCGGCCGCGCGCATGACCGCATCCATGGCCCGGACCAGGCTCGGCCGGTTGACGGCGCAGGCCTACCAGATCGGCATCCCGACCTCGCTCGGCGCGGAGTCGATGCTGTGGTCGCTGTCCGCGGTCGCGGAGAATCTGCAGGATCTGGCCGACCGGCAGAGCGCGATCACCATCGCGGGCACCAATCAGGCGCTCGCGTACCGGACGATGGTGGACGCCGAGGACGCCGCCACGAAGGCCGCGAACGACGCGACCGCGAAGCGGGAGGCGGCGAACAAGGCCTCCGCCGAGGCGCAGAAGCTCGCCGACGACGTCCGCAAGAAGTCGGCCGCCGCGGCCGCGAAGATGCAGGACTGGCTCAGTCAGATGGAGCTGGCAACCGCGGTGTCCGGCCAGCTGCAGGACTCGCGTAATGCGGCTGCGCTTGCCCGCTGGCGGGCGTACCTGTCGGAGCTGACGGCGGCCGGCATCACCGCGCCGAAGGCGGCCGCGCTCAAGAACCCGGCCAAGCTGCCCAAGGGGCTGCAGCCGCTGCGCGACGACAAGGGCAGGGTCCTGCGCGGTGCCGCGCAGGTGAGTCGTGCCGGGCGCCCGATCCGGGTGCTCTCGGCGGAGTCGATCCGCGCGGTCAACGCCGCGTTCGGCCTGCTCGGCAAGGCGTACGGTGTCGCTGCCACAGGTCCGGACAAGTACGGCTGTCTCGGCGCCGCCCGTGCCGCCTGGATGCCGTACACGAAGCTGCCAAACCTCGTCAGCAAGGTGTACGCGCAGTATCAGCTGGTGCCGACGGGCTCGGCCCAGCCGGGTGACCTGGTCCTGATGGGCAACAAGTCGGTCGGGCTGTTCCACATCGGAGTAGCGATCGGCGACGGCGAGATGATCGCGTCCGACGAGTCCAAGGGCTCGGTGATCGTCACCAGCGTCCCGGAGAACCTGTACGCAGTGGTCCGCCCGACGCTCGGCAGGCCGGCCGGCACGCAGACGCCGCCGCGCTCGACCGACGACGCGTTCGCGTTCCGCTGCGGGTCGGTCCAGGAGACTCTCAGCGTCGGCACCGGCACCTGGGTGTGGCCGCTGCCGGACGGAACCTTCACGATCGGCACACCGTTCGGTCAGCCCGGCGCGATGTGGGCGACCGGCGTGCACACCGGCCAGGACTTCCCGGCCGCGATCGGCACCCCGGTCCGCGCGGTGGCCGCCGGGACCGCGTACATCGAGCACCCGGCCTGGGCCGGCAACCTGGTCCGGATCGACCACGGCAACGGCACCGAGACACTGTACGCACACCTGTCGGCGATCACGATCGCGAACGGCCGGCGGGTCCAGGCCGGCGAGCAGATCGGCAACGTCGGCGCGCTCGGCAACGCCACCGGCCCGCACCTGCACTTCGAGGTCCGGCTCGGCGGCCAGCCGGTCAACCCGATGTCGTTCCTGGCCACGGGTGGCGGCACGCTCGGCTGGGGCGGCTTCACCAACGGCATGATCCCGGCCGGCAAATTGTGCGCCCTGCCGGGCGGACACGCTCTGCGGTGCGACGCCGCCGCGGCATACACGAGGCTGGCGGGCGCCTTCCAGCGGCGGTTCGGGCCGCAGTTGTGCATCACCGACTCGTACCGGTCGTACACACAGCAGGTCGCGCTGTACGCGGAGAAGCCGTCGCTGGCTGCGCTGCCCGGCACGTCGAACCACGGCTGGGGTCTCGCGGTGGACCTGTGCGGCGGGATCGAGCGGTTCGGCACCGCCGAGCACCGGTGGATGCAGGCGAACGCCGGCCGGTTCGGCTGGGTGCACCCCCGCTGGGCCGAGCCCGGCGGCTCCCGTCCCGAGCCGTGGCACTGGGAGTTCGGCAACCTCTAGCATCACCGGCTCCTCGGTACGCTCGTTGGCGTGAGCGAGGAGACGAGTCGGGACGCGAAGGACGCCGACCCGGCGCCCAGTCCTGATCGGACCGACGACAACGTCCTGCTCGACCAGTACGACGACCGATGGGAGTGGCGGCGCAAGATCCGCGCGGACCCCCGTAAGGCACTGCTCTACCGGATCGGGGTGGGGGTCGTCGGTGGTCTGCTGATCATCGCTGCGCCGCTGACCGGGTGGCTACCGGGGCCGGGCGGGATCCCGCTGTTCATCGCGGGTCTCGCCGTGCTCGCCTCGGAGTTCGAGTGGGCTCAACGACTGTTGCTCTGGGTCAAGGAGCGGGTACGCCGGCTGACCAGCTGGACCGGTCGCCAGCCGCACTGGCTCAAAGCACTCGGCACGCTGCTGCTGATGGCGTGCGTGCTGGTCGTCGTGTGGGGCTACCTGGCCGTGCTCGGCGTACCGGGGTGGCTGCCGGACTCGTTCGAGAGCTGGCTGCGCGGGCTGCCACTGCTCGGCTGAGTCACCGTCGCGACCTGCTTACGGCGGGCGAGCCAGAGTATGAACGCGGCGTACCCGATCAGCGGCAGCAGGTCGGTCAGCAGGTACTGCCAGCGAACCGAGCCCTGCTCCAGGCCGAGGTCGCCGGCCGCCGCGGAGAGCAGGAACGCCACCAGGTTGTTCGCGACATGGATCGCGATCGACGACTCCAGCCCACCCGTGCGTACGGCTAGCCAGCCGGAGACCACCGCGAACCCGAACACGTCGAGCATTCCCCAGCCGGTGTACCCGTGCCCGAGCACGAACACGATCCCGCTCAGCACGATCGCCGGCCACGCGGTGCCGAACAATGGCGCCAGCCGCCGGGCAAGCTGGCCGCGCCGGCCTTCCAGCGTGTACGCCGCGATGCCCTGCAGCAGCCAGCCGCGGAAGAAGAACTCCTCGGCCGCTGCCTGGAACGGCACCAACAGCACCACCACCAGGGCCGGTAGGGCGAATCGGGACCAGCCGACCCAGCTCGCCTCGCCACTCGGGTCCTCGATCGTGCTCGCGACCGCTACCGATAGCCCGTACGACACCAGGCAGGTGACGATCGCCGCGGCCAGACAGGCAAGGAGCCATCGCCAGCGCAGGCGGCCGAGCACCGACGCCAGGGTCCCGGGACGGCGGTGCTGGATGACCACGGCGGCCAGCAGGATGATCGGCAGGAAGATCGCGATCACCGCGAGCGAGGCGGCCAGGTCGGCGGTGTCGTCGGTGAAGATCAGGTCGGTACTCGACGGCTCGCCGGCCAGCGGGAGCTCGTTACCGGTGGCGAGATACCAGACCAGCATCAGCGCGAGCATCAGGCCGGTGATGACGACGAAGCCCGCCACGATGATCGCGAGCGTGCCGACGATCAGGTGCCACCATCGCATCGCCGCGGTGCGTGCCATCCGGTGGTACGGAACGCCGGGCGGCGGGCCCGTCAACCAAGGCCTGCGCCGCTGCGGATACTGCGGCCCGTACGGCCCATACTGGTGCGGCGGATACTGTCGCGGCGGCCAGGACTGTGGTGGGTATGCCGGTGGGTAGAGCTGGCCCGTGTAATTCTGCGGCGGGTACTGCTGCGGCGGGTAGGCCTGCGGCGGATACGGCTGTCCGGGGCCGTTCGGCGGGTCCTGCTGCGGCGGGTAGGCCTGCGGTGGATATGGCGGTCCGGGCTCGTTCTGTCGCCGGTACTGCTGGGGTGGGTACGGCGGTGAGTATGGCTGGCGCGAGTAGTCGACCGGCGGATGCGCCTGCTGTGGGTGTTGCGGCGAATAGTCCTGCGGCGGATGCGGCTGTCCGGGGCCGTTCTGCGGGTACTGCTGGGGCGGGTGCTGCTGCGGCGGGTACGGCCGTGAGTACTGCTGCTGTGGGTGTTGCTGCGAGTACTGCTGCTGTGGGTGCTGTTGATATGGGTAAGGCTGCGGCGCGTTGGGGTCGGGTGGCGCGGGATAGTCGGGCGGGCCTGGGTAGGCCTCGCCGTGTGCGGCCGGCTGGATGCCGTCTTCGGCGCCGCCGCTGTCCTTATCCGCCATCGCTCCATCGTAGGCAGCCCGGTCGCACGCCCGCCTTCCCGAGCCCACCAGTCATCCTGGCGGCCCGCACGTGGCTGGCCCGCTCGGGAAGGCGGGTCAGGTCGTTGCCGTCGGCAAGGAAGGTAGGCGGTCCGCGAGGAGTTCGTAGCCGGCCGGGCTGTTGTACGCATGCGCCGACAACCGTAGGAACGCTGGCCCGGCGCGTGGGCGCCGTGCACGATCACCGGTACGCCGGCGTCACGGCCCAACGCCACCAGCCGGTCCACCGGGAACACCATCGCCGTACCGGAGCTGATCTGGTCGACGACGACCACCGCCGTGTCGTCGTCCACCGCTCCCCCGACGGCCGCCACGATCTCGTCGTCAGTCGACTCAGCGGCTCGCGTTCGCCACCACGGCGAACTCGTCGGGGTGGGCGCCGACGTACCCGCCGGCGCGAGTCGGCAGTCCGCGAGCCGGTCCTGCAGGGTGCGGACCCAGGCCATCGGGTTGGTCTCGGTCAGCTCCCGCAGGTGCGCGGCGACCTCCTGCGTACGCCGCGGCACCGCGCCGAACGAGCCGTGGTTGAGATGCAGGACGTCGGGTGGAGCGACCACAGGTCGGGCCTCGGCGGCAAGGTCATGGGCTCGAACCTATGCGACGCCGGCGACAGCCATACTTCCGGTGTGAGCTTCCCGTTCCTGGAGTACGGCGGCCCGATCGCGATGGCGCACCGTGGTGGAGCCAAGCACCCCGACAACCTGGGTTACGAGAACTCGATGCGGGCGTTCGGCCATGCCGTCGGGCTCGGCTACCGATACCTGGAGACCGACGTGCACGCGACCAGCGACGGCGTCGTCCTGGCGTTCCACGACAGCAGCCTTGACCGCGTGACCGACCGGTCCGGCCTGATCGCCGACCTGCCCTGGTCGGAGGTGTCGCAGGCGCGGATCGGCGGGCGGGAACCGATCCCCCGGCTGATCGACGTCCTCGAGGAGTGGCCGGAGGTACGGCTCAACCTCGACGTGAAGCGGGCCAACGCGATCGGCCCGGTGACCGATCTGCTCCGCCGTGCCGGCGCGCTCGACCGGGTCTGCGTGTCGTCGTTCTCGCAGCAGCGGATCGACGCCGTACGCCGAATCCTCGGACCGGGCCCGTGTACCGGCCTCGGCGTCCGCGAGGTCGCGGCGATGAAGTTCTGCGGCCGCCGCGGGGTCGGCGCGTGCCTGCAGATCCCAGATCGCGTCGGGCCCGTCCGTGTGCTGACGCCGCGGCTGTTGCGGCGGGCACACGCAGCGGGCAAACAGGTGCACGTCTGGACCATCGACGACCCGGCCCGGATGCGCCGGTTGCTCGACGCCGGGGTGGACGGAATCATCACCGATCGCACCGATCTGTTGCGTGACGTCCTGATCGAACGAGGCCAGTGGGTGGCGGCATGACGACCGTCGAGGTCACCGAGGAGCTGCGGCGCGAACGCCGGGCCTGGTACTTCTACGACTGGGCGAACTCCGGGTACGTGACGACGGTCGGGACCGTGTTGTTCGCGCCGTACCTCACCTCGGTCGCGGAGAAGGCCGCATGCGGGCGGACCGGCACCGACGAGAACCCGTGCCGGACCAACCTGCACGTGCTTGGGATCGCCATCTCCCCCGGCTCACTGGCGTTCTACGTCGTCACCATCGCGACGTTGTTCTCCGCCCTGCTGCTGCCCGTCGTCGGCGCGCTCGCGGACCGGTCCGGCCGGCAGAAGCTGTGGATGGCCGGGTTCGCCTGGGTCGGCGCACTTGCGGCGTGCTGCATGGTGTTCGTCGCCGGCGGCCGGTGGCAGCTCGGCACACTCCTGCTGTTCATCGGCAACATCTGCCTGGGGTCGTCGCTGGTCGTCTACGACGCGATCATGGTCAAGCTGTCCGGTCCGGACGAGCGGGACCGGTTGTCGTCGCGAGGCTGGGCCTTCGGGTATCTCGGCGGGTTCGTCCTCCTCTCGATCAATCTCGTCTTCGTGCTCGGCCACGACACGTTCGGCCTGAGCCAGGGGATGGCGGTCCGGCTCAGCCTGCTGTCGGCCGGGCTGTGGTGGGGCGGGTTCACGGTGATCCCGTTCCTCGGGCTGCAGAACCGGCCGGCTGTCTCGACCGAGGCGGTACATGGCCGCGGGGTGGTCCGGCAGGGCTTCCAGCAGTTGTTCGCCACCCTGCGGCATGCCCGGACCTATCCGGTGACCCTGCTGTTCCTGGTGGCGTACCTGTTCTTCAACGACGGGATCCAGACTGTCGTCGCGGTGTCGTCGACGTTCGGTGAGAAACAGCTCGGGTTCGCGACGTCGGTGCTGATCGCGACGATCCTGATGGTCCAGCTGGTGGCGTTCTTCGGTGCGCTGCTGTTCGGCCGCGCGGCCGCGGCGTACGGGACCCGGCGGACGATCCTCGGCGGACTGCTGATCTGGATGGTGATCACGGTCGGCGGGTACTTCATACCGGCGAAGCAGATCGTGCCGTTCCTCATCCTGGGGATCTCGATCGGCGTCGTACTGGGTGGGACGCAGGCGCTGTCGCGGTCGCTGTTCAGCCAGTTGATCCCGCGCGGGCGTGAGGCGGAGTACTTCAGCCTCTATCAGGCGGCCGAGCGCGGTACGTCCTGGTTCGGGACCCTGGTGTTCGGGTTGGTCCACCAGGCCACCGGGAGCTATCGCCCGGCGATCGTTGCCCTCGGCGCCTTCTTCGTCATCGGCTTCGTCCTGCTGGTACGTGTCGACGTACGCCGCGGTATCCGCGAAGCCGGCAACCAGCAACCCAGGGTCGTCTGACCCGGTTGCCGATCATCGGATGACCAGACGCGTCCGATGATCGGCAAAAGGGGACAGATCAGGGCGAACCCGCGCCCGTCGTCGTCGATCACCAGCGCGGCCGCGGCGAGACCGCTGACGTGCCAGCAGAACTGGCCGAGTGCGCGGGTGATCGGCGACCGTGCCCGGCATGGGCCGAGGGCTATGGCAGCCGGTCCACCAGTTCGCCGAGATCGGTGCGTGTACCGGTGTAGAACGGGATCTCGAGCCGGGTGTGCCGACGCGCCTCGGCACCGCGCAGGTGCCGCATCAGGTCCACGATCCGGTGCAGCTCGTCGGCCTCGAACGCCAGCATCCACTCGTAGTCGCCGAGCGCGAACGCCGACACCGTGTTCGCCCGCACGTCGGGGTACTCCCGCGCCATCTTCCCGTGCTCGGCCAGCATCTGACGCCGCTGGTCGTCGGGCAGCAGGTACCACTCCAGCGACCGCACGAACGGGTACACGCACAGGTGCTGCCGCGGCTGCTCCTCGGCGAGGAACGCCGGGATGTGGCTCTTGTTGAACTCGGCCGGCCGGTGCAGCGCGACCTGCGACCAGACCGGGTCGAGGTGCCGGCCGAGCGACGTCTTGCGCAGCGCGTGGTACGCCGCCTGCAGTGCCTCCGACGTCGGCGCGTGCCACCACACCATGAAGTCGGCGTCGGCGCGGAACCCGGCCACGTCGTACCAGCCGCGGATCACGACGTCATCGGCCGCTGCCGCCTCGGCGACCTTGCGTACGCCGGCGGCGAGCACACCCCGGTCCGCGGCTCCGAGCGGCTGATGCACCCGGAACACCGACCACATGGTGTACCGGATCACGTCGTTGAGCTCGCGGGCCTTGGACTTTCCAGCGTTGGCAGGGGTGTCAGTCACTCGGCCATTCTCGCCAATCGGCCCAAGTGCTCACGCACCCGGGTGGCGGCCTGCTGTCCGGAGGCGACGCACGCCGCGATCCCCACTCCCCTGTACGCCGCGCCGGCCACCGCCAGCCCCGGCACCTGCTCGACCGCACGCTCGATCCGGTCCACCTTGTCGAGGTGCCCGACGGCGTACTGCGGCAGCGCGCCACCCCACCGCTGAACCCGGCTGTCGACGATCTCCGCATCGAGCCCGATCGCCAGCCGCAGGTCCGCCGCGGCCGCCGCGACCAGGTCGGCGTCGTCGCGCTGCAGCACGTGCTCCTCGCCGAGCCGCCCGACCGAGCACCGGAACACCGCCAGATCCTCGTCGTGGCTCCACTTCAGATGCGTGTACGTCGAGGCCTTGATGGTGCGGCCCTCCATCGCGGGCACCAGGAAGCCCGATCCAGTCGCACCGGCCGGCCACTGGTCGCGCCGTACGGCGAGCGTGATGATCGCCATGCTCGCGTACTCGATCTCGCCCAGCTCCGCGGCTGCCGAAGGCACGAGATCGGCCAGCATCCGGCCGGCCGGACGAGCAGGTGTGGCGACGATGACCGCGTCGGCGGACTCAAAAGCGGGCCGCGGCACCGGCCCGGTCTCGATCCGGAACCCATCGTCCTGTCTGGTGATCCGCCTGACGGTCCAGCCGGTGCGGATGATCGCACCCTGCTTGTCCAACTCGGCCCGAAGCTGCTCGGTCAGCCGGTGGACTCCGCCACGCAGCCCCGCGAACACCGGCTTGTCGCTGCCGGTGCGCTGTCCGGCGGCACGCACGTCCTCGGCCGCGGCAAGCAGCGACGGCGATGTACGGAGCCGGGCGTACAACTCCGGCACGGCCGCGGCCAGCGAGATCTCGTCGGCCCGGCCCGCATACACGCCACCCAGCAGCGGGTCGACCAGCCGGTCGGTGACCGCTCTCCCCATCCGCTCGGCAACGAACACACCTATGGGTACGTCGCTGTCCAACCCGGGCGCCGACCCGTCCTCCGCCGCGGCCCGGCGGGTGCCGTCCGCACCCAGCACGTCCTCGGCGGCCCTGATGTCGGTCGGTACGCCCATCACGGTCGGCGGCAGCGGCAGGATCCGCTCGCCGATCCACAGCCCGGCCGCTGTCGTCGCCGGGTACACGATCTCGTCGGCCAGCCCGACCGACCGCATCAGATCGACGGCCTCCGGGCGCCTGGCCAGCACCGACTCGGCACCCAGGTCGACCGGGATGCCACCGACCTCGCCACCGATGACCTTCCCACCCACCTGCGTGGCGCGGTCCAGCACAGTCACGCGTACGCCCGGCTGGCCGACCAATGCGTGCGCTGCGGCGAGTCCGGTGATGCCCGCGCCGACGACGACAACGTGAGTCATGCGGCGGTCTTGGCGTGGACGGCTTCGACGATGCGGTGCAGCACGTCCGGATCTGCCCAGGGCGGTACGCCGTGGCCGAGGTTGAAGATGTGCCCGGGAGCGGCCCGGCCCTCTGCGAGGATCCGGTCCAGCTCGGGCTCGATCACGTCCCAGCCGGCCCCGAGCAACGCCGGGTCGAGGTTGCCCTGGACCGGTTTCGGCTCGCCCAGGCGGCGTACCGCCTCGTCCAGCGGGACCCGCCAGTCGACGCCGACCACGTCGGCGCCGGCCGAGCTCATCAAGCGCAGCAACTCACCGGTGTTCACGCCGAAGTGCAGCCGCGGTACGCCGTACGACGCCAGCGCGGCGAACACCTTTGCCGAATGCGGCAGCACGAACTGCTCGTAGTCGCGCGGCGACAACGCACCCGCCCAGGAGTCGAACAACTGGAACGCCGAGGCGCCGGCCTCTACCTGCACCGACAGGAACGCGATCGCCACATCGGCCAGCCGGTCAGCCAGCGCGTGCCACAGATTCGGATCGGCGCGCATCAGCGCCTTGGTCCTGGCGTGGTCCTTGCTCGGCCCGCCCTCTACCAGGTACGAGGCCACCGTGAACGGCGCGCCGGCGAACCCGATCAGCGGCACCCCACCGAGCTGTGACACCAGGTGCTGTACCGCATCGGTGACGAACCCGACCTCCGCGGTCGTCACCGCTCGTACCGGCGCCAGATCGGCCTGTGACCGTACCGGTGATGCCACCACCGGGCCGATTCCCGGCTGGATCTCCAGGTCCACGCCGACCGCCTTCAACGGAAGCACGATGTCGGAGAAGAAGATCGCCGCGTCGACCCCGTACCGGCGTACCGGTTGCATCGTTATCTGGACGATGAGATCGGGACGCATGCAGGACTCGAGCATCGAGATGCCCTCGCGTACGGCGCGGTACTCCGGCAGGGACCGGCCCGCCTGACGCATGAACCACACCGGCGTATGCGGCGCCTGCTCCCCGCGCGCTGCCAGCAGGAATGGCGAACGGGACAAGACAGGCGCGGTCGGCACCTTGCGATGATCCCACGGGCGTCGCAACCCGACTCCGGCGCGTCGCCGTCCCCGGTATGCCACGGACGGCTTTAGGCTTCCAACCATGGGTGCTCGCAAGCAGGTCGACGCGCCACCGGCCGCGTTCGCGGAGGCGCTGACCCAGCTGCGTGGAGCCAGGTTCCGCCCGGAGGTGTTCGTCGAGGAGATGCCGGCGCCGCAGCGGATCGCGCCGCACGCGGCAGCCGTCAGCGCCGACGTGACCGTCGATGGGGACGACGTCGCCACCGGACGCCTCGTTATCCTGTACGACCCGGCCGGCAACGACGCGTGGCAGTCCACCTTCCGCTGCGTGGCGTACGTACGGGCAACGGTGGAGCCCGAGATGGTCACCGACGCGATGCTCGGCGGAGTCGGCTGGACCTGGCTGATGGAGGCATTGGTCGAGCACGGTGCGGCGTACCTGGCACCCAGCGGTACTGTGACCCGGGTGATCTCGGAGAGCTTCGGAGGGATGGCCGACGACGCCGCCACGGCGGAGATCGAGATCCGCGCGTCCTGGAGCCCCGCCCCCGACGTCACCGGTACGGTCGAGGTGGCACCGCACGCCGAGGCGTGGGGTGACGTTCTGTGCACGGCGGCCGGCCTGCCGCCGGTTCCACCCGGAGTGGTCGCGATGCCGACGCGACGTGGTCAACGAGGCCGATGAAGAGGTCTATGGCGACACCCGAACAGATTCCCCCCGACAACGAGAGCGGCGTGGCCGAGGCGGCCAAGCCGCTACTTGAGTTGCGGGAGGACCTGCCGGACGTCGTCGAAACACCCGGGCAGCTGGCCACCGTCGTCGATGCGTTCAAGTCCGGCAGCGGGCCGGTCGCGGTGGACGCCGAGCGGGCCTCGGGGTACCGGTACTCGCACCGGGCCTACCTGGTCCAGCTCCGCCGCGAAGGCTCCGGCTCCGCGCTGGTCGACCCGATCCCGTTCCCCAGCCTGAGCGCGCTCGGCGAGGCGATCGCCGACGCCGAGTGGATCATCCATGCGGCCAACCAGGACCTGGCCTGCCTGGCCGAGGTGGGGATGACGCCCGCCAGGATCTTCGACACCGAACTGGCCGCGCGGCTGCTCGGGTACCCCAAGGTCGGGCTGGCCTCACTGGTCAGCGAGGTGCTCGGGTACCGGATGCGCAAGGAGCACTCGGCGGCCGACTGGTCCACCCGGCCGCTGCCAATGCCCTGGCTGCAGTACGCCGCGCTCGACGTCGAGGTGCTGATCGAGCTCCGCGACAAGATCGAGGCCGAACTGCGCCGCGACGGCAAGTGGGACTGGGCGCTGCAAGAGTTCGCCGCCATATTGGCCGCGCCGCCCCGCGAGCCGCGGCCGGACCCGTGGCGGCGTACGTCGGGGATGCATCGGGTACGGAGCCGCCGCGGACTCGCCGTAGTTCGCGGTCTGTGGGAGGCGCGGGACCGGATCGCCGCAAACGCCGACATCTCCCCCGGCCGGATCCTGGCCGACGCGGCGATCGTCGAGGCCGCCTCGGCGATGCCGGCCGACCGCGACGAGCTCACCAAGCTGCCGGCGTTCCGCAGCCGCGGCGCCCAGCGGCACCAGCGGGTCTGGTGGGAGGCGGTCTCGGCCGCCCGAAGGCTGCCCGACGCGCAGTTGCCCCGGCAGGGAGCCCGGTACGACGGACCGCCGCCGGCGCGTGCCTGGGCGGATCGGGATCCCGATGCGGCAGCCCGGCTGGTGGCCTGTCGCGCAGCCGTCGGCGAGATCGCCGAACAGCACCGGCTGCCGACCGAGAACCTGCTGTCGCCCGACACGGTGCGCCGGCTGGCCTGGACGCCGCCGGAACAGCCGGACACCGAGGTCGTAGCCGAGGTGTTGCGCGGTCACGGCGCGCGTGAGTGGCAGGTGGCGCTGACCGCGCGTGCGCTCGCGGATGCGCTCACCGCTAGCCCGGCAGCGTCCGAGACCTTCGAGACCTCCGCGGCCTCCGCGGCCTCCGGGAGCTCCGAGGCCTGATCCGTCAGACCCGCTCGAGAGCCGGCTGACGCGAAGGTTCCTTCGGCATCCAGCGGGCACACTCGGCGATCGCCTCGGTGAGGATCGTGTGCAACAGGTCGTCGGGGTCCTCGACGCACGCCAGGGCGACGCCCTCGATCGCACAGCCGACCGCCCGCGGCGCGACCCGCCGGCCGAAGTCCCGCGGCAGCCGCCGCGCGTTCGCGGTGAACTTCCGCGCCCACCGCGCCGCCTGCGGTACGTCCTCCAGCACCCGCCGGCTCTGCTCGGACAGCGTGCCCGCCGGGCGGCCGTCGATCTCGTCGAGCATTCGCTCGGCCGTGAGCAGCGACACCGCCAGCACGTGCTGACGTTCGTCGGACACCACCGGCAGCGCCCTGCGTACGACGGTCAGCACCAGCAGCGGGTCCACCTGGCGGTCGGCCGGGTCCAGCCCGATCACCGACGGGACCATCGGCGCGAGCCGGCTCCGGTTGGCATCGGTCGTGCAGTCGTTCACGTGCCGGGCGATCGAGGCGAGCAGCGGGTGGGTACAGGATGGGTGATCCGACCAGGCCTCACCGGCGAGGAAGGACGCGTACTCCATGAAGCACGCGCCGCGTCGCGGGTTGCGATGCTTCCCGCGCGACAGCAGCGGCACGTCGGTCTCGAAGAGCTTTGTCATCTGAGCTCCAGAAAGGGAATCCATCCCCTTCAGTCTGCGCCTCGATCACCGGTTGTGGCCACGAATATCTTGCCTATCTCTCAGGCCGCGGCGAGCGGATCGCGCTCGGGCCACATGTGAGCCGAGTGTGAGCCGAGTGTGAGCCGAGGCACAGGGACGGCTGGTTGGTGGGCGTGTTACCAGTGAGTAGCATTGCGGTGCCGACACTTAGGAGAACCTCGTGCCCCGTGAACTTCGCGATGTCGTGTTCGTCGACGGCGTCCGCACTCCCTTCGGCAAGGCGAAGGGACAGTACGCAGAGACCCGCGCCGACGACCTGGTGATCAAGTGCATCCGGGAACTGCTGCGGCGCAACCCCACGTTGCCACCGGACAAGGTGGACGAGGTCGCGATCGCCGCGACCACCCAGATCGGCGACCAGGGCCTGACCATCGGCCGGACCGCCGCGCTGCTCGCCGGGCTGCCGAACACCACACCCGGGTACGCGATCGACCGGATGTGCGCGGGCGCGATGACCGCGGTCACCACCACCGCCGCCGGGATCGCGTTCGGCGCGTACGACGTGGTGGTCGCCGGCGGTGTCGAGCACATGGGCCGGCACCCGATGGGCGAGGCGGTCGACCCGAATCCGCGGATCCTGGCCGAGAAGCTGGTCGACACCTCGGCGCTGGTGATGGGCTCGACCGCGGAGAACCTGCACGACCGGTACCCGGGCATCTCCAAGGAGCGGGCCGACGCGTTCGCCGTGCTGTCGCAGGAGCGGGCCGCCAAGGCGTACGCCAACGAGCTGATCCAGCCCGATCTGGTGCCGATCGCGACCCGGTCGGCCGAGCTGGGCTGGGGACTCGCAACCGCCGACGAGCCGATGCGCCCCGGTACGACGATGGAGGTGCTGGCCGGTCTCAAGCCGCCGTTCCGGCCGCACGGCCGGGTGACACCGGGCAACTCGGCCGGTATCAACGACGGCGCCACCGCGTGCGTGCTCGCGTCCGCCGACGCCGCGGCCGAGCTGGGACTGCCGGTGAAGATGAAGCTGGTCTCGTACGCGTTCGCAGGCGTCGAGCCCGAGGTGATGGGCGTCGGGCCGGTGCCCGCCACCGAGAAGGCCCTGCGGCTGGCCGGGCTCACGATCGACGATATCGACGCGTTCGAGGTGAACGAGGCGTTCGCCGTGCAGGTGCTGGCGTTCCTGGAGCACTTCGGCATCGCTGACGACGATCCGCGGGTCAACCCGTACGGCGGCGCGATCGCGTACGGACACCCGCTGGCCTCCTCCGGCGTACGGCTGATGAATCAGCTCGCGGTCCAGTTCGAGCAGCGGCCCGAGGTCCGGTACGGCCTGACCACGATGTGCGTCGGTCTCGGTATGGGCGGCACGGTCATCTGGGAGAACCCGCACTACACCGGAGGGGACGCCAAGTGAGCTTGGACCAGCTGATCGCAGACGCCGTGGCGATCGAGACCGACGAGGTCGTCACGTACGCACACTCCCGCGACATCGCGCTGCCGGAGAAGGCCGGCACGATGGCGCTGATCACGCTCGACAACGGGCACGACCACACCAAGCCGAACACCTTCGGCCCGAAGGGCCTGGCCAGCCTTGGCGCCGCGATCGACGCCGCGCTGGCCCGCGAAGACGTGGTCGCGATCGGCGTCACCGGCAAGCCGTTCATCCTGGCGGCAGGTGCCGACCTGACCGGCGTACCGAAGCTGACCGACCGGGACCAGGCCGTCGCGCTGGGGCGGATCGGGCATGGCGTGATGCGCAAGCTGGTCGATGGCGGCAAGCCGTCGTTCGCATTCGTCAACGGGGTCGCGCTCGGCGGTGGGCTGGAGGTCGCGCTGCACGCGACGTACCGGACGGTGTCGTCGGCGGCCGGGATGCTCGCGACCCCAGAGGTCTTCCTCGGGTTGCTGCCGGGCTGGGGCGGCACGTTCCTGCTGCCGAATCTGATCGGTGCATCCGGCGCGGTGACCGTGGTCGTCGAGAACGCACTGAACCAGAACAAGATGCTCACCGGTTCCCAGGCTGTCCAGCTCGGGATCGGCGACGTGCTGCTGGAACCCGCCGACTTCCTGGAGCAGTCCCTGCTCTGGGCCGCGCTGGTGCTCACCGGCGCTGTTGAGGTGACCCGACCGGAGATCGAGCGTGGGCAGGCCTGGGACGACGCGATCGCCCGCGGTCGCGCGTTCGCCGATGCCAAGGTCAGCGGTGCCGCACCGGCGCCGTACAAGGCCCTGGACCTGATCGAGGCGGCGCGGGACAACGATCGCGACCGCGGGTTCGCCGCCGAGGACGAGGCCCTGGCTGACCTGATCATGAGCGAGGAGCTGCGCAGCGGGCTGTACGCGTTCGACCTGGTGAACAAACGTGCCAAGCGCCCGGCCGGTGCGCCGGACAAGGCGCTGGCCCGGCCGGTGACAAAGGTCGGCATCGTCGGGGCCGGCCTGATGGCCAGCCAGCTCGGCCTGCTGTTCGCCCGCCGGCTCGAGGTACCGGTCGTGCTCACCGACCTCGATCAGGAGCGCGTCGACAAGGGCGTCGGGTACGTCCACGCCGAGATCGACAAGCTGCTCGGGAAGGGCCGGGTCTCGTCCGACAAGGCAGCTCAACTGCGCGGGTTGGTCTCCGGTTCTGTCGACAAATCGGTCTTCGCGGATGCCGACTTCGTGATCGAGGCGGTGTTCGAGGACCTGGCGCTCAAGAAGTCGATCCTCGCCGATCTGGAGAAGATCGTCCGCCCGGACGCCGTGCTGGCCACGAACACGTCCTCGTTGTCGGTCAGCGCGATGGCCGCCGGGCTGGAGCGCCCCGAGCGGGTCGTCGGGCTCCACTTCTTCAACCCGGTCGCGGTGCTGCCGCTGCTCGAGATCATTCGGGCCGAGCAGACCGACGACCCATCGCTGGCGACGGCCTTCGCGGTCGGCAAGGGCCTGAAGAAGTCCTGCGTGCTGGTCAGGGACGCGCCGGCGTTCGTGGTGAACCGGCTGCTGACCCGGTTCCTCGGCGAGGTCACCCGGGCGGTGGACGAGGGTACGCCGATCCCGGAGGCGGACCGGGCGTTGCAGACACTCGGCCTGCCGATGCCGCCGTTCGTACTGCTCCAGCTGGTCGGCCCGGCGGTCGCACTGCATGTCGCGGAGACGATGCATGCCGCATTCCCGGACCGGTACGGCGTCTCGGAGAACCTGCGCCGGCTGGTCGAGGCGAACAAGGCCTCGGTCTACACCTGGGGACCGGATGGCAAGCCGTCGGTCGACCCGCAGGTGCTGGAGCTGATGGACGTCGGCTCGTCGCCGTCGACGGCGGACGAGCTCCGGGACCGGGCGCTGTCCGCGCTGGCCGAGGAGATCCGGCTGATGCTCGACGAGGGTGTCGTGGCCGAGCCGCAGGACATCGACCTGTGCATGCTGCTCGGCGCCGGCTGGCCGTTCCACCTGGGCGGTGTCACACCGTACCTGGACCGCACCGGCATCGCCGAGAAGACCACCGGCAGCCGCTTCCTCCCCCGCCGCGTCGCCTCCCTCTGATCTCCTGCCACTCCTGAGCCTCCAGCGGCCGGCTGTGCGGCGCCCACCCCGCGTTGATCCTCACTGACCCGCTGTGACGCTGTGAAACAAGGACGGCGTCAGGCACGATGGGTACAACGTGGAAGGGCGCTGCGCCTCGCGGGGCGCCGCAGGAGCCGTCTTAGCCGACGGGGCGAGGCACGGACGTCTTGGGGGGAGGAAGCCGTCATGGGCCGGGGGTTCGCGATATGCGTGCTCGCCGCCGTCTCGGCCGGTCTGCTGACCGCCTGCGGCTCCGGTGATGACGCGGCTCCCGGGCCGGCCGTCACCGCCAAGTCGCAGAACGGGACGCTGCCCCCGACCGCGACGCGGGCACCCGCGCAGTCCCCCACGAACACCCCATCGAAGACCCCGTCACAGGGGTCGCGGAACGTCGCCGCGTTGCCGGCGGCGGCGATCGTGGCCCGGGCCAAGGCGGCGCTCGCGATGACGAACACCCTGCGGATCACCGGAACGTTCATGGACGGCGGTACGACCACCGTCGTCGACCTGAGCTTCGCCAAGGCCGGCGCGCACGGCACCGTGACCACCGACGGCGCGCCCGCGCGGGTCGTGCGGATCGGCGACATCACCTACCTGCAACTCACCGACGCCGCGTGGCGCAAGCACCTGCCGAAGCGGCAGGCCGACGCGGTGATCGAGATGCTGCGCGGCCGCTGGGTGAAGGCATCGGTCACCGACCCGGACTACGCCGCATTCACCGACCTCACGGATCTGGACAGCACGGTCGACGACGTACTCGCCGAGTCCGCCCGCAGGTTCACCAAGACCGCCATCAAGCTGGTCGACGGGGTCCGCTGCGTCGGGCTCGACGACGGTCAGGGCGTGCTGTGGGTCGACGTTCGCACCGCCCGGCCGGTCCGCCTCGAGACGCGCGCCCTTGCCGACTCCGGCGGGCTCGACCTGACCCAGTACAACACCGCCAAGGAGGCCGCGGCTCCACCGGAGGACCTAGTCGTCGACTCGAGCAGGATCAGCGGGTGAGCCGCGGCAGCGGGGGGGCGTAGTAGCCGGTGCTGTCCAGACACAGCGGGGCGTCGTCGATGAGGCGGGCGAGGTCGGCGGAGTCGTGCGCCAGCACGGCGTCGCCGCGGTCGACCGCCGGAGCCATGTACTCCCAGCCGGGAAGACCCACCACGATCGTGCGGCACCCCATCGCCATCCCCTCGAACAGCGTGGTCGACGACACCCCGGCCTGGTACGTCGCGGCCGCCATCAGGTCGTACGTCTGGCTCACATCCCCCGCGGACAGTTCGACCCCGGCCGGCATTGTGGCGTAGTCCGACCGGTGCTCACTCGGGTGCAGCCGGAACACCACCCGCAGGTCCGGCCGTGCCGCGGCCAGGTCGCCGGCCATCGTCAGCAGCCTCGGCCCGACCGTGCCCTGCGAGCAGAACAACGCCAGCCGCGGGTCCTTGTTCGCGCCTGCCCGGCGGTACACCTGCGGTGAGCCGACCACCCGGGTCGACGTACCGACCGGAAGCTCGACCGTCTCGGCCCAGTACCGCCCGAAGCACCACAGTTCGTCCGGCTGCTGCCCCACCTGCGGCCGCCCGGGATAGCTGTAGCCCAGGTGGTACGGAGTGATGGTCCCGTGCTGCAGTTCGATCACGGGCATGCCCAGGTCCCGGGCCGCGCCGATCACATGCTGCTGGAAGTACCCGACGACGACGTACAAGGTCCTCGCCCTGAGCCGTCGCAGCAGTCGCCGGTGCAGCGATCGAAGCGCGACGTGCTTGTTGAGTTCGCGGGATACCAGGCCGGTCAGCGGCGGTCGGAACCCGGTCCGCTTCTCCAGTGCGTCGGCGGCCTGCCGGGCCTTGTCGGCGTCGGCCGCCGCCAGACCGCCGCCCGGGCGCAGCCGCTGCCGCAGCCGGCCTGTGACGCCGGCGAACGAGACGAAGAAGTCCAGCGTGTACGACCCGGGCAGCGCGGTGCTGTGCCGGTCGGTGTCGAGCACCAGCGCGGATCGGCTGAGCTCGGCACGGACCTGCGCGGAGTACACGTCGTCACCGCCGAGCTTGCGGTGGTGCGGCACCACCACCGCCTGGTACGGGCCGCGGGCCAGGAACGGGTTGCGGCGTACCAGCGCGACCGCGTGCCGCCCGACCAGCCGGACGCGGTCGGAGGCGGTACGACGTACCGGATGCGGGTCGCCCAGCAACCCCGAACGGCGGGTCAGGTCGTGGAACACACGCATCCGCACCAGCGGCCACACAGACACATCGCCGACCTGCCAGTCGAGCAGGGACAACTCGGCCTCGGTCTCCCAGATCGCCTCGCAGACACCGGCGACGGTGAGCTCAGGACCGTTGCTGTTGGGGTTTGTACTCGTCATAGTTCACGCCAACCAGACCCGCGAAGCTGCCGACACCGGAGAAGAAACGCCGGAATCCCTTGATCAGGTAGCGCTTCCGCGCGGTCACGATACCGCCGAGCGTGTACCCGACCCCGGACGCCACACGCGCTGCGGCCAGCCCGATGCTGCGCGCGTACGACCCCGGGCCCGGCGCGATCAGCCGCCGGCTGATGGTGTCGCCACTGCCGGACCGGAACGCGCGCCGCATCAGCCAGCTCAGCGTCGTCCGCGACGGTGGCACCTCCTCGGTGATCACGGCCTCCTCGCACCACACGATCCGGAAGCCGGCCCGGTGCACCCGCAGGAAGAAGCGCAGGTCGCTGGACCCGGTGTGCCGGAACGCGGGATGGAACGCAGGCGTCACCGCGTGATAGACGCGTTGCGCGACCAGCGTGTTGTTCGTGTACGCCTTGTCGAGCACGTCGCCGGTGCGGTGCTTGCCGACCGAGCTGTGTACGTCACTGTGCCGGTTCCAGTCCGGCGCACCGTCGGGGATCCGGCCCTGCACCGGCCCCGTCACGACGTCGGCGCCGCTGCTGCGCCACACGGTCAGC
This sequence comes from Actinomycetota bacterium, assembly GCA_046765875.1. Taxonomy (GTDB): domain Bacteria; phylum Actinomycetota; class Actinomycetes; order Propionibacteriales; family Kribbellaceae; genus DASRHY01. The sequence continues at coordinate 28,808 of JBKPSJ010000091.1, forward strand.
AGCGTGTCCAGCCAGCCGGGCGGCGCGATCTCGTCGTCGTCGACGAAGATCAGCGCGTCGTCGTCCCAGCACAGCCGTACCGACGCCTCGCGCGCGAACGGGATCCCCGGCTCGGGCTCGACCGCGGACGTGATCGGGTACGTCGCCTCCTTGGCCGCCTCGGCGAGCACGTCGGCCGCCGAGCCGGCCGGATCGTTGTCGACCACAACGATCCGCACCGCGTACGCGTCCGGGTCGGACAGCCGTTGCGCGTCCAGGCTGGCCAGCAACGCCGTCAGCAGCCCGGGGCGGCGGTGCGTGATCACCGCTATCGCGACGCTCGTAGGCATGGGGGGCATGCTACGAGCCCCCGGTCAGAGCCCGCTCAGGGGTGCGTCACCTCACCGGTGCGCTCCTCCAGGCCGACCCGCGAGCGGCGGTAGCCGTACAGGCCGTACACCACGAACCCGATCACCATCCAGACCACGAACCGTAGCCACGTCTCGATCGAGAGGTTCAGCGCAAGGTACAGGCAGATCAGCGCAGCCAGGATCGGCACCACCGGGTTGCCCGGCACCGTGAACGCCCGCTGGATGTCCGGCCGCTTGCGGCGCAGCACCGACACCGCGATCGAGACCAGCGTGAACGCGGCCAGCGTGCCGATGTTCACCATCTCCTCGAGCTTGCCGATCGGCGTGACCCCGGCGACGATCGCGACGACCACACCGATCCCGATGGTGATCCGGTACGGCGTACCCCAGCTCGGGTGCGTCCGGCCGATCTTCGGCGGCATCAGGTGGTCGCGGCTCATCGCGAACAGCACCCGGGCGGCGCCGATCATCAGCGTCAGCACTACCGTCGTCAGACCGGCCACCGCGCCGACCGAGATCAGAGTGGCGAAACCGTCCTGGCCGACCTGGCGGAACGCGTCGGCGAGAGCGGCCTCCTCGCTGATGTCGGGGTAGTGCTGCATACCCGTGATGACGATCGTGACCAGCACGTACAGCACGGTGCAGATCGCCAGCGAGCCGAGGATGCCGCGGGGTAGGTCGCGCTGCGGGTTCTTGGCCTCCTCGGCGGTCGTCGCCACGACGTCGAACCCGATGAACGCGAAGAACACCAGCGACGCGCCCGAGATGATGCCCAACACGCCGAACGTCGACGGCGTGAACCCGAGCATCGCCTGGAACAGCGGAGTGGTCAGCGACACACTCTCGTCGGCGGCCGGCACGCTCGGGGGCACGAACGGCGTCAGGTTGTCGCCGTTGATGTAGAACAGCCCGGCCACGATCACGAACACGACGATGAAGACCTTGATCGAGACCAGGACCAGGTTGACCCGCAGCGACTCCTTGATGCCTATCGTCGCCAGCGCCGCCAGCGCCAGGACCAGCAGCATCGCCAGTACGTTGACGTCCGCGTCCGGCCCTATCGACGACGGCCAGCCCAGGCCTATCTCATCGAGGAACAACGCCGCGTACGTCGACCAGCCCTGCGCGACGACGCTTGCCCCGAGCAAGAGTTCGAGCAGCAGGTCCCAGCCGATGATCCAGGCGAAGATCTCGCCGAGCGAGAAGTACGAGAACGTGTACGCGAGCCAGACACCGGCACGGTCGAGGCGAACTCCGCGTAGCACAGCACGGCCAGCACGAACGACAGGGCGATCGACGGCCCGGCGTACAGCTTCGCGGCGCGGCCGGTCAGCGTGAAGATGCCGGCGCCGATGATCACGCCGATTCCGAAAACGGTCAGGTCGAGCGCGGTGAGCCTTTTCTTGAGCTGGTACTCCGGTTCGTCCGTATCGGCGATCGACTGCTCGATCGTCTTCTTCCGAACAAGACTCATCTGCGCCTCCTCGACGTGGACGGAACCATTCGAGACTGCCTCTCTGACCGCGTGAGGTCAAACCGCCACTCAGCGTGGCGGCCTGTACGTCTGCAGAGCGGTCCACAGCGTCGCCTCGGTGAGGCCGGTGCGACTGAGCAGGATCCGATCCCGCGATGCCTGGTCGGTGCCGTGCATCGCCATGTCCTCGTACAACTCCTCGACGTGGTCGAGTCCGAACCGCCGTACCAGGTAGCGCACGGCCAGCCAGCTGACGCCGTACACGTCGGCGGAGTTCTGGTAGAAGCCGGCGTCACCCGGCAGCGCGGACAATGCCGGCAACGCGTCGTCGATGACCCCCTGCTCCCATTTGCCGACTTCGGCCGGTCCGCTGATCGCCTCGATCCCCTTCCAGGAGACGTACTCGGCCGCGCCCTCCGCGAGCCAGAGGGGCTC
>JBKPSJ010000092.1:0-4356 GCA_046765875.1 Actinomycetota bacterium
GCCTCGAGGTCGTCGTTGGAGGCCGGTCAGGCGAAGGACTCGACCGCGCTGTGGATGAGGTCGGCGACGGCCTGGGGCTGGGAGACGTACACCGAGTGGCTGCCGGGGACCTCGCGGACCGACGCGCCGGCCCGCTCGGCCATGGCCCGTTGAGCTGTGGCGGGATCATGCAGTCGTCGCTGGCGACCAGGTACCACGTCCGGTTGTTGTGAGGGCCGTGTTGACGATTGTCCACCGGCTCGACGTTCGATCCCGGTACGGACGGCCCCGCGATCCCCTGACTCAGGTCGAGACCGGGGTTCGGGTGATCGGGTCGGAGGGGGCGTTCTCGCGACGGGCCAGGACGATGAAGGGCAGGGCCAGGAGTTGTACGGCGGCCGCGGCGACGTACGAGGCCGGGTAGCCCCAGGCGTCGGCGGCCTTGCCGAGGCTCGGCTGTATGACGACACCACCGGCCGAGGCGAACAGGTTGTCCGACGAGAGGACGGTGGCGCGCTGGGCCGACGGGATCAGGCCGTTCAGGAACGCCTGGCGTACCGGCGAGATGGCGGCGAACAGCATGCCCCACAGAGCGATCATCACCAGGACGGCCCAGAAGCGCGGGATGAGCCCGACCAGCGCGATCGTCACGATGGACCCGACGGTCGCGGCCAGCAGGAAGGTCGTACGGCGGTGGAACGCGAGCGTCACCTTGGCGGCCAGCGCACCGCCGGCGATCTGGGTGCCGGCCACGATGGCCGCGGACAGGCCGGCGATCGCGTACGAGTCCGGGTTGCCGTACAACTGCAAGAGGTAGGGCTGTACGGCGTAGAAGCCGTACACGCTGACTCCGGCGGAGAACGGCGCGGCCAGCATCAGCCAGCGCACCGGCCGATTACCGAGTCCGTAGACCAGCGACGCACGCAGGATGCCGCTCATCTCCGCACGTACCGACGTCCGCTGCTTCGGCTCGAACCCTACGTCGTGCATGAACCGCCACGCGACCACGAAGGTCACGACCAGCAGACCGGCACGCACGGCGTACGGGACTCCGAGGTTGGTCACCTGCGCCAGCACGCCACCGGCGATCGTTCCGCCGAGCATGGCGATGCCGGTCACGATCTGGCCCTTGGCGAACGCCGACTCGAGCGTGCCCGTGTACCCGGTCGCGGTCAGCCCGTCGACCAGCCAGGCCTCGGTCGCACCGCTGAAGAACGTGAACCCGAGTCCCAGCAGTGCCGACGCCGCCGCCCAGGCCGCGAACGGCGCGGTTGTCTGCCACAGCACCAGATAGAACAGCGTCGACCCGAACAGCGTCGCCGCTCCGAGCAGGTACGACGCCCGTCGTCCGACGGTGTCGGCGACAACCCCGGTCGGCACCTCGAACAACACCATCCCGGCGGTGAAGAACGCGTTCGCCGCGAACGCCTGGGTGAGGCTCAGCCCTGCATCGAGCAGGAACAGGGTGTTGATGCCCCAGATCAGCGACGAGGCGCTCGTGGACGCCGCACACAGCACCAGGTACGTCCGAAGCAATCGCGTGCCGTAGTCCGTATGCACATCCTCATCCAACATCGCCGGGATCTCCGTCCGATCGGGATTCTCTGACACCCCACCGACGATCGAGGCCGGCCAAATTCGACATCGGTTCTATTGACGACAGAGGATGGCGGGAATAGGTCCTACGGTGGTGCCATGACCAACACAGAGACTCCCTGGGAACCGCCGCTCGCCGGCGACGACGCCAGTCAGCTGGTCGGGGCATTGGACCGCTTGCGGTGGACGTTCCGCTGGAAGGCCGACGAGCTCGACGCCGACGGGCTCAGGCAGACGATCGGGACGTCGTCGCTGACGCTAGGAGGGCTGCTGAAGCACCTCGCCGCGAACGAGGACTACATGTTCACGGTCAAGTTCGCCGGCGAGAAGATGGGGCCGCCGTGGCTCGAGAACGGCTGGGACGGTGACAACGACTGGGAGTTCAACTCGGCGGCCGACGACTCGCCCGAGACGCTCTACAAGCTGTGGGACGACGCGGTCGAGCGTTCGCGGGCGCGGTTGAGCGCGGCACTGGCCGACGGTGGCCTGGACCAGCAGGCACACGTCTCCGTCGACGGTCAGCACGCCAACCTGCGCCGGCTGGTCTCCGATCTGGTCGAGGAGTACGGCCGGCACACCGGTCACGCCGACCTGATCCGCGAGGCCGTCGACGGCCGCGTCGGCGAAGATCCGCCGCCCGGCTGGCGCCCCGTCGGCCCCAAGTAATACCCGGGCGGCCGTCACCGGCCCGGTGTCACGTGTTTCCTGACGGTACAGTGCCACGCATGGTCGGGCTCGACGATGTCGCTCGGATCGCGGCGGAGTTGCCGGAGGTGGTCGAAGGGGAGCGTCACGGCCACCTGAGCTGGTCGGTGAGCGGGAAGGCCTTCGCCTGGGAACGGCCGTTCAGCAAGGCCGACCTCAGGCGGTACGGCGACGTGCCACCACCGGAGGGTCCAATCGTCGCGGTACGCGTGGCCGATCTGGCCGAAAAGGAAGCCGTGCTTGCCGCCGGCACGGCGGGCCTGTTCACCATCCCGCACTTCAACGGGTTCGCGGCCGTGCTCGTCGAGCTCGACAAGATCGGTCCGGATGCCCTCCGCGACGCGGTCGTCGACGGCTGGCTGGCCTGCGCCCCACCCTCTCTGGCCGAGCGATATCTCGCCCGCTGAGTCAAGGTTGCACCGCACAACCGCACACGCGACAGCGCCCGCCGGCGAACCGGACGACCGGCGGGTCGCCGCTGCGGGTGGCTGGTGAGTTCTGAGAGCCGCCAGCGTAGGTCCGGCTGAAGCGGCCGCGGGGGCGCTGGATGGTGCGCCCGCTCGCTGTCAGTTGCTCGATACGGCGGCGCGGTCGGTTCGCGTCTGGAGCCGTTCGTACTCGGCGATGCTGATGATGACTGCTACCTCGGTGCCGCTGTCGGTGACGACCGCCTCCTCTCCGGTGTACGCCACCTCCCACACGACGTTGCCCAGATCTGCGTGAAGCTCACGCAGGCTGTGTGTACTCATGGTCGCCATCCTGCTCCTTCGCGGGGTCGTCGATCCACTCGCTTTCCACAGGCCAGCCGAACGCGACCGCACACAACCACTCGACTCCGCTCGATCGACCGGCGGACGCTGAGGACGCGGCCGGGGTCGGACCTGCCCGAATCTGGTTGGACCGCGATCGTGGTGGAGGGATAATCGAAAACTGCGCGTGTGTTCCGCCGCGCACGAGCCGACCTTCTTGGGGGTGCCCACCAGCTGATGCCGTCTGACCAACCGGTCCCCGTCGGTCCCCGAACCCGCAACCTGTGGCGACTCCGCCCCTACCTCCGCCCCCATGTATGGCGACTCGTGGTGATGTTCGGTAGCGCACTGGCCGGTATCGCCGTCAGTCTCGCCATCCCGCTGGTCACCCGCGCTGTCATCGACGGCCCGGTGAGCCGACACGAGATCGACCTGCTCCTGCCGCTCGGCCTGCTGGCGCTCGCGCTCGGCGTCAGCGAGGCCCTGCTGATCCTGATCCGCCGCTGGGTCCAGTCGCGCGCCGTGACCGGGCTGGAGACCGCACTGCGACAGGACCTCTATGTGAGGCTGCAGTCGCTGCCGATGGCTTTCCACACCCGGTGGCAGAGCGGCCAGTTGCTGTCCCGGGTCACCGTCGACCTGTCGACGATCCGGCGGTTCATGGGCTTCGGCCTGCTGTTCCTGGTGACGAACATCCTGCAGCTCATCGTGGTGACGATCCTGCTGCTCAAGCTGTACTGGCCACTGGGCATCGTCGTGCTGCTGGCCGCCGTACCGATCATCTTGCTGTCGCTGCGGTTCGAGAAGCGTTACCTGACGATCTCGCGGCGGGTGCAGGACCAGCAGGGCGACCTGGCCACGCACATCGAGGAGTCGGCGCTCGGCTTCCGGGTGATCAAGGCGTTCGGCCGGCGCGAACACGTCAAGTCGCAGTTCGACGCGGGCGCGGTCAAGCTGTACGGCACGTCGGTGGAGAAGGTCCGGCTGGCGTCGCGGTTCTGGACCTTCCTCGAGGTGATACCGAACCTCACCCTCGTGATCGTGCTGCTGCTCGGCGCCCTCGCCGTCGGCAAGGGCTCGGTGTCGCTGGGCACGCTGGTCGCGTTCATCACGCTGATGCTGTCGCTGATCTGGCCGGTGGAGTCGCTCGGCTTCATCCTCGCGATGGGACAGGAGGCGATGACCTCGGCGGACCGGATCACCGAGATCCTCGACACCGAGTCCGCGATCGTGTCCGGCACCGAGGAACTCAGGGACTCACGCGGCCACCTGGGGTTCGAGAACGTGAGCTTCCGCGTCCCCGACTCCGATCAGGAGGGGCTGATCG
>JBKPSJ010000093.1:0-12735 GCA_046765875.1 Actinomycetota bacterium
CTATATGTCTGCAGCATGCCCGGCGCGTCGTCGTGATGGCTTGCGACAAAGTACGGCTCCAGCTCCGGTGCGAGTTCGATGTGGGCGTGCCGTAGCCGGTTCATGCCGATCACCAGCCAGGCGTCCTCGATATCGGCTTCGACCAGCCGGAAGAAGGTTCCCACGCCCACGAGTAGGACAACCGGCAAGACCAGCAGCGCGAACATCCGGAAATCGCGACCGAAGCCGGTCGCGTTTGCCACCAGCGACAGCGCGATGACGGTCGCCGACAACACGGTCAGATACGTGCCCGTGCGGCTGAAGATCTCGTTCCAGGTCATGCTGCGGGTGGCCAGCAAGCTCCAGTGCTCAGTGGCGAGGAGCTGCGCATGCGGCGAGCTGGCGGCGGCTCGAACGCGGTCGAGAGATGCAGGCGGGGTTCCGACCGGCGGCTGCCTCATCCGATCACCCACCGCTGGTGTCGTCGTTCCGCGCCGCCGGCAACACTGAGCGCAGTTTGCGCACCCGGGCCTGACCGTCGCTGTGTCATTGGATCTCCCTTCTCGATTCTCCTGGCATTCTCTCGACCGCCCGCCAAGGGGTCCGAACGGTGCGGCTCGAGAGGCTGTATCCGCGTTGGACCGCTGGGACGTGATCCTCCGAGACCGACTCGAAGGACTGGCTCGCAGTATCGGGCACGGTGCTATGCACGAAGACCCGATCCCTCCTTGCCAGCGACTCAACGACGTTCTCCGCGAGCGTCCTGAACGCCCGCACCACATGCCGGGTCGGCTCGGCGTCAACCCACTCGCCATCGTCGTTCTGGCGGCGCTGGTTGATCATCACTGCGAGCTGGGTGCCGCGGTCGCTGCTGGGCGCACTCCCGTGGAGACGCTAGGGCGCTGGCCTGTCGTCAGGACGGATCGTTACCGGTCACGCTGAGTCGCACGGGTCGGTCCGCACGCCCGAGAGGTTGCGCCGAACCGTGGCACTTGACAACCACCTGGATGAACGTTTACAACCATATGCAGAAAACCCCAACGGAATCCATTTGGAAGTCTCTGTGGTGCGCTCGCTCCTCGCCGGTGTGGATGCCGGTACGACGTCGGTCAAGGCGCTCCTCCTCACGCCTGAGGGGGAGGAACTCGCCGTCGGACGTGCTCGAACCGTGTGGACGCCGACCGCGTTCGGTGAGGAGACCACTGGTGGGCATCTGCTCGAGGCGGCTATGGCCGCCCTCGCGGACGCGCTGGGGCACTGCCCGGGCGACCGTGTCGTCGCCGTCGGGGTGGCGAGCATGGCCGAGTCTGGCATCCTCGCCGACGGCGACGACACACCACTGGCTCCCGTGATCGCGTGGCACGACCACCGCGACGAGTCCCAACTGCGGGCGCTGCGTGAGGACATCGGCGGCGCGACATTCTCGCGCCGTACCGGCCTGCCTGCCTGGACTCAGTGGGGCCTGACCAAGCACCGCTGGCTGCGCGAGCACGTCCCCGCTACGGCGGCCGCCCGGCGACGCTACAGCGTCGCAGAATGGATCGTCCGGGGCCTCGGTGGTGACCAAGCCAGCGAACTCTCGCTCGCGTCGCGCACTGGGTGGCTCGACCTCCACACCGCCCGTCCGTGGCCGGAAGCGCTCGACTGGTCGGGTGCGAGTGAGTCACTGCTCGCGAATCTGGTGCCGGCTGGAACCCCGCTCGGGATGGTCCGGACCGGCCCACTGGCGGCCCTCGATGGCGCCGTCCTTTCCGTCGCGGGACACGACCATCAGGCGGCAGCGGTCGGCCTGGGCTGCCAGGCGCCAGGTGCCGAATTCGACTCCTGCGGAACCGCGGAAGCCATCCTGCGCACCGCAGCGCCTGGTCTCGCCGAGGACGTCCTCGAGAGCCTGACCGGCCAGGGCGTCACCGTCGGCTGGAACGCCGTCCGCGACCGCTGGTGCCTCCTCGGCGCAACGCAGGGGGGCCTGATCCTCGGCAAGGTCATGGCGACGCTCGGCGTAGGCCGGGGCGGACTCGCCGATCTCGACCGCGCGGCCGAGGCCGCGCCGGACGTGCCTGGGGCAGTGACGCTCGGACCGGGTGCCGGCGACGTCACGGTCGACCCCGCGGCTGCGCCCGGAGATGTCTGGCGCGGGGCCCAACGCGCAGTCAGTGCCCAGGCTGCCGGGCTCAGCGAGGTCCTCAGCCGGGCCACCGGTCCGCGCACGAGTCTCGTCGTCGCCGGCGGGTGGACCCACAGCGCCGCCCTGATAGCCGCCAAGACCGAGGCCGCCGGCTCTCTCCGCCTCGCCACGACCGAGGAGGCCGGGTGCCGCGGGGCCGCGTTGATCGCCGGGCTTGCGGCCGGACTCTATTCCGGGTTCACCGACATGCCGACCCCGGCGGCTGTGGCCTGAGATCGGTACGAAGGCGGGCCGGCGTCAATCGTGAGACAACCCCAGGAGGAACCATGCCGCTCGTACCGACGGCCGACCTCGTCGCCCAGGCGCGCGCAGCGGGCCGCGGTGTCGCGGCCTTCAACGTCATCACCCTGGAGCACGCCGAGGGCATCGTGCAGGGCGCCGAGCGCGCCGGGACTCCGGTCATCCTGCAGATCAGCGAGAACGCCGTGAAATTCCACGGCGGCCGGTTGCAGCCCATCGCTGCCGCCACGGTCGCCGTCGTTGCAGCCGCCGGGGTGGATGCCTCGGTCCACCTCGACCATGTCGAGGACCCGGATCTGCTCCATCAGACGGCATCGTGCGGGCTCAGCTCGGTCATGTTCGACGCCGCGCACCTGGACTACGCCGACAACGTCGCCGCGACCAAGGCAGCCGCCGACTGGGCCCACGACAACGGTCTCTACGTCGAGGCCGAGCTCGGGGAGGTCGGCGGCAAAGACGGTGCCCACGCACCAGGTGTGCGCACTGATCCAGACGAGGCGCGCGAGTTCGTCGCCGCCACCGGTGTGGACGCGCTGGCTGTGGCCGTCGGCAGCTCGCACGCCATGACCGACCGGACCACAACACTCGACCTCGAGCTCATCGACCGGCTCGCCAAGGCCCTGCCGGTTCCCCTCGTACTGCATGGCTCTTCGGGGGTTCCGGACGATCAGCTCCGCGCCGCGGTGTCGGCAGGCATGGTGAAGATCAACGTCGGCACCATCCTCAATGTCACCTTCACCCGTGTGGTCCGCTCAACGATCACCGCCGACGAGAAGCTCGTGGATCCCCGGAGCTACCTGCGACCCGCCCGCGACGAACTCGCCGCGGTCAGGGCCAGCCTCGTCGCTGTCGTCGCTGGTGGAGATGCGTCGTGATCGTCACCGTCACGCTCAACCCGAGCCTTGACCTGACCTACGCCCTCGCGGAGGACAAACTCGGCGAGATCGAGGTCCACCGTGCCCGAACCATCTCGGTCGAGGCGAGCGGCAAAGGCGTCAACGTCTCACGGACCCTCCACGCGGCAGGACTCAGCACGATCGCGGTCCTCCCCGAGGGTGGGCAGACCGGCCAGCACCTCGGCGATCTGCTCGCCGCTGAGCGGCTGGAGCATATTGCCGTCCCCGTTGGCGGCCAGACCAGGATCAACACCTCCCTCCTGCTCGCGAACGGCCAGACGGTGAAGGTCAACGGCCCGGGCGCGCCGTTGGCCCGCCCCGATCTGGACCAGCTGCTCGGCGTCCTGGCAACCGTGCTCAGCCGCCCCGATGAGCAGGACCGTGAGCGCTGGCTGGCCATCTGCGGCTCTCTGCCGCCGGGCGTCGCACCGGACATGGTGGGCGAACTCGTTGACCTCGCCCACCGGCATTCGGTTCGCTGCGTCGTCGACGTGTCCGGCCCGCCGCTGACAGTTGCCGCGCGCGCCAGGGCAGATCTGCTTGCGCCGAACCGAATCGAGCTCGGTGAGCTCGTCGGCTCCAACGTCGCGACAGTTGCCCTGCCCCACGTGGCCGACGCGGCCCGCCGACTCGCGGCGGACAGCGGGATCGAACTGTTGGTGAGCATGGGGAGCGAGGGCGCCATCCACACCGACGGAACCCACGTACTACACGGCAGCGGCCCGACGCTCGTACCGGTCAACACCGCCGGAGCAGGTGATGCGTTCCTCGCCGGCTGGCTTGCCCGGCCCGGCAGTCACGAGGACCGGATGACCCGCGCCCTCGCCTGGGGCCGCTCCGCATGTCTTTCCACGACCACCGTCGACCGGGCCCCCGGCTCCCGAGGGGTCGACGGCATCACCGTCACCCCATCCACCCGCAAGCTTGAAAGGCCCCGCCATGAGCGATATCCGCCGCATCCTCATCACCGGACTCGACACGGTCGAGCTGCGCACCGAGCCGCAGGTCGATCTGGCAGCGAACGAGGTCCGCGCACGCACAATCACTGTCGGCGTGTGCGGCTCGGACACCCACGCACTACACGGCCGCCATCCGGTGATCCCGATCCCCTACTACCCCGGGCACGAGGTGACCGGTGTCGTCACCGAGGTCGGGTCGCGCGTGACGTCACCCGCCGTGGGAAACCGGGTGACGGTCGAGCCGACCTTGCCGTGCCGGGACTGCAAGCAGTGCCGCCAGGGTCGGGAGAACCTGTGCGAGAACCTGCAGTTCTTCGGCTGCGGCTACCCTCAGGGCGGTATGGCCGACGAATTCGTCATCCGCGCGGACCGGGTGCACCTCATCCCCGACGACGTCGACGATCTCACGGCATCGCTGATCGAACCGCTCTCTACGCCGGTACACGCCGGCCGTATCGCCGGCCCGCTGAAGGACAAGGCCGTCGTCATCATGGGCTGCGGCACCATCGGCCTGCTCATACTCGCGGTCGCACAGTACGAGGGAGCACGGCGGATCGTCATGACCGACCCACTCGTCGTCAAGCGCGAGATCGCCGTACGCCAGGGCGCGGACGCGGTGATCGACTCGTCGGCGGCGGACTTCATCGACCAGGCCCGCGCGACCCTCGGCGAAGGCGCCGACGTGGTCTTCGACTGCGTAGCCATCCAGCCAACGATCGTCGCCGCCATCCACCTAGCCGCCAAGGGCGGCACCGTCGCCATCGTCGGAGTCCCGTCGGCCGACGTCCTCGTCCCCACGATCGCGGTGCAAGACAACCAGATCCGCATCCAAGGATGCGCCACGTATGTCTCGGACGACTACACCAAGGCGATCGAGATGCTGCAGGCGGGCGCGGTCACGGCCACGGACTTCGTCACTGCCCAGTTCCCGCTCAGCCAGGCAGAGCAAGCCTTCACCGCCGCCTCGAGCGGCCACGAGATCAAGGTCCTGATCCGGCCATGAACCACCCCACGTCAGCCACCGGAGAGGTCCAGCTCGCCGCGCTGCGGCACCAGGTCATCCTCGAGAATCTCCACGCGCGCGGACAGGTCAGCGCCAACGGTCTCGCAGAACAGCTCGGCGTCACCCACGAGACCGTCCGCAAAGACCTGCTCCTCCTCCAGGAGCGCGGATTGCTGCGGCGCGTCCACGGTGGAGCGGTCCCGGTCGAGCCGGTCGCCCATGAGCCGCCCGTCGCCGCACGGACGACATACGCCTCGGAAAAGGCCCGGATCGCCGCCGCCGCACAGCAATTCATCCCCGAGACCGGAGCCGTCCTCCTCGACTCCGGGACCACCACCGCCGCGCTCGCCGACGCCTTTCCCCCGAGCCCCGGGGTCCTGGCGATCACGAACTCTCTGCCGATCGCGCTGACCCTGCTCCAGCGTGCCGGGGACGTCGCCATACTCGGCGGGCGGGTCCGGCAGGAGACACAGGCCACCGTCGACCAGTGGGCGCTGCAGCACCTGGAATCCATCCGCGCCGACGTCGCGTTCCTGGGCACCAACGCTTTCTCCGTCGAGCACGGGCTCGCCACTCCCAACCAGGCCGAGGCGGCGGTCAAGCGCGCGCTCGTACGGTCGGCACGGCTGCGGGTTCTGCTGGCCGACCACTCCAAGTTCGGTCGCGAGTCAGTCTTCCAGTACGCCGCACTAACCGACATAGACGTACTCGTCACCGACGCAGATTTGACCGACGAGGCCGCGGCCGAGCTTGTCCAGACCTGCGGCGTCGAGGTCATGCGCGTCTGACCAGCCCGCCAGGCAGCCACCACTACATATCAGCTGACTGCTTCAGGTGCAGTAGGCGGATGGATACCGCGGGTGGAGGACGACCTTCGGGCGGCGCTACGCCTACGCTGAGCAAATGGGCGCATCCGCGCGCTGGCGGCATGGGCTGGCCGAGCATCCGAAGCTGGTGGACGTCGTACTGGCGGCCGCCGTACTTCTGGCGAGCCTCCTCGCGCCCGGCGAGGAGGATAACCGGCAGCTGCACCTGACTCCGCGCGCCGTCGCCCTGGTCGTGCTGGCGTGTTCGGCACTCGTGCTGCGGCGGCGCTGGCCGGTACCGGTGTTCCTGGTGACGCTGGTCGCGGCGCTGTCGTACATCTTCCTCGTCGGCGTGAAGAGCCCGGTCGGCCTGGCGGTAGCGATCGCGGGCTTCACGGTCGCGACGTCGACCGGCCGGCGTACGGTGCTATGGGGCTGTGCCCTGACGGTCGTGGTCGGCGCGGGTACGGCGACGGTGCTGACCGGCGACGGGGTGCTGGCCAGCCTGGGCCTGACGGTCATCGTGCTGCTCGGTTTCGCGATCGGCGAGGCGGTGCGCAACCGGCTGGCGTACATCGCGGCGATCGAGGAGCGGGCGGTCCGGGCCGAGCAGAGCCGCGAGGAGGAGGCACATCGCCGGGTGATCGAGGAGCGGCTGCGGATCGCCCACGAGTTGCACGACGTGATCGCGCACCACATCGCGCTGATGAACGTCCAGGCCGGGGTCGCCGCGCACACCCTGCGAGACGACCCGGACGAGGCCGAGCAGGCGCTCGGTCACGTCCGCGACGGCGGCCGGACGGTGCTGCGCGAGCTGACCATGCTGCTCGACGTGCTCCGGGACTCCGGGGACGGGACGCTGCCCACCGAGCCGCTGCCGTCGATCGCGCGGCTGAAGGGCCTCGTCGGCTCGTTCTCCGCGGCCGGCCTCGAGGTCGAGTGGGAGACGTACGACGAACCGCTGCCGGACGCGGTCGACCTGGTCGCTTACCGGGTCGTCCAGGAGTCGCTGACCAACGTGTTCAAGCACGCGCCCGGTGCGCGGGTCCGGGTCGCGCTCGGCCGGGACGCCGACCGGTTGACCGTGGACGTCACCGACGACGGCGGCCGGCTCCCGGCCGCGAGCCATGATGGCGGGGTGGGGACCGGGCATGGGCTGCTCGGGATGCGGGAGCGGGTCAAGGCGGTGGGCGGTACCTTCCGGGCTGGCCCCCGTGCCGAGGGTGGGTTCGCGGTGCACGCCGTGCTGCCGCTCGTGGCCGAGGACGAAGGAGGCACAGGTGACGATCCGGGTGCTGCTGGCCGACGACCAGACGCTGATCCGCAGCGGGTTCCGGGTACTGGTCTCCTCGGCGCCCGATCTGGAGGTCGTTGCTGAGGCCTCGACCGGCCGGGAGGCGGTGGACCTTGCCCGCGCCAGCCGTGCGGATCTGGTGCTGATGGATATTCGGATGCCCGAGCTGGACGGACTGGCCGCGACCCGCGAGATCATGGCCGACGAGTCGCTGGCCGGGGTGAAGGTACTGATCCTGACCACCTTCGAGGTCGACCAGTACGTGTTCGAGGCGCTGCGCGCGGGCGCGAGCGGGTTCCTCGGCAAAAGCGTCGAGGCGGACGAGCTGATCGACGCAATCCGCGTGGTGGCGCGCGGTGACGCGCTGCTGTCGCCGAAGGCGGTACGTGGATTGATCGACCGGTTCCTGGCCCAGCCCGAGCTGCATCAGGCGGCCGTGCCTGAACGGCTGGAGGTGCTGACCGAGCGGGAACGCGAGGTGGTCGGGCTGGTCGCCACCGGTCTGTCGAACGACGAGCTTGCGGAGAAGCTGTTCGTCTCGCCGCTGACCGCCAAGACGCACGTGAACCGGGCGATGATGAAACTCGGCGCCCGTGACCGCGCCCAGCTCGTGGTGATCGCATACCAGACCGGCCTCGTCCGCGCCGGGGAGCTCCCGTCGCAGTAGGCGCCTACCGCGAACGCAGTACGCCGCGAAGCCTGCCCCTGCCAGACGCGCGAGCACATCGCCGGCACGGACGATCAGAGGCATGGCTACGTACCTCTACCGGCTCGGCCGGTTCGCATTCCGAGCCCGCAGGCTCGTGCTGGTCCTGTGGCTCGCGCTGCTTGCGGCCGGCATCGCCGGTGCCGCCACCCTGTCGGGTCCGACGACCGACGCATTCAAGATCCCCGGCACCGAGTCGCAGAAGGCAATCGACGTGGTCGGCAAGGAGTTCCCGCAGCTGGCCGCCAACGGCGCCACGGCACGCGTGGTGTTCCAGGCTTCGTCCGGCCGGAGCCTCGACAAGGCCGCGATCGAGCAAACCGTCGCCCGGCTTCGTACGGCGCCACAGGTCGGCGCGGTGGCGGATCCGTTCCAGAACAGGGCGGTCTCCGCGGACGGCCGTACCGCGTACGCACAGGTGAGCTACCGGGTCCAAGCCGACGAGGTGACCGATCAGTCGCGCGACGCCCTCACCGCGGCGGGAGAACCGGCCCGGGCTGCCGGCCTAACCGTCGAGTACGGCGGCGACGCCATGCAGGCGCAGGGCGCGCAGGGACTGACCGAGGTCATCGGAGTCGTAGTCGCGGCCGTCGTGCTGCTGGTCACCTTCGGCTCGATCGTCGCCGCAGGACTTCCGTTGCTCACGGCGATCATCGGGGTTGGTATCGGCGTCAGCGGGATCACCATAGCCACCGGGTTCGTCGACCTCAGCTCGAACACCTCGGTGCTTGCCCTGATGATCGGGCTCGCGGTGGCGATCGACTACGCGTTGTTCATCGTGTCGCGATATCGGCACGAGTTGTCCTCGGGCCGTGACCCGCAGGAAGCCGCCGGCAGAGCTGTCGGCACCGCGGGCTCGGCTGTCGTGTTCGCCGGTCTCACCGTAGTGATCGCGCTGTCGGCGCTGTCCGTGGTCGGCATCCCCTTCATCACGCAGATGGGTATCGCCGCCGCGGCGACCGTGCTGATCGCCGTACTGATCGCGCTAACGCTGCTGCCGGCAATGCTCGGGTTCGCCGGGCGCCGGATCATGGGTCGCCGGGTGCGTGACACGGCGGCCGACCCTGAGGCCCGCACCGGGAACCGCTGGGCCCGGTTGGTGACGCGCCGGCCGGTCGCCGTACTGCTGGTGGCGGTGCTCGGACTCGGCACGCTCGCGATTCCGGCGACACACCTGCGACTCGGACTGCCCGACGACAGCACCGCGGCGCCGGCCAGCACCCAGCGGCACGCGTACGACATGCTCGCGGAGGGCTTCGGGCCTGGTTTCAACGGCCCGCTGCTGGTCGTCGTCCAAGACGTTCGCGACCCCTCTGCGGTGACGACCGAGCTGACCGGCACGTTGCGGCGTACCCAGGACGTGACGGCCGTGATACCGGCGACCTTCAGCCAGGACGGGCATACCGCCCTGCTGACGGTGATTCCGTCGAGCGGGCCCGGTACCGAGCAGACCAAGGACCTCGTCTCGGCGATCCGGTCGCTGGACGTCGGCCTCGACATCTCCGTTACCGGGGCGACCGCGGTCGCGATCGACGTGTCCGACACCCTGGCCGGGGCGCTGGTGCCCTACTTGGCGATCGTCGTCGGGCTGGCGTTCCTGCTCCTGATGCTCGTCTTCCGCTCGGTGCTGGTACCGCTGAAGGCGACACTTGGGTTCCTGCTCAGCATGGCCGCGACGTTCGGCGCGGTGGTGGCGGTGTTCCAGTGGGGCTGGCTGGCGGGGCTGTTCGGGGTCGAGGGCCAGACCGGTCCGATCATGAGCATGCTGCCGATCTTCATGATCGGCGTGGTGTTCGGGCTGGCGATGGACTACCAGGTCTTCCTGGTTACCCGGATGCGCGAGGAGCACGTGCACGGCGCGGAGCCGCTACCGGCGGTGGTCGGCGGGTTCTCGCACGGGGCCCGGGTAGTGACAGCAGCGGCGATCATCATGATCTCGGTCTTCTCGGGGTTCATCCTGGCGCCGGAGGCGCTGATCCGGCAGATCGGTTTCGGGCTCGCGTTCGCGGTCGCGGTGGACGCGTTCGTGGTCCGGATGACGATCGTGCCGGCTGTGATGGCGCTGCTCGGGCGATCGGCGTGGTGGCTGCCACGGTGGCTGGACCGGCTACTGCCAGACGTCGACGTGGAGGGTGAGCGGCTGCGGCACCGGCTCACCGACGAGCCGGCCCAACCGGCTCTGACAGCGCAGTGAAATCTGCGATCTCGGGACAGACCCGTCCGATGCGAACACCTGTCTTGCTCGGTCGGTGGCGCCGGTGACAGCCGCGCCACCACCGTGCCGGACACCGCTCGTCGTCACCAACGGCTCGATGGGATCATCGCTGACCCGCCGGATTGGCCCGTGCCGGCGTCAAGTGGCTGCGGGTTGGCGTCGACCGGTGAGGTCAGCCGCGCAGTCGCACATGCAAATCCGGTGACGTCGGTGGTCATCCCCACGAAAATGGCCGACGTGGAACAGGTCGAGGTCGTCGTTGCCCATCACGAGCGCGCGACCCTGCGCGTCGGTGACGTGTTCCTGAAGATCGACACTGATCAGACGCGCACCGACGTCGAGATCGAGGCGATGGCTATGGCGCCGATCCCGACTCCGCAGGTCCTGTGGCGCAAGCCGCCCGTGCTCGCGCTCGCCGCCCTCCCAGGGAGGGCGCTCGGCCGCCTCGGCGAGCCGTCGACCGCGTCGTCGACGGCGTGGGCCGCGGCGGGTGCCGCCGCACGGATGCTGCACGACGCGCCGCTGCCGCCATGGCCCGGTCGGAGCCCCGACGAGTTGGCATCACACCTCGACGGCGAATGCGAGTGGCTCGTCACGAACCGCGTCCTTCCCACCGACGTGGTCTTGCGCAACCGCCGGCTTGCCGAGGCTGCGCTCCGGCCATGGACACCGGTGTTTACCCACGGCGACCTGCAGATCGCCCATGTGTTCGTCGACGGTGACGAGATCACCGGTGTGATCGACTGGTCCGAGGCGGGCCACGGCGATGCCCTGTTCGATCTGGCCACCTTGACGCTGGGACACGAGAAGCACCTTGGCGACGTCGTCGCCGGTTACGGCACCGAGGTCGACTTCGATGTGATCCGCGCGTGGTGGTCACTACGCAGCCTGCTGGCGGTCCGCTGGCTGGTCGAGCACGGCTTCGATCCGTCCTCGCCAGGCTGCGAGGTCGACGTGCTGAGATCCCGCCTGTGAGGCAACACGAGCCAGACGGCTACGAGTACCGTCCTCCCGAATCGAGCGGGCCATCTCCGGAAGCGCGTCGTCTTCCGGACCGGCGAGGTTATGTCCTCGAGGATCCCCGGGCGGCGGGTCGGCGACATCAGAAGCCAACGCACGACTCCCCGGATCTACGCCGGCGTCCGGTTCCGCGGACTTCGAGCCCGTGACCGTATCGACGCCGAAGCAACGAGAGGTTCTGCTGGAGCAGGTGAAGGCACACGTCACCGCCGAGCCCGGCGTCGAGAACTCGAGATCAGTCGACCACCTGTTACAAGTAACGTGCGGCGGCAGCGCGGTCAGAAGCTCCCACGCACCGATCACAGCGAACCGGAGGACCAGCCGGTCGGGCTCGGCGAGCTAAAACGCCCCTTCGACGCCGCCCGCGCCTCGCACCCCGCGCACAGGTCCCGCCAGGCGAACGCGTCTAGCAAGTTGAGACATCTTCCGGATCGCTCGATTGCCGCGCATGGGTCTCTTCTGTGTCAGGAGCCGGTGGGGAGGGGTGCGTAGTCTGGTGCGGTGATGTGAGCCGGTCGCGCTGGGGTCAGAGTCGTGGCCCTGTTGCCCTCCCGGACCCGTCATCGCACCGGGGGAACGACCCCCTGGCCGGGCTTGGAAAGGAGATTCTTCATGAACGTCTTCGCCGACGACGAGCGCGAATACCTTCTGTCGGGTGTCCGTCTCGGCCGTCTGGCCACAGTCGGTTCCGATGGGACGCCGCATGTCGTACCGACCAGCTTCCGTTACAACACCGATCTCGACACCATCGACATCGGCGGCCACAACTTCGCCAAGCGCAAGAAGTACCGGGACGTGCTCAGAAACCCAAAGGTCGCATTCGTCGTTGACGATCTCGCATCCGTAAACCCTTGGCGTGCCCGAGGGATTGAGATCCGGGGCGAGGCGCAGGTACTCGACAGCGGTGGAAGCGAACTAGGTCCCGGCTTCGACCAAGAGATGTTCAGGATCACACCCAAACGCATCGTTAGCTGGGGACTTCACGAACAGATGTCGTTCAAGGGGAAAACCGTTCCTCAGGCACGCAACAGCGACACGGAACAAGAATGAGCTTCGATACGCCTAACGGAACCCGGGGCGGTCGCCAGCCCGAAGGGTCGCTCATGCGGTAGGCCCACAAGCTCACCGCTAGACAGATCTCCCGCAAGGGCAAGGTGCCAGGCCTGGGCTTCAGCGCCCTGATCCCGACAACCGTCGGCCGCAGGAGCGGCGAAGAACGCAAACCAGGTTCAGATTGAGATCCCCGGCCACAAGGCGGCAGTGACAGCCGAGCAACTCGACGGCGCCGAGACCGCGACGACCGCTCGTCCACGCTGAACTCGTTCGTGCGGGGAGGGCGGCAAGGATCTCCGCACGGTCCGCCGGAACCGTCCGGACAGGCAGCTAGGTTTGGGTCATGAGTCATGTGCGGCCCGCGACCGGTGACGAT